>JAJPXY010000037.1 GCA_021205205.1 Clostridiales bacterium
CCGGAGGAGGTCAGCATACCGGCGGTGCCGCCCTCCAGGTCGGCGATTTTGGCCGCCACATAGTCGTTGGTGGGGTTTTGCAGCCGGGTGTAGAAGTAACCGGAGGCCTCCAGGTCGAACAGCTTGCCCATGTCCTCGCTGGTGTCGTATTTGAAGGTGGTGGACTGGATGATGGGGATCTGGCGGGGTTCGCCGTTGCCGGGGGTGTAGCCGGACTGGACGCATTTGGTGTTGATTTTGTAGTTGCTCATAGTGCATACCTTCTTTTTGACAGGATAAGGTTTTGGTGGGTAGTCCCTTACTCAGCTCTGACATGAACCCCCGTATGTAGGAGCGTGAGCGTGGCTGCCCGGAGAATCACCTGCTTGCAAAGGGCGGCCACGGGCCGCCCCTACAGGGAGTGCAGAGGGGTTTCAACGCAAAGCTGAAAAATGGGATACCCAGATGTTCTTTTTCAGAATTTTCTATCACAGTGAGTATAGCATTTTTCCGGGGCGGATGTCAATGTAAGGCGGACATTTCCAACGGAAATCAAGTTTGCGAATCAGACGCTGTATTTCCAGATATTTAAAGCTATTTGAACTGCGTACAAGCGAAAAAGTCCGCTTTTTTATCCATACACCTGTAGGGGCGGCCCGTGGCCGCCCGGGAAACCCCCGCGAAACCTGCGGGCGGCCAAGGGCCGCCCCTACAAAAAAGGGCAATTTTCCCGCAAGCTTTTCAAAATTGATTCCCTGCAAATTTTGCCCGCCCGGAGAATCGCTCTTGACGGAAACAGCCGGTTTGGCTATAATGAATCTGTTTTTGAACCTGCGGCGGCAGAGCCTAAAGAGATACCTGCGGAGGACAGCGGCATGAACGACATTCAAATCAGAAAGGTCACCTTTGGGGGCTATCACCGGGGCGATGTGGAGCAGGCGCTTCGCCGGAACCAGAGCGCCGCCGACCGGCAGAAGGAGGCCCTCCAGGCGGCGCAGGCCCAGCGGGACAGCCTGGCGGAGGAAAGGAAGGCCCTGCGGCAGGAAAACGCCGCCCTCCGGGCCGCGCTGGATCAGGAGACCCGGCAGAACGCCGCGCTCCGGGAGGAGAACGCCGCCCTGCAAACGGCGCTGGACGGGAAAACAAAGGAGAACGGCGACCTGGCCTCTATGCTGCGGGAGGTCCAGCAGTCCTGCAACGGGCTGGCGGACGAGCTGGAGGCCCAGGAGGCGGCGCTGGAGGAACAGCACCAGCTGTTTGACGAATTGCTCCAGGAATACGGCAAGCTGGAGGACAAGCTGGCCCGCTGCAACCAGGCGGGGCGGCTGGCGAAGGAGGGCGGCGACAAGGCGGCCCAGGCGCTGACCGGCGTGGCCGCCCGGCTCCAGGAGATTCGCTCCCAGGTGCGGGATGTGGACGCGGCCATCGAACGGGACCCGCGCGGCGGCGTGTGACCGGCGGCGCGTTCCCCGGCCAGGAGCGGGGTCCCCGGCGGGCGGCGGCGATGGAAAACCGCGGGAGGGGCGCTCTGGTGAGAACGTGCAAAATCTCCCGCCCCCTGTGACGAAATTTCTCAAAAAAGTTTGTCAAACCCCGTTGAAAATCCAACGGCAAGCCGCTATAATAGGAGCAAATGGTCATGGGGGCAGTCTGCGCCCCTTTTGTGATACGTCAAAAAGGTTAAACAAGCGGCCTTTTGGTAAGACTAAACGTAACTCGAAACTCAAAACTGTTCAGGAGTGTGGATAATGAGCGTTGCAAAGGACATCGGTATCGACCTGGGTACTGCTTCCATTCTGGTCTACGTCAAGGGGAAGGGCGTCGTCCTTCAGGAGCCTTCTGTCGTGGCCATTGACAAAAATACCGGCAAGCTGCTGAAAGTCGGCAGCGAGGCCCAGAATATGCTGGGCCGCACCCCCGGCAACATTGTTGCCATGCGTCCCCTGCGGGAGGGCGTCATCTCTGACTACGACATGACCGAGCGTATGCTGCGGGAGTTCATCCGCAAGGTGGCCCCGGTCCACTTCTTCAAGCCCCGTGTGGTCATCTGCGTCCCCTCCGGCATCACCGAGGTGGAGGAGCGCGCCGTCATCGACGCGGGCATCCAGGCCGGCGCCCGGAAGGTCTACCTCATCGAGGAGCCGGTGGCCGCCGCCATCGGCGCGGGCATCGACATCGCCAAGCCCGACGGCCACATGATCGTGGACATCGGCGGCGGCACCACCGACGTGGCGGTCATCTCCCTGTCCGGCGTGGTGGAGTCCGCCTCCATCAAGGTCGCTGGCGACGAGTTCAACGACGCGGTGGTCAAATACATCCGCCGCAAGCACAACGTCCTCATCGGTGAGCGCACGGCGGAGGAGCTGAAAATCTCCATCGGCTGCGTGTTCCCCCGGGAGGAGGAGCAGTCCGTGGAGATTAAGGGCCGCGACCTGATGACCGGCCTGCCCCGCACCTTCTCCGTCACCTCCTCCGAGATGATCGAAGCCTTCGAGGAGCCTACCCAGCGCATCCTGGAGTCCATCCACAGCGTGCTGGAGCGCACCCCGCCTGAACTGGTGGCCGACATCTCCACCAACGGCATCGTCATGACCGGCGGCGGCTCCCTGGTCTGGGGCTTCGACAAGCTCATCGAGTCCCACACCGGCATCGAGACCCGGGTGGCGGACGACGCCATCTCCTGCGTGGCCTTCGGCACCGGCAAGAGCCTGGACGACCTGGCTTCCATGCAGGACGGCACCATGAACCTGTCCCGCCGGAAGCAGATGAACAGCTGATTTTTGGGAAAAGCTTCTCCCCCGCCTGAG
>JAJPXY010000051.1 GCA_021205205.1 Clostridiales bacterium
GCCCGTGGCCGCCCAGGATAAGCAGGCGGTTCCTGCGGGCGGCCACGGGCCGCCCCTACAGGCGTGTGGGAATAATCACGGGCAAAGCTGTCGGAGCGAATCCACGGGGCAACCAGTCACGCTTCTTCCTTCGGCAGCGCCGCCAGCAGCCCCCGCAGCTCCGCCTCCTCGTCCGGGGAGAGCCGCGCCCGGTCCACCAGCACCGACACCCCGCCGGTGGGCATACGCAGGTAGAGGTAATGCCCCGTCTCTCCCCAACAGCGGTAGACGCTCCAGTCGTTGGTCGTCTGGCTGTGGGCGGAGACGGTCTCCACACCTGTTTCGGTGAAGCAATAGTCGATAGAGCCGTCGTCCGTCGGGGGACTGCTCCGCAGCTGCCGCCGCAGGGCGATGCGGGTGCCCGCTTTGGTCAGCGCGTCCCGCACAGGGGGCAGCGTCCAGACCGCCAGCACCACATAGACCACGCAAAAAGCGAAAAATGCGGCGGCCATCTGGCCGCGGCCAAAGCTGCGCATCCGCTGCCCGTACCAAATGCAGAACCCGGCGACCCCGGCGCAGAGGACGGGGAGCACCCAGCGCATGGCAGTCGACCCCTTGCGCCGGGATTTTTGGCGATTGGTGAGAACCTCCTGGAGGGCCAGCTCCTGCAACAGGGCCTGTTCCTCCGTGCCGCGCTCGCTGGTGTAGCGTACCATTGTGTCACGAATCCTTTCCGGGGCCGCTCACATGACCGACCCCTCGACTCCCCGCCACTGGCCGAAGGCGTCCTTGTGGCGGCGGATGTTGCGGTAGCCGTTGGCGGCCAGAATGTGTTCTACGTCGTCGGCCTGGCCGTCCCCCACCTCGAAGAGCAGGATGCAGGTGGAGCGCATGGCTCCCCGCCAGTTGGCGGCCACCCGGCGGTAAAACTCCAGCCCGTCGGGGCCGCCGTCCAGGGCCAGGGAGGGTTCAAAGTCCCGGACAGATGGCTCCAGCCCGGCCATGTCGCCGGAGCGGACGTAAGGGGGGTTGCAGACGATCAGGTTAAAATCCCAAATCAGCGCCGGGTGGCGCTCCAGCGCGTTGGCCTGGAATGTGGTGATCTGGCCGCTGAGGCCGGTGCGCACCATGTTCTTCCGGGCCACGGACAGGGCTTCGTCGGAGATGTCCGCCAGCACCACCCGGCAGTTGGGGGCGTGTTTGGCCACGGCCAGCCCGATGCAGCCGGTGCCGCAGCACAGGTCCAGCACCCGGGCGTGTTCGCCGGAGCCTTTGGCGATTTCGATGGCCCGCTCCGCCACCCGCTCTGTGTCCGGCCGGGGGATGAGGACGCTGCGGTTCACCAGCAGGTCCAGGCCGTAGAAGTCCCAATGGCCCAGGATGTAGGCCAGGGGTTCGCCGGACAGCCGCCGCCGGACCAAGGCCTCGATGGCCGCCTCGGTCTCCGTGGTGGCGTAGAGCTGCATACAGCGGTAAAACTCCTCCCGGCTCTTGCCGGTGGCGCAGCAAATCAATTCCCGGGCCTCCAGCTGGGCCTCCTCCACCCCGGCCTTGCGCAGCCGCTGGCGGATATCCATATAGATGGTGTTGTAGATTTTTGCCATAGCGTCCCCCTCCTCTCTTGCTCTTACCAGGCGTCCGCGCCGTCCTCTTCCGGGATGACCCGCTTCATCGCCTCAATGGCGCACTCGATCATGCTGTCGTCCGGCTCGTTGGTGGTGAAGTTCTGCATCCACAGCCCCGGCGCGGTGCAAATGCGGGTGAGCAGGTTGTCGTGGCGGCCCATCCAGCGGTTGATCTCGTAGGTGATGCCCACCACCACCGGCAGCAGCAGCAGCTTGATACACAGCTGGAGGACGACGTTCTCCACCTGCACCACCGAGAAAATCAGAATGGCGATGACCATGACCACGAACAAAAAGCTGGTGCCGCAGCGGGGATGGTGCCGGGGCATATCCCGGACGTTTTCCACCGTCAAGGGCAGGCGGCGTTCGTAGCAGAAGATGGTCTTATGTTCCGCGCCGTGGTAGGCAAAGACCCGCTTCATGTCCTTCTGCTTGGAGCAGAGGATGAGGTAGATAAAGAAAATGACGATACGGGTGGCGCCCTCCAGCAGGTTGCGGATGAAAAAGCTGGGAATGGCGTTTTGCAGCAGGCCGAACACCAGCGCCGGCAGCAGGATGAACAGCACCACGGAGAAGCCCACCCCCAGCACCACCGCCAGGTAGATGATTGCCTGGTTGAAGGCGTCGGTGCCCAGGTGCTTCTCCAGCCACTGCTCGAATTTGGAGGGCTCCTCGTCCTCTTCCTCCGGGTAGAACTCGGCGGAGTACATCAGCGCCTGGACGCCCTTGACCATGGAGTCCAGAAAGTTCACCGTCCCCCGGATGAAGGGTACGCCCAGAATGGGATGTCGGTCCTTGATGAGCTTGAGGGGTTCCTCCTTGACCTCCATGCCGCCGTCCGGGCGGCGGACCACGATGGCCTGCTTGTGGGGGCCGCGCATGAGGATGCCCTCGATGAGGGCCTGCCCGCCGATGGAGGTGCGGAAGCTGCTGTCAGAAGGGGAATTGCTTTGTTTTTGCATGGTTGGAAGCGCTCCTTACCAATGAGATAGTATATCAAACATTCGTTCTATGTGCAAGGGGGAAATTGGGCAAACCACGGAAGTCAAGTTTGCAAATCGAATATCGGGTTTCCCAATATTTATAACCATTTGGACAGCATAAAAGCTGAAAATGCTGCCTATTTCAT
>JAJPXY010000014.1:0-736 GCA_021205205.1 Clostridiales bacterium
TAGCCTCGAATTTTTGCTTTTCGAGTGTCTACTCTAAGGGGACTATATCATCCCGGCGGGGGCTTCTGCGTCCTCAGTTCATGGAGGAATAGGTCTGATACGCCTGGGCGATCTGCGCGCCGTCGGCGGGGGTGGTGGTGAACCAACCCCGGTTCATGGCCTCGTCAAACAGCTGGGTGGCGGTGTTGTGGCCGCTGCGGATCATGTTCACGAAGGTGTCCCGCAGCCGGGTGTTGGTACACTCCGAGGCGAAGGTGTTGTAGTTGGTGGTCATCTTCTTCTCGGTCAAAATCAAATCGGTCATCCGTTCCTTGTCGGTCATGTTGGGTCCCTCCTCACTTTAAAAAGGTCAGCAGCGTGTTGAAGTTCTGCTGGTGCTGCCCCGCGTACTGGTCGAAGCACTGTTTCAGGGCGTTCTCGTTGGGCTCCTGGGAGGCGCACTGATACTTGACGATGCAGGTGTGTTCGAAGTCCAGCTGGTCTTTCAGCGCGGACAGCTCCTTGCTGGTCAAATTTGCCATGATTCCATCTCCTTTGCGGTTGATGGTTCCAGTATGGCTCAAAATGAGAAAAATATGCGAAAAAATCCCCACGGACAGCTGCCCGTGGGGATTGGTTTTAAATGTACAGAGGGGAGGGGTAGTTACTCCTCCTTGGACTCCTCCTCGGCGGGAGCGGCTTCTTCTTCGGCAGGAGCCTCATCCTCAACGGGAGCAGCTTCCTCCTCGGCGGGAGC
>JAJPXY010000014.1:746-2709 GCA_021205205.1 Clostridiales bacterium
CTTCTTCGGCAGGAGCCTCATCCTCAACGGGAGCAGCTTCCTCCTCGGCGGGAGCGGCTTCTTCTTCGGCAGGAGCCTCATCCTCAACGGGAGCAGCTTCCTCCTCGGCGGGAGCCTCCTCAGCGGGAGCGGTTTCTTCCTCGGCGGGAGCCTCCTCAGCGGGAGCGGCTTCCTCGTCAACCGGGGCCTCCTCCTCGGGCTTGGCGGACATCTCCTCGATCAGGGCGTTGTTGGCGGCGATGGCGGCCTGGGCCTCGATGATGGTGGCGCAGGCGGCGACAAACTCGTCCTCGGGGTTCTCGCCGTATTTGGCGAAGTACTGCTTGCCCAGCTCCGCATAGGCCTTGCGGATGGTGGCCTCCTCGCTGGCGTTGGCGGCTTTCAGCTTGGCAACGGCGGCCAGCTGGCGGGACTTGTTGGCTCCGGTCTGGGCCAGGTCGGCGGCCTGCTGGGCCAGGTCGTTGGCTCTCTTTTTCAGATCGTCAAAATTAAATGCCATGGTAAATTCCTCCTAGAAAAAATAGATGCGACTCGCGGAAGTGGCGCGTTGTGCCTCTATTGTAGCGGATTTGCACCCAAAGAGCAAGGGCAGAACGCGGTTTTTTAGTGGATTTTAATAGTGCGTTCACCGCAAATTCACAAAAAACGGAGAATTTGCCCCGGTTCCGAGAGCGGCGGGAGGGTAGGACCGCTTAGAACAGCCCCACGATTTTCCCGTTTTCGTCGATGTCGATGCGCTCCGCCGCCGGGACCTTAGGCAGGCCGGGCATGGTCATGATGTCGCCGGTCTGGGCCACGATGAAGCCCGCCCCGGCGGAGACCTTCACCTTGGTGACGGAGACGGTGAAGCCCTCCGGTCGCCCCAGCAGAGTGGGGTCGTCGGAGAGGGAGTACTGGGTCTTGGCTACGCAGACGGGCAGGTCGCCGTAGCCCAGCTTCTCCAGCTTGGCGAT
This sequence comes from Clostridiales bacterium, assembly GCA_021205205.1. Taxonomy (GTDB): domain Bacteria; phylum Bacillota; class Clostridia; order Oscillospirales; family Oscillospiraceae; genus Onthomonas. The sequence continues at coordinate 1,700 of JAJPXY010000014.1, forward strand.
GGACTGTTCCGCAGCCTTGGAGTAGGTCACGCCCGCGCCGCCGTAGACCCGCTGAACCAGCATCTCCAGCTTGGCCTTGATGGGGATGTGCAGGGGATAGGCGAACTGGAAGCTGTGGGGCTGCTCACACAGCCGCAGCACTTCCTTGGCCAGCTCGATGCCGCCTGCGCCGCCCTTGCCCCAGACCTCGGAGAGCACCACGTTGACCCCCAGCGCCCGGCACTTCTCCCGAATCAGGTTCAGTTCCGCGTCGGTGTCCTGGGTGAAGCGGTTGATGGCCACCACGCAGGGCAGGTTAAAGACCCGGGTGATGTTCTCCACGTGCTTGAGCAGGTTGGGCAGGCCCTTTTCCAGGGCCTCCAGGTTCTCCCGGCCCAGCTCGGTCTTGGGGACGCCGCCGTTGTATTTCAGCGCCTTCACCGTGGCGACGATGACCACCGCGGAGGGGTCCAGCCCCGCCACCCGGCACTTGATGTCCAAAAACTTCTCCGCGCCCAGGTCCGCGCCGAAGCCCGCCTCTGTGACCACGTAATCGGCCAGTTTCAGGGCCGTGTCGGTGGCGGAGATGGAGTTGCAGCCGTGGGCGATGTTGGCGAAGGGGCCGCCGTGGACCAGGGCGGGGTTGTGCTCCAGGGTCTGCACCAGGTTGGGCATGATGGCGTCCTTCAACAGGACGGTCATGGCCCCCTCGGCCTTCAGGTCGTGGGCGGTGACCGGCTCGCCCTTGCGGTTATAGGCCACGATGATGCGGGCCAGCCGGGCTTTCAGGTCCTTCAGGTCGGAGGCCAGGCACAGCACCGCCATGACCTCCGAGGCCACGGTGATGTCGAAGCCGTCCTCCCGGGGGACGCCCTGGAGGCGGCCGCCCAGCCCGTCGATGACGTTGCGGAGCTGGCGGTCGTTCATGTCCACGCAGCGCTTCCAAGTGATGTTCTTCACGTCGATGCCCAGCTCGTTGCCCTGCTGAATGTGGTTATCCAGCATGGCGGCCAGCAGGTTGTTGGCCGCGC
>JAJPXY010000132.1 GCA_021205205.1 Clostridiales bacterium
TTATAATATTTTTGTTATTTGAAAGGCGTTTTCGAAAATGCCGCTGAGAAACGACAATTTTCTTGTTCGTTTCAGAAAATGAAAGGATGATGCGTCATGTCAACAAACTGGAAGCCCGTCACCGCCATTACTATGGGAGACCCAGCAGGCATCGGGCCGGAGATCTGCGTAGACACCATGTTGAGTTCCGAGATCGCCGACGCCTGCCGTCCCTTCGTCATCGGCTCCCAGGCCGTGATGGAAAAGGCCGCCGCCTGCCAGGGCAAGACCCTCAAGTTCCACCCCATCAGCGACCCCTCCGAGGCTCTGTATGAGTTCGGTACCTGCGATATTCTGGAAACCGGCGACTACGACACCGACTCCCTGGAGTGGGGCAAGGTGCAGAAGCTGGCCGGTCAGATGGCGGTGGACTTCATCTACAAGTCCATCGACCTGGGCCTTGCCAAGAAGATCGACGCCGTCTCCACCGCCCCCATCAACAAGCAGGCCATCAAGCTGGTGGGCGTCAAGGAGCCTGGTCACACCGAGATGTATCAGGTGAGAACCAACAGCCGCTATGCGCTGACCATGTTCTCCTGCCACAAGCTGCGGGTGTTCTTCGTCTCCCGCCATATGTCCCTCATCGACGCCTGCAAGTATGCCACCAAGGAGGTGGTGCTCCAGGATGTCATCGACATCGACTACGAGCTGCGGAAGATCGGCATTGATAACCCCCTGATTGCCGTGGCCGCGCTGAACCCCCACGGCGGCGACAACGGCCTGTTCGGCACCGAGGAGATCACCGAGCTGGCCCCCGCCGTCAAGGCCGCCCAGGAGCGGGGCATCAACTGCGTAGGCCCTTGCCCCGCCGATTCCGTGTTCAACATCGGCAAGTCCGGCAAGTATGACGCCATCCTCTCCCTCTACCACGACCAGGGCCACATCGCCTGCAAGACGCTGGACTTTGAGAAGTCCGTCACCCTGACCTTCGGCCTGCCCTTCATCCGCTCCTCCGTGGACCATGGCACCGCCTTCGACGTGGCCGGCAAGGGCGTCGCCCAGGGCAACTCCATGATCGAGTCCACCAGGGTCGTCTCCGAGTACGCCACACTCCAGCACAACAAGAACGCCGCGGAACAGTAAAAACACCGCGGACAACGCAAATATAATAGAAAGTGAGGTTGAACACTATGCCGAAAATCGGAGCAGTCGCGGACGACCTGACCGGCGCGACGACCACAGGTGTACTGCTGGCCCGCTCCAAGGCCAGGACTGCCGTGTTCTTCAACGAGCAGGCCGCACTGAAGGCGGAGGGAATGGAGGAGCTGGATGCGGTCCTAATCTCCACCAGCAGCCGTCCGCTGCCCAAGGACGAGGCTTATCAGGCTGTTGTCTCCGCTACGGAGGCGCTGCAAAAGATGGGCGTCAAGTATTTCAGCAAGCGCATCGACACCACCCTCCGGGGCGGCGTGGGCGTAGAGATCGACGCCATGCTGGACACCATGGGTGACGACGCAGTTGCCGTGGTCGTCCCTGCCATGCCTCAGTCCCGCCGCGTTGTGGTGGGCGGGTATTCCGTCATTGACAGCGTGGCGCTGATCCGCACCCCCGTGGCTCAGGACGTGCGCACCCCTGTGAAGGAAAACTATGTGCCCAAGCTGCTGAAGCAGCAGACCCGCCGCCAGGTGGGACTTGTGAAACTGGACGCTGTCCTGAAAGGCCCCAAAGTCATCGCCAAGAAGCTGATGTCCAAGCGGGAAAAGGGCTGCGAAGTCATCGTGGTGGACGCCATCAGCATCGAGGACGTGCAGGCGATCGCTCAGGCCTGTGTTCAGCTCCACTGGAACGTGCTGGCCGTTGACCCGGGCGCTTTTACCGCCAAGCTGGCCTACTGCCGGGGACTGATCCAGGCGGAAGAGGCCAATGTCCCCGAAGGCACCGTGGACGGGCAGGGCAAAACCGTGCTGATTACCGCGGGCAGCGCCTCCCCGGTCACCAAGCGCCAGATGGAAGTCCTCTGTGAGGACCCGCGGCACGTGCGGATCAGCATCGACCCAGTCCAGCTGATCGAAGGCGGTATGGCAGCGGAAGCCGAAGCCAGCCGGGCCGTTCAGGAGGTTCTGGCTCTGTTGGAACAGGAGCCAGCGCCCCGGGCCATCCTGCTGGAAACTGCCCTCCATGGAGTGCTGCTGAACCTGGACAAGGAAGACGCGGACCGGGACTACTACGGCGGGCAGTGCGCCGACATGATCAACGCCTATCTGGGCCAGATCGTCAAAGCCGTTCTGGACGCCAAGCGGGACCAGATCGCCGGTCTCTACTGCACCGGCGGCGACACCGAGGTCAACGTCTGCAATGCGCTGGACGTGCAGTGCCTGGAGGTAATGGACTACGTCATCGCCCAGGTGGACATCGGGCGGCTCACCGGTGCCTATGCCGGCATCCCCATCATTGGCAAGGGTGGGCTGACCGGAACGGACACCATTGTTCTCGACATCGTTGACCGCATCTTTAAGGAAGCGGCTCGATAATAATATCAAAAAGAAGGAGGAGAGTACTTATGAAAATCGCAATGGGCTGCGACCCCAACGCGGAAGATTTCAAGCAGGAAATGATCGCCTACGTGAAGGAATTGGGCCACGAGGTCGTTGACTTCGGCAGCAAGGACATCATCTACGCCCATACCGCCTGCCGGGCGGCGGAAGCCGTCGCCGCTGGAGAGTGCGACCGGGGCATCCTGTTCTGCGGCACCGGCATCGGCGTGATGCTGGCCGCCAACAAGGTCAAGGGCGCTTATGCCGCCAACGTGAACAACGTCTATTCCGCCAAGCGGGCCTGCCTGAGCAACAACTGCAACATCATCACCCTGGGCAGCCAGGTGACCGGCAATATGCTGGCCAAAGAGCTGATTGCCGCCTATCTGGACTGCACCTACGTCTGCAACGAGCGTTCCGGCAAGAAAGTGGACGCCATTGTAGGGTACGAGCAGACTCACTGAGGCCATCCCATCAGCAAGCTGAACCCCCCCCGTTGTAATCTTGAAGAAATGAGGTAAGTACTTTATGTCTGAAAACAAAGAAGAAAAGAAGCGACTTGATCTCGACCTGCTCCAGAAGATGAAGAACATCCCCTGCGGCCTGGTTCTGATCCCCCTGATCATCGCCGTGGTCATCGCCACCGTCTGTCCCCAGGTTTATCAAATCGTCGGTTATGTGACCGCTCTGTTCTATGAAGGCAACTCCTGCATGATGGGCTTCTTCCTCATCGTGTGCGGCTCCGCCATCGACGTGCGCCAGGTGGGCCTGCCGCTGTACAAAGGCGTGGTCATGACCGCCACCAAGCTGGCCCTGGGCGTTATCCTGGGCATGATCGTCGGCGCCCTCTGCGGTAACGCCGGTTTCCTGGGCCTGACCCCCTTCGTCATCATCGCCGCCATCACCAACTCCAACAGCTCTCTGTATATCTCCCTGTCCTCTCAGTTTGGTAATGCGTCCGATACCGGCGCTGTCTCCATTCTGTCCCTGAACGACGGCCCCTTCTTCACCCTGGTCGCCCTGGGCGCCACCGGTCTGGCGAACATCCCCTTCATGACCCTGATCGCCACCCTGACGCCCCTGCTGATCGGCTTCATTTGGGGCAACCTGGACGCCGGTTTCCGCAAGACCTGCGCCACCGCCCAGCCCATCGTCACCTTCTTCATGACCATCTCCATCGGCGCCAAGACCAGCGTCTCCACCATCATCTCCGCCGGCGCTTCCGGCATCATCCTGGGCCTGTTCTCCGCCGCCACCGGCATCCTGTTCTTCTTCGTGGTCAACCTGCTGCTGCCCAAGAAGGAGCGCAACGCCATGGGCGCTGCCATCGGCACCACCGCTCTGAACTCCGCCCAGACCCCCGCCGCTGTGGCAGAGGCCGACCCCACCATGGAGCCTTATGTCGCTTCCGCTACCGCCCAGTGCGCCACCGCTTCCGTCATCACCCTTTTCCTGTGCCCCTTCATTGTCACCTTCTTCGACAACTATATGCGTAAGCACAGAAAGGGCATCTACTCCGCCGAAGGCTGGGCCGCCGACAAGGTTGTCGAGTAAGCGCAGTCTCTCTCTGAACCCCACCTAAACCATGCTCCGACAGGCCTCATGGCCTGCCGGAGCATGGAACAAACACAGCTTGCTATTCAATTAAACGCACCGCCTGAGCGGAGAAAGGAACGTTATCATGAACCAGGAATCCAATGCCTGCACTGCCTTTGACGACAACACACAGTATCAGTCCACTGCCCCTGCGTCCCCTGACAGGGCGGAGCTGGATGTGAATATGAACGCAAAATATATCTACGATATGCTGCTCTATCATATGTACTCCACGCTGGGCGGGTTCATGATCAACATCGTTGGGCTGACGATCATTATTCTGGGCGGTATGCAGCTTTACTTTGGCCGGACCACACTCTGGGGCGCCGCGACCTACTGCGCCTTTGGTATCCTGCTGCTGGTGGCGACCCCCCTTAGCCTGAGAATGCGGGCCAACAACACCATGAAGCAGAGCAAATTCCAGAACGATCTCCACTACGGCTTCGACAACAGCGGCATTGATGAAACCATCGGCGGCGGCACCAACCACTACGGCTGGAACCAGGTGGAGAAAGCGGTCAGCACCCCCAAGACCATCTCTTTCTATATGGAGGGCAACGACAGCGTGCTGGTGTTCCCCAAGGAGTCCTTCGACAACGAGACCTTCCAGTCCGCCATGTGGTATCTCAGCCACAATGTGGTGATGGGCAAAATTTATATCCACTGATGAGCGCCGTCAGCCCTCTATCGATCTTATGCGCCCTGCGCAGAATAACAGGAGCAACACTATGGAAACTGTGAAAACCCCCTTCCTCTTTGTAAATCCCAAGTCTTATCTTTACGGAAGTCAGAGCCTGTCGCTGGCCCTGGCGGCAGATCAGCTGGCGCAGGAGACCGGCGTGCAAATCTTCTTCACCTGTCCCTATGCAGACTTGCGTCTGATTGCGGAACATACGCAGCATATCATCGTTACCGCGCAAAATATGGATTCTCTTACCCCTGGACGCGGAATGGGGGCAATTCTGCCGGAATCGCTGGTGGAAGCTGGTGCGAAGGCCGTGGTTCTCAACCATGCCGAAAACCAGAAAACGGTGGCGGAGCTTTACGCCTGTATCTGCCGGGCCAGGGAACTGAACCTGCTCACGATCGTCTGCGCGGATTCTGTTACGGAGGCCAAAGCGGTCGCTGAGCTGGGTGTGGACGTCATTTTGGCGGAGCCAACCGAGCTGATCGGGACTGGTACCACAGCTGACGATGACTACACGATACAGGCTACCCGCGCCATCAAGGCGGTAGACCCGAATGTTAAAGTGATGATCGCCTCCGGCATTACCACGGCTGAGGACTGTTATAAGGTCGTCTATCTGGGCGCAGACGGTACCGGCTCCACTTCCGGCATCGTCAAGGCGCCTGACCCCGCCCTTCGAGTCAAAGAGATGGTTCATGCCATTTTGCAGGCCATGGAGGATCGGAACGCCGACCGGACGTGCAGATAACATACAAACAGCCGCCTCATATGGGACGGCTGTTACAGTGGAACCACCAGACCTCTGCCTGCGGCCTGCACGCCCATGTAAACTGCGACAGCCTGAGAGACGCCCCGCCCAGCATCACTTTTGCTTTTCCCGTGCTGAACCCATGGTTTGATTACGAGCAAGCCAAACTCTGACAGGATATTCTGCACAAAATAAAAACATGATGCGGTCAAAATTTAATGTAGTTTCGCTTTTTGAAAAGGATTGACAAACGAAACAAGTTGTTTTATTCTGTGGGTGAAATGATTGATATGGTCAGGTGAATCATGATGAACGCATCTCCTTGGAACTGGCGGGAATTTCTGGGCGCATTGGGCGGGACGTTTCTGTTTGCGCTTGCGGTCAATGTCTTTATTGTTCCCCAAAATCTTTATAACGGGAATTTACTGGGCATCAGTCAGCTGCTGCGGACGCTGATTCTTTTCCTGTTTCCCCTACACGTTCCCTTCGATATTGCAGGTATCATCAGTTATATCCTGAATATCCCAATGCTGATCCTCGCCTACGTGGCGCTGAGCAGGAGCGTGTTCCTCAAGACTATCGTATGTGTGACACTTCAAACGGTTTTCCTGACCCTGATCCCCATCCCCTCTGAGCCGATTCTGAACGATACACTGGCAGGATGCGTCATTGGCGGCCTTTTGGCTGGCTACGGCTGCGGGCTGGTGCTCCGGTTCCACTTCACCGGCGGGGGCACGGATGTGCTGGGCCTGGTGCTCACCAAAAAGTACACCTCGTTCAGCGTGGGCAAGCTCAGCATCGTCATCAATATCTTTGTCTACAGCATCTGCGCCCTGACGCAGAACATCGAGACTGCCATTTATTCGATCATTTATGCGGTTGCCACGTCTCTGGTCATTGACAGGGTCCATTCGGAAAACATTTGCAGCGAGGCGACCATCTTCTGCCCCAGCGAGATGGACGCCCAGGAGATCGTCCGCTATCTGGTGGATACCCTCCATCGGACCGCTACCCGCTGGGAGGGCGTCGGCGGCTACAGCGGCAGCAACGTCCACATCATCTACACTGTGGTCTCCCAGTACGAGCTGCGGTTTCTGGAGCGGTACCTGAAACACAACCACCGGCAGGCGTTCCTAGTCAAGCAGCACAACGTTGGTATCACCGGGCACTTTGAAAAATATCTGCTTTGAGGCGAAAACCGGCGCACCCCATGCGGGCGCGCCGGTTTTTTTGGTCCATTTTTCAGTGGGGCAGCGGGGCGGCGCTATGCCGATTTCCGCGCTTTCCGGGCTGCTCGTTTGGCCTCCCGTTTGGCCTCCGCCTCCTCCTGACCCTCATAGGGCAGGCGCTGGCTGGGAATGGGTTTGCCGTTTTCGTCGTAATCCTCCTGGAAGGTGTCGTATTTGGCGGGGTTCATCATGACCTTGATCCACCCCCAGATAAAGAACACGAACATGATGGCGGCAGGGAACCCGCCCACGTTGCACAGCTCCTTGATGCCGTCGATCCCGTTGCCGCAGACGGCGACCAGACACAGCACGCCCAGCGTAGCGCCCCAGACGATTTTGAGTATGATGGGGGACTCAGTGTCGTCCACGGTCAGGCCCTCGGTACACAGACCGGCCATGGCGTTGGTATTGGAGTCCGCCGCTGTGACGAAGGAGACGAACACAATCAGCAGGAACAGGGGAATGGTGATGATGCTCAGCGGCAGATTCTCCAGCACCGCGTAGGTGGCCGCCTCGGTGCCTCCGGCGACCATGGCGTCGTAGATGCCGTAACCGGCCAGCTCAAAGTTGATGGCAGTGCCGGAGAACAGGCCAATCCAGACGGCGCTGAATAGCGCGGGGATGAAGAAAATCACGTTGATGGTCTCCCGGACGGTGTAGCCTTTGGAAATCTTCCCCAAGAAAACCGCCGTGATGGGCATCCATGCCAGCCAGCAGCACATATAGAAGCTGGGCCACCAGCGGGACCAACCGTCGCCCTCAGCTGCGGAGGTCCAAAGGCCCATCTGGAAGAAATTCGTCAGGAACCCGCCGAAGCTCTCCACCGTCAGGTCTAGGATGTAGGCTGTGGGGCCGCAGAGCAGGATGAACAGGCCCATGACCATGTAAATTCTGGAGTTGATGGTGGACAGGATGCGGATGCCGTTCATGACGCCGGAGGCCGCCGAGGCAATGAACGCGACGACGATGGCCACACCGCAGATGATGTAAAGATAGGTCCCGTTGGGGATGCCGGTCAGACTGGTGATGCCGCCGGAGAGCAGCAGCACGCCGGAGCCCATGGAGGCTGCCATGCCGCAGACCAGGCAGAACAGGCAGATGCAGTCCACCACGGGGGTCAGTTTGGTGGCCCAGCGGTCGCCCAGCGTGGGGACCAGCATGGAGCCGATGGCAAAGCGCCGCTTCATGTTGAAGAACACAAAGGCGAACAGCAGCGCCGGCAGGCCGTAAATCGCCATGGGGGAGAAGGTCCACTCCAGGAACAGCGTCTGCATGGCCCAGCGAATGGACGCGCCGGAATAGGCCCCTTCGGTGATGTTCGTGGGGGGCGCGGTGATGTGGTACATGGGTTCGGCGCAGGCCCACAGCAGAATGCCTGCGGCCATGATGGTACACAAGATGATCCAGACGTAGTTGGTGTAACTCATCATGGGGCGGCATTTGGAGCCGCCAAAGCGGACCTTGCTGATGGGGGCGAAGTAGGAGACCACCATCAGCACCACGGCCAGGGTGGTCGTGCTGTTAAAGAGCCACTGGAAGTTGGTCACGATGAAGGTCTGCGCCGTACTCATGGCCGTCTCGAAAGCGGTGTAGCTGACACAGCTGACGATCAGGATGGCCACAATGATCAGCCAGGGCGGCAGGAAGATGGCCCATTTTATCTTTTTGGACGGGGCGGTTGTGGTGTTTTCTGGCATAAACGTACCTCCTTTTCTTTCGTGCGCGGCAGACAGGGCGGAGCCGTTGGGCGCTCCGCCCCCGCAGCTGCGGTTGCTATCCTGTGGCGTCGCACGTTTGGAACCGCGGCTCCCCTCCGGGCGCGTGGGCATGGCCCGCCGTGGGGTGGGAGCCGTGGTGTCCGTTCCGGCAAACGGGTTGCTCACGAACCGCGTTTGTCGGCCTGTTCGCCGCCACGTTTAAAAACTCTGCTATAGTATTCCAAAATCTCCCTCGCCAGAAGCACCTGCGATGGTGTTAAACACCGCTTGGGCAGGCAGATGGTGTTCATCCGGTCCGGCCGAATGGCGAACAGCGTCTCCGTCTCGTGGGCGCGGCAGTCCTTGTCCCCTTTCAGGTCGATTTTTGTGCCGTTGGCCAGCTTGACGTACCCCTTCCCGGAAAGGGTGTACTGGTAATACCCTTTCCGCCGGGTGATGGCCTTCGCCCCCCGCTGCGCCCGCAGATGCGGGGTCCACAGCACCAGAAAGGAAAATAGCGCAAACAGAAGGGCCAGCAGCGCAAATTGCAGCCCGTAGGGGTCGCGCGCATACAGCACCACACAGACCACAGCCAGCGCCAGCAGCGCGTACCCCATCACCCGGCGGGATTTTGGAGAGCGCCGGTCCACGATGAGGCGCAGCGCCTCATACGCCTCCTCGTAGCGCAGCTCGTAGCGGACAGAGATCTCCCCGGAGGGGGGCGACCCGGCGGCGTCCTTTCTCTTTGCTTTCTTTTGATGGCTCACGGCGAACTCCTTTGACACAGGCAGCGACAAAAACGGATTTTTTTAGATATTTCGAGAGGGCGAAAAACTGGCGTTTTTTGCCCTCTCGGCGCCCCGTGCCCCCGTAGGGGCGGGCCGCTCGAACAGGAAAAATGACCAATAAATTCATCATCTAACCGTTTCAGTTAGTATAACATAGACAATCCATCTTGTCAACTGAGTGCGCCCGTGAAAGCGCGCGGCGGGAACGCCTCCGCCCTGTCGGCGCGGAAGCGTTCCCTGTGCGAATCCTTCGCTATTCGAAAAAACGGACTATCTTACGCGGCCTGCTTCGCCTCGGACCGTTTGATGACCCGGCTCAGGATGAGTGTGACAACGATGCACAGCGCGGCCATGACGGCGGCGTAGGCCCAGGTCATCTTGTAGCCCTGAGCGCCGTAGCTGTCCATCCAGCCGCCCACCAGGGTGTACATGAACACGTCGGGCAGATAGCCCAGGCAGGAGGCGATGCCGGAAACGCGGCCGGACATCTCCACGGGGATACCGGCGTCGGAGTGGACGGCGAAATACTGGCTGCGAACGGCGTAAATCAGTAGCAGGCCGAACAGGTAGTTGAAAATCACGCCGCCTACCAGACCGCCCTGTACCGGCAGAGCGATGAAGATGACGAAAGACAGCACCAGACCGGCGCAGCCGCCGATGATGACCTTGACGCGGGATTGCAGCTTATCCGCCAGGAAGCCGCCGCAGATGCCGCCCAGGCCCTGGACCAGGTAGCGGACGCCGCCCAAGGTGGAACCCATGGTGGCGGACATCCCGTAATACTGCACGGCATAGGTGTTGGCGTAACCTATCAGGCCGTAAACGCTGTAAGCGGTGAAGATGATGGCCACCAGCAGCCAGACCCGGGGGATCAGCAGCGCCTTTAACAGGCCCTTGGTCACCTCGATGACGCTCTCGCTCTGCTCTTCCTTTTTGGTGTCCTCAATAAAGATGAAGCTCAGGATGCCGATGACAATGACGATGATGGAACAGGTGCGGATGGCCCAGGCAGTGCCCAGGGTCTCATTGGTGGCGGCAAAGTGGGCGTAGACGGCGGTCATGGCGAACACGCCCAGAGCGTTTAAGATGCCCCGCAGCCCTTCCTGCAAACCGAACAGACGGCCCTGCTCTTCCTCAGTGCCCAGCATACGGGTGGCCTTGATGCAGGCGGACCAGTAGGTGATGATGGTGCTGATGCCCATCAGGATGAAGATGATCCGGCAGACGTTAAAGGGCGGGAAGGTGGAGAACCACCAGCCCAAAACGCCGGTGGCCAGGAAGGAGAAGGTCAGCAGCTTGCGGGCGGAAAACTTATCTGCGATGGCCCCGCCGATAAAATAGGAGACGGTGGCCATGGCGGCGTAGCCGGAGGACAACAGACCCATTTGGGTGTTGGTCAGGTCCATGGCGTTCTGAATCTGGGTGTAATAGGTTTCACGGATGTAGGGCAGTTGGAAGATCATACCGGCGCCTGCGGCCAGGAGCAGCAGCGTCCCGTATTTTTTGATAAAGCCTTTCTTCATGGAATTGTTCCTCCTTTGAACTCATAGCGGTGAGAAAGAATGCCTCTCGGCCATGTGCGTCACTCCGCCTCCGTGCGCCCCGTCGGCTCGCGCCCGCCAAAGGATAGGATGAACGTGTCACAAAAGAAAAAAGTTGCAACGCCAAGTGGGCGTTAGAACTCTCTGTGACTCTTTTGTAACAAGATTAGTTTATTGTAATTCTTTTCGTTTGTCAACTACTTTTTAAAAAACAGCAAACATTTTGCAAGAAACCGACAAAAAGCAAAATGACATTTTGGCTAAACTGACGAATCCTCCGCTCCATTTCGTCCGCCTTCTCTGCCATTTTGAGCGCAGCGTCGAGCGCCTTCCCATCCCCTCCCAATTTTTTGATGTTTTTGAAAAAAACTACTTGACAAAACAAGAGCGGTACGCTATACTGGTCGCAGTTACACAGAGAGAACTTTCAGAGCGAAGTAACTAGGTTCCGTCCCCGTCTGGCATTTAGTTGCTTTTTTGTTTTCTCTGGGACACCACACGAAACGGAAACCCGCCCGCTCCGGGCCGGGGCCAGAACAGGATTGAATCATCATGGCTATTATCTCAAGAGAAGCGATCGTGAAGGGCCTTTTGGGTATCCTGAACGAGGACCAGGTAATCACCGATGAACAGGTACTGAAAGACAGCAGCCTGGACCGCTACCGCAAGTACGAGCAGGTGTTCGGCGTTTACACGCAGCCCACCCCCGCCGCAGTCATCTATGTGGAATCCGCCGAGCAGGTTTCCGACGTACTGAAATTCTGCAACGCCAACGAAATCAACGCGGTACCCCGCACCGGCCACTCCGCCATCGAGGGCGGCCTGGAGACCGCGCTGGAGGACTCCATCGTCATGGACGGCTCCCGCATGAACCAGTTCACGGTGAACGAGCACAATATGCAGGTCACCTGCGGCTGCGGCGTCCCCCTCCAGTACCTGGACGACGAGCTGCGGAAGATGGGCTACACCACAGGCCACTCTCCCCAGTCCAAGCCCCTGGCCCAGATGGGCGGCCTGGTGGCCACCCGCAGCATCGGCCAGTTCTCCACCCTGTATGGCGGCATTGAGGACATGATCGTGGGGCTGGAGGCCGTGTTCGCCAACGGCCAAATCTGCCGCATCAAGAACGTGCCCCGCCGGTCCGTCGGCCCTGACATCCGCCACATCATCTGCGGCAACGAGGGCGCGCTGTGCTTCATCACCGAGGTCACGGTGAAGATTTTCCGCTATATGCCGGAGAACAACCGCTACATCGGTTACAAGCTGGACGACAGCCAGATGAAGCTGGGCTTCGAGTGCCTGCGGGAGGTCATGGTGGCCGGTTACAAGCCCTCCTTCGCCCGCCTGTACGACGCCGCCGACGCCCAGCAGCATTTCAGCGGCTGGCTGGAGGATGACAAGGCCATCCTGATTTGGATGTGCGAAGGCCCGGCCGGTATCACTGAGGTAATGGAGCGCGCCATCCGCGAGATGATGGACGCCCACCCTGAGCTGGAGGAGGTCGACGCCAAACTGATCGAGAAGTGGTACGGCGGCCTGAACTGGGGGCCGGAGCAGATCGCCCAGGAGCGGGAGGAAATCTACGCCACCAAGAACATCGGCATCACCACTGAGGTCTCCGGCTGCTGGGACTGCATCTATGACATCTACAAGACCACGGTGGACCGCCTCCAGGCGGAGGTCCCCGACCTGACCATGATCGGCGGCCACTCCTCCCATTCCTACATCAACGGCACCAATATGTACTTCTGCTACTATTATAATGTGGTGGACTGCCCGCCCGAGGAGGAGATCAACAAGTACCACAACCTGGTCAACCGCATCATCTGTGAGCAGACGCTGAAATACGGCGGCTCCATCGCCCACCACCACGGCCTGGGCAAGGCCCGCGCCCATTACGTCACCGAGGAATACGGTTCCTCCTACTATATGCTCAAGACGCTGAAACAGGCCTTTGACCCCAACGGCATCATGAACATGGGGACGCTGATTCCCCTGCGCAAGTGAGCAATGGAGATTCTTGGCTGTTTTAAGCCGGTTCCAGACCTGGAACTGCTGTCCGCCGCCGACTGGACGGCGGACAGCGACCTCCAGGTGGAGACCGCTTTTGTCCGCACGGTTTGGAACTGCTTTGATGAGAGCGGACTGGAGCTGATGCTGCGGGCAGCCGAGGACAATGGAGCTGTCCGGCTGCAAGCTCTGACGGTCGGCCCCAAGCGAAATGAAACTTATCTGAAAACCCTTTACGCCCTGGGCTTTGCCCAGGCGGTGCGGATGGACTGCGGGGAGGACCTCCGGTTCCGTCCGGCGTTTGTCGCCCACTGCATCCGCGCCTATCTGGCGGAACACCCGGAAATTGACGCCGTGGTGCTGGGAAGCCAGAGCGCCGACGGCTCCAACGGCCAGACGGCGCTGCTGCTGGCGGAGGGGCTGGGCTGGCCCTGCGTCACCCAGGTGACCGCCTTTTCGGTGGGGACGGACGGCGCCATGAGCGTTTCGTCAATGACTGACGAAGGGACCTTGACCCAAACCATCACCGGCCCCGTGGTCCTCAGCGTGGGAAACGTATCCGGCGCGTACCTCCGCGTCCCCACCATGAAGGCCCGGCGGCAGCTGGGCCGACAGCCGGTCACGGTGCTGCCCTGCCCCGAACCTCCGTCGGAGGGGGCCACCCTCTGCGCCCTCACCGCGCCGGAAACCGGGCGGGCGGCGGTCCCCGTCCCAGGCGACACCCTGGAGGAACGGACGAAGCTGTTTTATCAGCGGTACTGGAAAGCGTGGGTGAAGCCATGAGGACAGTTTTGGTGTGCAACGCTTTTTCCGGCGAGGCGCAGAAGCGCATTTCCGCCCTGACCTGGCTGGCTGCCGATGCCGGACTGTGCCCGGAGGAGCTTATTTTATTTGCCCCTTCGGCGGAGTCGGCCCGAGAGCTGCGCCAGCCCTGTGGCCGCGTCCGGGTTCTCTCCGCAGCCCATTTCGAAACCGAGCCATACCTCTCTGCGCTGGCGCGGCTGGCGGAGGAACGGGACAAAGGACCGGCGTTGTGGCTGTTTGACAGCAGCTTCGCCGGACAGGAGCTGGCCGTCCGGCTGGGGGCGCGCATTGGCGGCTGCTCCCTGTGCGGGGTGCAGGCCCTGCGCCTGGAAAACGGGCAACTTTTTGCCCAAAAGATGGTCTATTCCAACCATATGCTGGGGGAATTCCGGCTGGAGCGTTCCTTCTGCTGCCTGTCTCTGACGGCGGGTGTCTCCGGGCCGCCTCCGGCGGAGGCGGCGTGTCCGACCCTTTTGGAGCAGCCGGTCCGCTGCCTGGGAGAGGGACAGCTGACTCCCCTCGAAAAAACGGACGACCTGGCCGACGCCCGGCTGCTGATTGCCGTGGGGCGGGGCGTAGGCTCCAAGGCGGCGGTGCAGGAGATGGAAGCGCAGGCCGCCTCCATCGGCGCTCAGCTGGGGGTGTCCCGGCAGGCCGCCATGAACGCCTGGGCGCCGATGGACCGGCTGCTGGGCATTTCCGGCGTGCTGGCCCACCCAGATGTCTGCATTGCCGCAGGCGTCTCTGGGGCGGCGGCCTTCCTGGCCGGTGTGGACAAGAGCCGCCACCTTGTGGCGGTGAACACCGACCTCAACGCCCCCATCTGCGGGCAGGCGGACGTGGTGGTGGAGGGCGACTGCGTGGCGTTTGTTTCGCTGCTCACGGATTTGATTTCTCAGGAGGACGAGCATGGCACTACTCCAACCCTTTGACAACTCCATGGAGGACTACCTCAGCGATGAATCCCGGCTCACTGGCTTCGCCCAGTGGATCGCCTTCCCCCAAAGCCGGGCGGAGGTGGAGGCCGCTCTGGAAGAAGCAGCACGGATGAACCTGCCTTACACCATCCAGGGCAGCCGAACCGGTCTGGTGGGGGGCGCTGTCCCCCAGGGCGGGCTGATTTTGAACCTGTCCCGGCTCAGGGGCATTGGCCCCGTTCGGCGTCAGCCCGACGGTTCCGCCTCCGTGGAGGTGTGCGCCGGTGTGACGCTGGAGGAGCTGCGGGCGGCGCTGCGGCGGCAGGGGCTGTTCTGGCCGCCACAGCCCACGGAACCCTCCGCCACTGTGGGCGGCGTCTGCGCCACCGGGGCCAGAGGGCCAAACGCTTGCCATTTTGGTGAGAGCGCGGCCTATGTGCTGGAAAAAGACACGGTTCAGGATGCCATCGTCTCCGCCAGGCTGAAGCTGCTCCCCCTGCCGGAGGAGCGCTGGGGGCTGGGGTTCTTCTTCCCGTCTGACGAGGTGCTGTGCCGCTTTGTGGATGACATTCAGCGGGAGTTCCCCCGGGACCCGGACGCCGCCATCTGGTCTGTGGAATACCTGGACCGCTCGGCCATCGACCTGGTCGAGTCTCACCGGCAGGGGCTGTCCGCCATTCGGGGGGTCCCCGTACCGGACCCGGACTTCAACGGGATGGTCTACTGTGAGCTGGCGGGAGCGGCGGACGGCCTGGAGGCCCTCTGCGACGCCCTGATGGACCTGGCGGAGGGGAGCGGCTGCGACCTGGACCGGAGCTGGGCCGTCACCGGAGACGCGGAGACGGACCGGCTCAACGCCTACCGCCACGCCGCCGCAGAATGCTGCAACACAGAGATTGCCGCCGCGCACCGGTTTGACCCGACCATCACTAAACTGGGAACAGATTACGTCTGCCGGGGGATGACCTTTGGCGAAACGCTGGAGATGTATCGGTCCGGCCTGCGGGAAACCGGCCTGCGGGGCGTCCTCTTTGGCCACGCCTGGGAGAATCATCTGCACGTCAACCTGCTGCCCGCCACCGGCGGGGAACACAGAGCCGGGGAGGGCCTGGTACGCCGCTGGGCGGAGGAATGTCTGGCCGCTGGCGGTTCCTTGAACGGTGAACACGGGCTGGGTAAACTGAAAGCGCCCCTTCTTGGGGATCTTTGCGGTGTTTAGGAGTTTGTTATGTCTCTTACGTTGTCAGAATTTATCGAATACAGCGACAGCTATCCGGTCATTCCCTCTATCAAAAGTGAGGAGTGGCTGCAATCCGCGCTGGATGCGGAGAACCCGGTGGTCTACGTGATTTACGGCGACATCTGCAACATCGGTTCCATTGTGGACACCCTGAAGCAGGCGGGGAAAAAGGTCATCGTCCACATCGACCTGATCGTAGGTCTTGCGCCAAAGGAGGTCAGCGTCGATTTCATCCGGCAGTTCACCCAGGCGGACGGGATCATCAGCTCCAAGCCCGCTCTCATCAAACGGGCCAAGATGCTGGGGCTGTTTACCATCCAGCGCTACCATATCTACGACGTAATGCCCTACCGGAACGTGGAAAAGCTGATTAAAACCAGCGACCCGGACATCATCGAGTTTATGCCCGCCGGGCTGACCAAGGGGATTGCCTACCTGATGGAGGGCGTGCAGCGTCCGTTCACAGCCAGCGGCATGATTTTGGACAAAGAGGACATCATCAATGCCCTGAACATTGGCGTCGTCGCCGTCTCTACCACCAACAGGCCTCTCTGGAACTGCTGAAAATTCGTCAAAATATACAAATCATCACCTCGTTTTTCTCCGTAATGACAGTTGACAGAATATTCTTAAAACACTATACTAAAACCAGTTACAAAGAGAAGTGAGAGCAGGTAACTTTGGTTTTCCACAAAACCAGAGTTGCCTGCTTTTTCTCTCCCCGCGGCGTCCGGATACAGTCGGCCGTCTCCCAAAATCTATCTTTTTTAACAGGAGGAAGCATCATGAGCTACGACATCAACGATTTTTCCATGGACTTTTTCAGCCTGAAGGGCAAAACCGCCATTGTGACCGGCGGATGCAGCGGACTGGGGCAGGCGTTCTCCCTGGCCATGGCCAAGGCTGGCGCCAACATCTTCTGCTTCGCCTTTGTGGAGGATGATGGGACCACCCGCAAGCTCATCGAGGACTGCGGCGTCAAGTACTACTTCATGCAGGGCGACATCTGCGAGGACGGCGTCTGCGATAAAATCGCGGAAAAGTGCGTGGAGGTTTACGGCAAAATCGACATCCTGGTCAACTGCGCCGGTATCTGCAAAATCGCCGACGTGCTGGACTTCGGCCGCGCTGAGTGGGACCCGATGATCGCCATCAACCTGACCGGAGCCTTTGACCTGAGCCACGCTGTGGCCAAGTACATGATCCCCCAGCAGAGCGGCAAGATCATCAACATCTGCTCTCTGTTCTCCTTCCTGGGCGGACTTGGTTCCCCCGCCTACGCGGCCATGAAGGCCGGCCTGATGGGCCTGACCAAGGCTTACGCCGACGAACTGGGCAAGTATAACATCCAGGTCAACGGCATCGCCCCCGGCTACTTCCAGACCGCCATGACCTCCGGCACCGGAAGCGCCAACGATGAGAAGTACATCAAAATCAAAGAGCACGTTCCCGCTGACCGCTGGGGCGAGCGGCAGGACCTGATGGGGGCCACCGTGTTCCTGGCCAGCCAGGCGTCCAATTACGTCAATGGCACCGTCCTCGTCGTGGACGGCGGCTATCTGGTGCGGTAAACAACTTCTATTCCGGCGGACCGCCGCTCTCTGGGCGGGCGGTCCGCCCTGCTGTATCCAAGGAGGAACGCTATGAGCGAAAAATATATCATTGGTATTGACGAAGGTTCCCAGAGCGCCAAAATCCTGATTTTCGATGTGAAGGGCAATATCGTCTGCGAGGGGAAAGCGGCCCTCCGGCCCTATGACCTGCCCCAGCCCGGCTATGTGGAGCACCCGGACGACGACTGGTGGGACGCCATCTGCACGGCGGGACGCCGCTGTATGGCCAGCTTCCAGGGGGACCCGGCGGACATCATCGGCATCGGCCTTTGCACCATCCGCTACTGCAAGGCGTATCTGAAGGCGGACTGCTCCCTGGCCCAGCCCGCGCTGAGCTGGATGGACGTGCGGGTGTCCCAGCCTTACGACGGCAGCAACCCAGACGTGAAGTATATCGTGGCCTCGTCCGGTTACATCACCTACCGCCTGACCGGGGAGAAGAAGGACACCGTCTCCAACTACGAGGGCGGCTGGCCCATCGACGTGGACCGCTGGGCCTGGTCCGAAAACGAGGCGGACTACGCCGCCAACGGCATGACCCGGGATATGCTCTTTGACCTGGTGATGCCGGGGGATGTGCTGGGCTATGTGACCCCCGAAGCCGCCCGGCAGACCGGGTTCCCCGTGGGGCTGCCCGTGGTGGCTACTGGCAACGACAAGGCCGTGGAGGGCCTCGGCACCGGCTGCATGGGCGAACACACCGCCTGCATCTCCCTGGGCACCTACACCGCCGCCATGATGGAGGGCAAGGAGAACCTGAAAAACATCAAAGCCGTCTGGCCGAAGTTCTCCTGCATCCCCAACAAATACCTCTACGACAGCAACGGCATTCGCCGGGGTATGTGGACCATCAGCTGGTTCCGGGACATCCTGGGGGACAGCTATGAGCAGCTGGCCAAGGACCAGGGCATCTCTGCGGAGGAGCTGCTGGGCCGGGAGGCGGAGCAGGTCCCTGTGGGCAGCGACGGCCTGATGACCGTGCTGGAGTGGCTGGCCCCGGTGGACGCTCAATATAAGAAGGGCATTATGATCGGCTTCGACGGCCGCCACACCCGGGGCCACATCTACCGCTCCATCCTGGAGGCGGTGGCCCTGACCATGAAGCGCCATGTGGACGACATGACCAACGAGCTGGGCACCACCCTGGACCGGATCATCATCTGCGGCGGCGGCTCCAACAGCCCCCTGTTCATGCAGATTTTCGCTGACGTATTCGGCGTGGAGACCTGCCGCAACGTGGTCAACGGCGCGGCCGGACTGGGCAGCGCCATCTGCGTGGCCGTGGAAGAAGGGGTATACGGCAGCTTCGAGGAGGCCGTGGAGAACATGGTCCAGGTGCGGGACACCTTCCAGCCCAACATGGAAAACCACAAAATCTACGCCCAGATGCTGCCCATCTACACCAGCATCACCGACTACACGGACAATATTTTGAAGCAGACCTTCCCCATCTTCCACTAAAAGGAGAGGAATGAGATGAACAGCAGGGCCTGGAGTTCTCCCAGCCGGTATATTCAGGGGCCGGGTGAGGCCGAACGGCTGGCGGAACACATACAGAACTACGGCGACAGGGGCTTCGCCGTCATCGACAGCTTCTTCTATCCCACCTATTCCGGCCGCTTTTCCAAAACGTTCGCGGAAAAGGGCATGGCTTTCGCGCCGTTCCGGTACGAGAACGAAGTGACCTATGCGCTGATCAACGCGGCGGAGGCCCAGGCGCGGGCCTTCGGCGCCAACGTCGTCGTCGGCATGGGCGGCGGGAAGGCGCTGGACACGGCGAAGGCCGTGGCGAACCGCCTGCGCGTCCCTCTGGTGGTCATCCCCACCAGTGCCTCCACCGACGCGCACACCAGCGCCATGTCCATCTACTACAACGAGCGTCACGAGAAAATCGGGTACGAATACTTTTCCAAAAACCCTGACCTGGTGCTGGTGGACAGCCAAATCATCGCCGACGCCCCGCCCCGCTTCCTGGCGGCGGGCATGGGCGACGCCCTGGCCACCGTGTTTGAGGCCCGGGCGTCGCAAAAAACCGGCAGTCCCAACTACGTCTGCACAGATACAGGCACCTATCAGGGTACGGACAGCGCCATGCTGCTGGCGGAGGGCGCTTACCAAATCCTGCTGCGGGACGGTTATACTGCCCTGCAGGACAACCGACGCCATCAGGTGACGGAGGCGCTCCAGCGGGTCATTGAGGCCAACACGCTGATGAGCGGCATCGGCTTTGAGAACATCGGCTGCGCCGCGGCCCACTCCATCTATAACGGGCTGTCCTGCATGGAAGGGACAAAGCCCATGCTCCACGGGGAGATGGTGGCCTTCGGCGTCCTCTGCGAACTGTTTTTTGAAGCCGCACCCCAGGAACAAATTGAAACTGTCGCCGCATTTTTGCACAGCGTCGGCCTGCCGCTGACCCTGGCCGAGATGGGCTTCGACAACAGCGCGGAAACCATTTCCAGTATTGTGCGCCATACGGAGCAGACCGAGTGGACCCGGGAACCAGGTGTTGTGACTGACGAAACCGCCGCGCACGCGATCGCCCAGGCGGACGCCTACGGACAGGCATTTTTGAGCCGGGTGACTGTCCCATGAAACCGCTCATTTTGCTCACCAATGACGATGGCATCCACTCCCCCGGCCTGATGGCCGCGGCGGAGGCCCTCGCCGGGCTGGGGCGTCTGCTGATCGCCGCGCCCCAAACCCAGCAGACCGCCATGGGTCGCTCTTTCCCCCGGGCAGACGATTTGGGTATTTTAGAGCGTGTTGCCGACTTCGACGGCCTGCCCGATGCGGAGGGCTGGGCAGTCCACGGGTCCCCCGCATGGTCTGTGGCCTATGGGGTGCTGGAGCTGGCCGGGGAGCGCCCGGCGCTCTGCGTCAGCGGCATCAACTACGGGGAGAACATGGGGCAGACCATCGGCTACAGCGGCACCCTGGGCGCAGCCTTTGAGGCCAACAGCTACGGCATCCCCTCTGTGGCCCTGTCGCTGGAGACATCCCCGACGGAGTACTACGCCACCGATTTCCCCTCTCAGGACTGGTCCAGTGCCCAGGCCGCTCTGCGGAAATGGGCTGGTTGGATGCTGTCTTTTGGCTCCACACCTCCGGCGGACACGCTGAACATCAACCTCCCCGCCATCCCGCTCCCGCCATCCCGGTATCGCATCACCCACCAGAGCCGACAAAATCATCTGGTTTTCCAACCGCCCGGGCCACGGGACCGCTCTCAGCCTTTCCGGCTCCGGTTTCAGCGTCAGGTCGATGCGGCAGCGCTGGAACCGGACAGCGATCTCTACGCTGTCTGTGTGGAGCGGGTCACGTCGGTGACGCCGATGCAGTGCGGTTTCTGCTGTGGGTGGAAAAGAGACCCTGGCCCCATATCATCACGGAACCGCTGATTCAATAACGCCCGGCGTCTGGGCGAGCATATTTCGCGCAACGCTTCGTTGCAGGATCTTGAAATCCACAAAGGCTCACCCGCAAGGGGGACACCCGCGCCTGCGGCGCTCCTTCAAATCATTCACCGGCTCTGGGCAGCGCTGACCGTTCAGGTGGGCAACGAACGCCCCCCAGGTCAGGCCGCCCACCGCTGTAGCTGAGAAACCGTCCGGCGGCTCTGTTCAACCAACCCCTGTTTACTCTGATTCTTGCTCCCGATAAAGAAACGGCCCTGGAACCGGATGGTTTCAAGGCCGTTTTTTGTTTGAGAACGCTTTAAGCACGCTGTCCTATTCAGAAATTCTTTTCAAGAATAACCAGAAATAGAAACAAAATATTTGTCATTTCACGTTCCTCACGATAAAATAAAGACAGTGGAAGGAATCCACTGGCTGAATAGACGAGGGGGACGAATCATTGACCATTCAAGATGTTATCGCGAGTTATTATAACGAGGGCACGGAAAACGAGGCGTGCAGCGCCTACGCCGATACCCTTTATCAGGAGGCGCTCCGTGTCACCATGGAGTTGAACAACCAATACCATACGCCGGAAGAAATTCGGAAGATCATGAGTCGCCTGACCGTAGAAAAAATCGATGACTCCTTCCGGCTGTTCCCGCCGTTCTACACGGATTTTGGGAAGAATATCCACATTGGGAGGGATGTGTTTATCAACTCCGGCTGTCACTTTCAGGACCAGGGCGGTATCGAAATTTGCGACGGCGCCATGCTGGGTCACAACGTAGTGCTGGCGACCATCAATCACGACCTCGACCCGGCGCAGAACCGGAAGAATCACTACGCGCCCATCACAATCGGCGCTCATGTGTGGATCGGCTCCAACGCAACAGTTCTCCCCGGCGTGACCATTGGGGAGTGGTCCGTGGTGGCGGCGGGGGCAGTCGTAACACAGGATGTGCCGCCTTACACTGTGGTCGGGGGCGTCCCTGCAAAAACCATCAGAAAAATCCACAAGGAGGGATAGCATGAGACGGTTTCTTGCATTTTTTCTCGCTGTCTGCATGATTTCCGTACTGGCGGCCTGCGGCGCGGAAGGTACGGGGGAATCTTCTGTGTCCGAGGGCGCAGAAGGCTCTGTTGCAGACGCGGAAACCCAGTCCAACGCAGAGGGGCAAACTGACACGACTGCAGACGAGAGCGGTGCGGAAAATACTGACAGCGCCTCCTCTGGCAGCAATATTCTGGTCGCCTGGTTCTCCTGCACCGGCACAACGGAGCAAATTGCAGAGTGGGTCGTCAACGCAACCGGCGCAGACAGTTATGAAATCGTGCCGGAAGTCCCCTATACGGAGGACGATTTGGCGTATTATACCGGAGGACGTGCCGACCAGGAGCAGGCGGATTCTTCCGCCCGGCCCGCCATATCCGGCGGCGTGGAGAACATAGAGCAGTACGATGTGATTTTTCTTGGCTATCCCATCTGGCACGGCCAGGCGCCGAGGATCATCAGCACCTTTTTGGAGATCTATGATTTTTCGGGCATGACCATCATTCCCTTCTGCACCTCCCACAGCAGCGGCATCGGCTCCAGCGCTGAGAATCTGCACAGTCTCTGCGACGACACGGTTACGTGGATGGACGGGCGGCGCTTCTCTGGGGACGCAGCGGAAGGTGATGTGGCCGAATGGGTAGAAGGTTTAGAACTACCGGAAAGCGAGGCGCGCACTGCGGGCGAACTTGGCTTTGAAACGAAAACTGCGCTGCTCAGTCGCGGTTATGAAATGCCCATATAAAATTTGCATGGCAGCTTTTCGATTCGTAAATTATAATTTGAACGATTCTTGACACGGTCTATTGATTTTGCTATGATAAAACAGAAGTTGATAAAGTTGGCTTTATACACTGAAAAAGCAACGGCTTTCCACAGAAGGAACAGGCGCATCCATTGAAAAACGAAGAGATTCGCCGACCGATTGGAGTGTTCTGAGTTGAGAACGGGAAGGGAAGACCATGAACAGTTTGACTTTTGACGGGACGGAGCGGCGACCCTCTGGACGGTGGGAGGCCGCCCAATGACGGCGGCGCAGCTGTGTCCCTACCTCATCCGGTTGCTCCACGCGCCGGTCCGGGTCTATGACCCGGAGGGGACGCTGACCCAAATCTATGTGGACAACGGCGAACAGGAGGACGTGCTGGAGCGAGACCCCGCCTTTCGGGCGCAGCTCTTGGAAAAGAGCCGGGAGAACCGCCCTCTGCTGTACCTGGAGGCCAATCAGGTCCTCTACGGCATTGTGCGAGGCGGCGGTGAGACCTATCTGCTGGGTCCATGCTGCCTGACGGACGACACGGTCTCTGCGGCAGATCTGCTGAAGCGCCGCCACAGGCTGTCCCCTGACCGCCCATATCGGGTCAGCGCCGTCACCATCGAGGATTTTTCCAACGTGACATTGCTGCTCTCCGAGGCAGTGGGCAACAAGCCGGAGGATGTCACCCGTCTGTGTCTGGACAGCTTTTGCAGTACCGCTATGCTGGAGGACACAAACCGGCAGCTGAACCAGGTCTTTTACGAAAACCAGGAGAAAATGACCCTCCACAACCCCTATCAACAGGAGCAGCGGGAACAGGAGAGCATCCGTACCGGCAACCAACAGGCGCTGCTGGAGAGCTTCGGGGAGGTCTATGTGGGCCAAATCGGCAAGCTGGCCCCCACGCCCCTGCGTCAGTCTAAGGACCTGGCCATCGTCCTGATCACGCTGGCCAGCCGCTCGGCCATCGCCGGCGGCCTGCTGCCGGAGATTGCGTTCTCCATGTCGGACGCTTTCATCCAACAGACGGAACGGCTGCGGCACGAAGGCGATGTTATGGCCCTGGCCCGGCTGGCCGAGATGGAGTACTGCCAAAAAGTCCATGAATTCTCCGCAGAGGCGGGACAGAGCGCTCTTGTCACCGCCTGCAAGAGCCTGGTTTTGCAGCAGCTCCACACCCGCATCGAAATTCAGGGTCTGGCAAAAGAGCTGGATGTGAACCCAAGCTACCTCTCTCAGCTGTTCGCCCAGGAGGCGGGGATCTCCCTCAAGGACTACATCACCCGGGAGAAGCTGCGCTTTGCCAAGCAGCAGCTGATCTACTCCGACGACTCCTACGAGACCATCGCCTATACCTTCGCCTTCTCCTCCCAGAGCCATTTTGGGCAGGTGTTCAAGAAGTGGGAGGGGATGACCCCCGGGCAATACCGCAAAAAATACGGACACACGAAGTAGCCGAACAACGTTCGGCGTTTTCCACAAAAATTCGTTCTGTTTTTTGACATATCCGTAGAAAATCAGTTTCGCCTTAAAAATTTGACATAGGGCCGGAGAATTTGATATTTTCCGGCCCTGTTTTTTTCTATCATATAGCTATCACGAAGGTCAAAATACCAATCAATCAGCGGAAAGGATGAAAAGTATGTATGTCAAAGGCGTAAACCTGGGCAACTGGCTGGTTTTGGAAAAGTGGATGAGCCCTGCCCTCTTCGACGGCACCACGGCGGAGGACGAGTATCATCTGCCCCAGCAGCTGTCCCCGGAGGTCTATGAGGCCCGCATGAAGATCCACCGCAGCGAGTATATCACTGAGCGGGACTTTGCCACCATCAAGCGGATCGGCCTGAACACCGTCCGCATCCCTATCCCCTACTTCATCTTCGGGGACCGTCCGCCCTTCATCGGCTGCATCGAGGAACTGGACAAGGCGTTCTCCTGGGCGGAGAAGTACGACCTGCAGATCCTCATCGATCTGCACACCGCCCCCATGAGCCAGAACGGCTTCGACAACGGCGGCATCTGCGGCGTGTGCAAGTGGAGCCAGACCCCGGAGGAAGTGGAGTTTGTCCTCAACCTGCTGGAAAAACTGGCCAAGCGCTACGGCCAGCGGAAGGGCCTCTTCGGCATCACGCCCATCAACGAGCCGGTCACCGAGGAGATGTGGGTGACGATGGATGTGCCCGGCCGCTATCCGCCGGTGGACAAGGAGATGGCGGCGGGCAGCGCCCCCAACACCATGGAGTTCCTGCGGCAGTTTTACAGCGACGCCTATGACCGTATCCGCCCCAACGTGGCCCCGGACAAATACATGGTGTTCCACGACGCTTTCCAGCTCCACGCCTGGAAGGACTTCCTGACCCAGCCCAAATTCGACCACGTCATGCTGGACACCCACCAGTACCTGATGATGGCGGAGGCTTTCGGCTGTGAGCGGACCCCGGAGAGCTACTTCAAGTACATCCAGGAGCATTACGCGGCAGAAATCGCCAAGGTGCAGGAGTACGTGCCGGTGGTCTGCGGCGAGTGGTGTCTGTTCAACTCCTACGCCGTGGGCTTCGATACCAAGGGCGGCCAGTCCGTGCTGAATGGCATGGACTTCTCCTCCAATACGGACAGTATGCCCGCCGAGGTCAAGCGGGCGCTCTATCGGCAGCTCGGCGAGGCCCAGCTGGATGCCTGGAAGAACGGCTCCGGCTACTTCTACTGGAGCTACAAGCTGCTGCTGGATACGGTCAACGAGCCGAACTGGATCGGCTGGGACTGCTGGGACCTGGGCAAGAGCGTGGACCAGGGCTGGTTCCCCACGGAGCATTAACTGCATAGCCAAATTATTTTGTAAAGCGATAAGGAGTGTTTTTCATGTCAACAAAGCAAATGCAGGCGGCGGACCCCAACGTCAAGCTGTCCGTCGTGGAGCGTCTGGCCTACGGCCTGGGCGACTATTCCGGCAACCTCGTTTACTCTTCCATTTCCGCTTTCCTTCTGGTATACTATACGAACGTGGTGGGAGTCGCCGCAGGTACTGCCGCCTCCATCATGGCGATTTCCAAAATCTTTGACGGCGTCTCCGACCTGATCATGGGCCGTATCGTAGACAGCACCCACAGCAGATGGGGCAAGGCCCGCCCCTGGATTCTGCGGATGTGCATCCCTCTGGCTGTCTGCACCGTGCTGATGTTCTCCGTCCCCGCCAGCCTGGCCGGTTCCGCCCAGGTGGCGTATATGTTCCTGACCTATAACCTGGTCTCCACCGTCTGCTACACCGGCCTGAACGTGCCCTATGCCACCCTCCAGGGCCTGATGACCACCAACCAGTACGAGCGCGGCCTGCTGGGCAACTTCCGTATGCTGCTGGCCACCGCCGGAACCATGACCGTCAACACCGTGGTCTATCAGCTGTGCGACTTCTTCGGCGGCGGCGACCGTTACTCCCAGACCGGCTGGACCATGACCTTTGTGGTGCTGATGATCGTCTTTGTGGTGCTGAACCTGGCCACCTTCTTCTTCTGCAAGGAGCGCGTGGTAGAAGAACCCAAGGAGGAGGACGGCGAAAAGGCCCAGGGTCCCTCTCTGATCGAGTGCCTCAAGAGCCTGGTGGTCAACCGCTACTGGCTGCTGATGGTGGTGTTCCTGTTCAGCCTGTACTTCATGATGTCCACCTTCTTTGGCGGCGCGGCCTACTATGCCCAGTATGTGCTGGGTGACGCCGACCTGTACGCCACCATCGCCAACCCCCTGTCTATGGCGCAGATCGCCATGATGTTTATCACCCCGTTCATCATGAAGAGAATCGGCAAGCGCAACACCGGTATGATTGGTATGTGTGTCGCCACCGTCGCCTTTGTGGCCACCGCCTTTGCGGGCACCAACGTCACCCTGGTCGTACTGTGCAACATCCTGAAGGGCGCGGCCTTTGGCTGCGGCGCGGCGGTCATGTTCGGTATGCTTCAGGATTCCATCACCTACGGTTCCTGGCTCACCGGCGTCCAGGCCATGGGCATGGGCAACGCCGCCTCCTCCTTCTGCATGAAGGTCGGCTCCGGCCTGGGTACCGCTGCCCTGGGCTGGATTCTCAGCGCGGGTAACTTCGACAACAACCCCACCGGTGCAGCCGCTGTGACCGCCATCAAGGTGGGCTATATCTGGGTCCCCGTTATCACCTGCGCCATTGGCATCGTGTGTTTGGCGTTCTTCGACCTGGATAAGCGCTATGACCAGGTTTTGTCTGACCTGTCCGAAGGCAAGTGGAAGGGCAGCAAGTAAGCTGAGCCTCCAAGCTTCTCTGTGACAGAGGACGCCCGCCTTTTTGCGCGATTCATCGAACAAAAGGGCGGGCGCTGCTGCATATACAAATTGTATTTTTAGATTGTATTATTGCAAGGAGTATTTAAACTATGAAAGCAATCGTGCATACGACGGTGGGAAAATCCAGTTTTCAGGATACCCTCATTCCCTTTGCTTCCGATGCTCAGGGCATTGAAAATCAGGTCGTCAACCTGTACCCGGAATTGACGTTCGAGACCTTCGAGGGCTTCGGCGGCGCAATCACTGACGCGGCGGGCTACGTCTACGCCCAGATGGACCCGGCGCAGCGGGAGCAGGTCATGCGGGCCTATTTCTCCCCGGAGGGGCTGAACTATAACCGGGTCCGCATCCCGCTGGACAGCTGTGATTTCTCCACCGGGATGTACGAGGCCATGTCCGACCCAACAGACCGGGCGCTGCGCAGCTTCTCCTTTGCCCGGACGGAGCAGTATATCCTCCCCATGCTCCGGGACGCGGAGCGGGCGGCGGGGCATCCGTTGAAGCTCACGCTCTCGCCCTGGTCTCCGCCCACCTTTATGAAAACCAACCACGACCGAAAGTATGGCGGGAGCCTGAAGCCGGAGTTCTACGAATTTTTTGCGGACTACCTCTGCCGCTATGTGCTGGAGTTCCAGCGCCGGGGATTCCAGGTGGAGCGGCTGAGTCTGCAAAACGAGGCCAAGGCGGTCCAGACCTGGGACTCCTGTGTGTACACCGCCCAGCAGGAAAAAACGTTTCTGAAAACACTGTACGCCGCCTTCTGCCGCCATGGGTTGGAAAAGCAGGTGGAGCTGTTCATCTGGGACCACAACAAGGAGCGGGCCTACGAGCGGGCGGAGGAGATCATTGACAGCGAAACGGAAAAGATGGTCTCCGGCGTCGCCTGCCACTGGTATAGCGGGGACCATTTCGAGAGCCTGGACCTGCTGCGCACCCGCTTCCCCTCTCTCCGGCTGGTCCTCTCGGAGAGCTGCCTGGAGTATCGCTTCTTTGACGCGAAGGCCGAGGAGAGCAACGCCGCCCGGCTGTCCCACGAGATCACCGGGGATTTGAACCACGGGATCACCGCCTTCTATGACTGGAACCTGCTGCTGGACGAGAAGGGCGGTCCCAACCATGTGGGGAATTTCTGCGACGCGCCCTTCCGCTATGATACCCGGACGGGTGTGCTGGAGCAGCGGATGCTATACCAATATTTCTACCACTTTGCTCACTTTATCCGGCCCGGCGCTCAGCGCATCGGCATG
This sequence comes from Clostridiales bacterium, assembly GCA_021205205.1. Classification (GTDB taxonomy): domain Bacteria; phylum Bacillota; class Clostridia; order Oscillospirales; family Oscillospiraceae; genus Onthomonas. The sequence goes on from JAJPXY010000132.1 coordinate 28,146, forward strand.
AGCCGCTACACAGATCAGTTGGATGTGGCCGCTTGCCGGAACAAGGACGGGACGCTGGTTGCCGTCCTGCTGAACCGTGGAAACGAGGCACTGCCCGCTGTCCTCCGGCTGAACGGAGAAATCGCCCAGGTCACGGTCCCCGCAGGTGGAATCGCTACGGTTTCCATCGTATAACGGTTTTGTCAGAACAGAGCAAAATCACGACTGAAAGCCCCACTTGAAAAGGCCCTCATCCTGCTTCCAGTGTAGAATAAGGGTAGGACAATATGCTCGCCTCCGTGTGATTTGTTGTGTGGCAACAACATTTTACACCAAGGCCTGCATATTGTCTTTTTTTATCCCGAATAGCAACCAACTGCTCCTGTACAGAGAAATCTGTCTGCACCCGATTTGTCATCCACGATCCGCGCTCACCCCCTTCTTCTCCTTTTTTTCGGCATTTTCTGAACTTATTCAGCGGTGTTGGAGAATTTCTCTCAAGCGGTGCGCCGCGCCGTTGGCACAAGAATATAATCAAGGCGGCGTCGGACAAAGCCGCTGCCGCCTGATAGGATTATGCTCTGTTTTGTTCTGTGGTAGCAAGCTTACGCAGCATTTGAGACAGACCCGTGCGTTTGTCTGCGATTTTTCTCCACCGCAGGACGCCCCATCTCGCGCCGGTGCAGCCACGCCTCACAGCGCGTATGCTCCGATTCCCACCTCACCGTCCGGCAGGTCGCCGCTTCACGGATTGGAGAGATTCTTCTTCATCGTCAAAATATTCTTTCCGTCTGCATACTGGTAATCCACCGCATCCATGCTCTTTTTCACCATGAGAATCCCCAGCCCGCCGATGTTCCGCTCCTCGGCGGTCAGTGTGGTGTCCGCATCCTTCTTTTCCAGCGGATTGAAGGGCTGCCCATTGTCCAAAAACTGAATCGTCACCTGCAATGGCTCTCCGCCGATGCAAAAGCGGACGGTGGCCTCCCCGGGCTGTTCCGGATGATAGGCGTAGTGGGCGATGTTTACAAATATTTCCTCTGCGGCAATATCCAGCTGATACTTCTCCCTGGGCGAGCAGTGGTTGCGCTCCAACTCCTCATCAATAAACGTCAGGACAGAATCAAGCTGATCCAATCGTGCCGGGAAAATCCGCTCAGACATTTTCAGCCCCCCTTGCTCCTTTGTATTCCAGGCTTACCATTGTGATGTCGTCGAATTGTTCGGCGTCGCCTGCGAAGTCGTCAATCGATTGCTTGAGCTCGGTCAGCAGCTTTTGAGGCGGCAGGTCTATCCGCTGGTTCAACGCGGCCTGAAGCCGCTCTGACCCAAACAGCTCCTCCGCGCTGTTGGCGGCTTCGGTCACGCCGTCGGTGTAAAGGAACAGCTTGTCGCCGGGGTCCAGATGGTCAGTGAGCTCGTGGTAGCGGGCACCCTCCATACCGGCCAAAACAAAGCCAGAACGCGCCTTCATCCACTCGTAGTTTCCGTCCACACGCTTCAGCAGGGGGGGATTGTGCCCCGCGTTGACATAGGTAAACGCCCCTGTGCTGATTTCCAGCAGACCGATCCAGGCCGTGACAAACAGACCCGCGTCGTTCCCCTCGCACAGCTGCTCGTTGGTGTGGGTGAACACATCCTCCAGTTTCTCCCGGTTCTGGGCGTGGTTTTTGATGAGGGTCTTGGCGATGACCATGAACAGCGCGGCGGGCACCCCCTTGCCGGACACGTCCGCGACCACCACCGCCAGATGATCCGCGTCCACCAGGAAGAAATCGTAGAAGTCGCCGCCCACCTCCTTGGCTGGCTCCATGGTGGCGTAGATGTCAAACTCCTTCCGCTCCGGGAAGGCCGGGAAGATACGGGGCAGCATATCCGCCTGAATTTGCGTTGCCACATTCAGCTCTGCGCCGATGCGCTCCTTTTCCGCTGTGACCTCCAGCAGGCTTCGGATGTAGGAGATCATATCCTCCTCCATCTTTCGGAAGGCGGCCGCCAGCAGCTCCACCTCGTCGCCGGTGTGGATCTCCGGCACGTTGACTGCCGCCGTACCTTGCAGCAGCTCCTGCTCGTTGTTCTGGATGAAGGCGCCCGTCGCCTGAGTCAGCTGGTCGATGGGCGTCAGCACCTGTCTGCGCAGAATCAGCAGGAACACGAGGATAAAGACCACCGTCAGCAGGGCCATCACTGCGCTCAGCAAAATCAAAAACGTCTGCCGGGTGTTCATCGCATCGTTCATGCTGATGTCCGCCATGACATAGGCCACCATGACGCCATCCTCCGTGCGCACCGGGGTCATGGCCGTCATCATCCAGCCGTAGCTCTCGTCGTTCTGGATGATTGGCTCCACTTCCTCCCCGGCCAGCAGCTTATCCAGGTTGGCGGCAAAGTCGCCCACCAGCTCCACATAGCTGCCCAGAGCGCAGTAGCCTCCCTCCTCATATTCGCCGCTGGTGCTGGTTTCCATGTCCGAATCGAACAGGAAGGTGACGCCGGTGCCGTTGGGGCGCACCACATAGAGGTACTCCACCTGGTTGTTCTCCACCAGACTCTGGATGAAGTCCTGAGTCTCATAATATCCCTCGTCCGTTTCCCCCGTCTCGTAATAGCGCTCCAACGCATCCGCGTCCAGCTGGCTGGCCAGCGTGCGGGTCAGGTTGGTACCCAGCAGCGTGTAATAATCCATCATGGAGTCGCTGTAGGTGCGGTAGCTGATGACCACAGCCGTGGCGCCCAGCACGATGCCCAGGGCAACGATCAGCGCGGTCAGCTTTTTTCCAAGACCAAATTTCATATGCGTTTTTCCCCTCCCACGGCTTCCGACACCTCCATGCGTTTCACAACGGTGACAGTGTCCATGCCGTCGTCATGCTCGATCAGGACCCGGTCACATTTCGTCCTGATAAAGTCCGCCGCATAGGCTTCCGCCGTGCCGTCGGCACACTTCAGCGGGTCTTTTCCCTGCATATCGCCCTTCAGTCGCAGCACGACAAGCCCTTCTCCCGACGGAATGGCACACTCCGCCATAAACCTGCTGCCGTGAATGGCCTGTCGGCAGCACAGGGTAAACAGCTCATCCACCGCCACCATCAGCGCGGCGATCCGCTGGCCGGAAATCCCGTTGGCCTCCAGCTGGCCCCGCAGGAAATCCCGGAGCCGTCCGCTCTGCGCCGGAACGGCGTCCAGAAGGCAATGCGCCTGCGCCTTATCCCGCCGCCGGTATTCCAGCGCCAGCATTGCATACCCGCCGCTTTGGCCGGATGGCCCGGCAAAGGAGGTTCCGGCTTCGCTGATGCCCTCCATCTGCTGCTCCAACTCCCCCTGGCTGTTCCGATTTTCATTCAGGGTCTGACGCAGCTGCTCCTGCGCAAACGGCGTCCCAGTCTTGTCTGTGATCTCATCCAGCCCTCTGGAGTGGAAGAACAGCCGGTCTCCCTGATGCAGCTCCAGGTATATCACCTGATACACCACGTTTTCGCTCTGCCCCAAAGGCGCGTAAGACCGCATTTTCATCCACTCGTATCTGCCCTGGCTGCGCATCAGCAGCGGGTCGGGCTGACCGGCGTTGATGCAATAGAACTGTCCTGTCGTTCCGTCCAGCACCCCCACAAGGGCGTTCATGTACAGACCGCTGCTCATCTCATACATCTGTCGGTTGGCCGCGGTCATCGCCTCTCCCAGGGGAAGGCCGGAGCTGAGCTGGCTTTTCAGCGCTGTCCTCGCCATGACGGTGAACAGCGCGCCGGAGATGCCGCTCCCCGGCACATCGCTGAGGATGATGCACAGCTGATCTCGCCCCAGCAGGAAGTAATCATAGAAGGTATAGGCCGTGGACTCTCCCCAGGTGGTTTGTCCGCACACCCGGAAGGGATAGCCCCCATCCCGGTGGGGAAGCTCCTTGGGCAGCATGGAGCGGTGCAGCTCGTTGGCCAGCTGTAGTTCGTTCTCCATCTGCTGCTCCCGGACAGCCATCTCCTGCTGCTCCATGGCGTTCAGGCCAATTTCCGCCAGCATCATACGGAAGGCGTCGGACAGGGTACGGATCTCATCGTCTCCCCGAATCTGCACCGCATCAAAGGCTTCCCGGACATTGCCCGTTTCACCTTCGTACTGGCGGGCGGCCTCCGTCAGCTTTTGCAGCGGCTGGATGAAGCTCCGGCGGATCACCAGCAGATAAATCAACGTGAATACCAGTGTCAGCGCCACCAGCAGGCCGCCGGTATAGAGCAGAAAGCTCCTCTGCTCCTGCATCACTGCGTTCATGCTGATGTCCACCATGAAATAACCGGCCATGGTGCCGTCCTCGTGGAGTACCTGGATCATGGCTGTCATCAGCCAGCCATAGTTCTCGTCCTGTTGGACAATGGGGTCCACATTCTCCCCCATCAGCAGCTTGTCCAGATTGGCGGCAAAGTCTCCCACCAGCTCCACATAGCTGCCCAGGGAGCAGTAGCCCCCTTCTTCGTATTCGCCGCCGGTCCCCGTTTCCATATCCGAGTCGAACAGGAAGGTGACGCCGGTGCCGTTGGGGCGCACCACGTAGAGGTACTCCACCTGATTGCTGTCCACCAGGTCCATGATAAACTGCTGCGTCTCGAAGTAGTCCTCATCCATTTCGCCGGTCTCATAATAGCGGTCCAGGTCCTCCGGGTCCAGTTGGCTGGCCAGGGTCTGGGCGACGCTCTGCCCCAGCCGCTGGTAGAACTCGATGGAGCGGTTCCAGTATGTCCTGTAGCTGACAAAGAGGGCACAAGTGCAAAGGGTCACGCTCATGACCAAAATCATGAGGACCATCTTTTTCCCCAGTGTAAAACGGAATTTTTTCTTCACTTCCATTGCCCCCTTACCTCATGTTCAAACCCGGATTACCAGTGTGTTGAATCCGGCATACCTGCGGTACAGAAATTCCTTCGCCTTGCTTTTGATCATCTTGATGCCGATGGCGTCCAGTCCGGTTCCCTGCTCCAGGCTGATGTCCTCCGTGTTCATATCAAACGGATTGTACACCCTGGCGTTGTCCCGCACATGAATCGTCACCGTTTTGTCCTCGTGGGGGACGATGGTCAACTGGATGTAGCCCTCCGCGTCGCAGAAGGCTTTGTTCAGGATGACGCCGCAAATCTCCTCCACGGCGATGGTGGTGAAGTAGACCTGGGTGGGGTTGGCGTCCAGCCGCTCCAGGTAATCGGAGACATTCTGCTCCACGATCCCCAGATTGGCCGTCTTGCTATACAGGAAAGCGCTATACACCCGGTCGCCCTCATCCTCCAGGTAGGTCCAGCTTTTCTTTCTGTGGTTATAGAGGACCAAAACCAGCAGAGACGCCACTTCTGTGCAAGGGTATGTCCACCAGAACATCCCCACGCCGCCCATGCTGAACAACAGGCTGAACAGCAGGAAGCAGACAAAGCTGCGCATGGTAAAGAGCAGATAGCTGACGAACTCCTTCTCCAGCGCCTGATAGTAATAAGTCATCACCATATTGACGCCGGAGACGATCACGCCCAGCGCGTAAATACGGATCGCGTCGCCGCTCATGGCCAGCTCCTCCGCCGTGCGCATACCGAACGCATAGCTCACCTGCTCCGGTATCAGCAGCAGCACCGCCGTCAGCACGACGCCCAAAAAGACCGACACCCGCAGAGACTGCCACAGGGCACACCGGATATTCGCATGATTATGCTCACTGCTGAAGGTGCTGACCATGGGCTGCAGCGCCATACTGACGGCGTCATAGAAGGAGGCCGCCACGATGGACACATTCAGCACAATGTCAAACACCGCTACCCCCAGCTCGCCGTTGATGGACATCAGCAGCCGGTTACAGACCAAAATGGTGATGAACTGATAGATGTACTGCACAGAGGTGGCAAATCCGGTTTTGAAGGACTGCACCACCAGCCCCATATCCACCTTGGGCCAGCAGAAGCGGAGGCAGCCCTTTTTCCGAATGAAATGGAACAGGCTGATGATAATCATGACCGTCGCGCCCACACCGGTGGAGTAGACAGACCCGGCGACGCCCAAATGCATCACCACCACGAACACATAGTTGAACACGATGTCCAGCACGTTGCTGGTGACAAAGGCCACCGCCGCCAGCTTTGGGTTGTTGTCACAGTTGACGAAATAGTAAAAGGGTCCCTGGCAGAACATGATGGGCACCAGCGTCAGCTGCGCCCGCACCAGCGCCTCGCAGTTCTCCCACACCTCGGTACCTGGGGTCCCCGCCCCTAAAAAGGTCAGCACCTGAGGCAGGAACATCAGCCCCAAAACGCACAGCAGGAGATTGAGGAATAGATCCGTGCGCAGCACATTGGCGAAGATCCGGTTGCCGTCCTCCGTCCGCCCTTCGCTGATGGCATTGGAGTAGTGGATGGAACCGCCGATGGAGAGAGAGTAGCTGATGGTGTTGAACAGCATATAGACCGGCTGTCCGATCCCGATGGCCACCAGGCCCACCGCGCCCACCGTATTGCCCACAAAAATGCAGTCCGCCAGCCCTCCTATGGCGATGCCCAGGCTGGAGAGCAAGCTCGGCAGGAAAAATTTATAAAAAGCCTTTCGGATAAAAACATTTTCCTTCTTTTCTACCAGAACCTCTGTAGACGCCATGCTTTCCGCGCTCCTCAGTTTTGAATGTCCAGAATATCCACAAAGCCGGTGATTTCAAAGACCTCCATAATGTCCGCACAGACATGGGCGACCGTCATCTTGCCCTGCCGGTTCATCCGCTTTTGCGCGGTCAAAATTACTCTCAGACCCGCAGAGGAGAGATAGACCAGACGCTCCATATCGATCAGCAGCTCCGTCACGCCGTTCAGCTCGGCGTCCAGCACATCGGCCAGCTCCGGAGACGTAATGGTATCCAGTCTTCCTTCCAATGCAAGTGTCAGCTTTGTTCCCTCGCGTTGCTTTGTAATGGTCATCGGTTTTCCTCCTCAAAGTTTTGTTTAATCGATCAGGTCTGCGTACTCCCGCAACTTTTCCCGCACAACAACGATTTCGTTCTTCCTCAGCTCGCCCACGGCGGCGCGCATCAGCTGGGACATCCCGATGGGCTGGCCCTCCTGCGCCGCAAGGAACGCCGCCGACAGCACAATGTTTTTGATGTGGCCGCCGGAAAGTTCAAACTTCTCCGCCAGAAACGCCCAGTCAATATCGTCCGCCAGCGGCGCCGACGCCGGGATCGTCCGCCGGTAAATTTCCTCCCGCATGGCTGCGTCGGGGAAGGGGAAGCGGACGACGTAGGTGATACGGCGCATGAAGGCGGCGTCGATATTGCCGATCAGGTTGGTGGCCATGATGCACACGCCGTCATGCTCCTCGATTTGTTGCAGCAGATAGGCCACCTCCACGTTGGCGTTGCGGTCGTGGGCGTCCTTCACCTCGCTGCGCTTGCCAAACAGGGCGTCACATTCGTCAAAGAACAGGATACAGTTGGAGTGCTTTGCCTCGGTAAACACCGCCTGCAAATTCTTCTCCGTCTCACCGATGTACTTGCTGACGATTTGGGAGATGTTGATTTTATACATCTCCATATTCAGCTCGTTGGCAATGACCTGGGCGCACATCGTTTTTCCCGTTCCGGGGACACCGGCAAACAGGATGGAAAGCCCCCTGCCATAGGTCACCTTCCGGTCAAAGCCCCAGTCGTAATACACTTTATGCTGGTACTTGATATGGCCGCACGCCTGCTGAAGCAGCTTTTTCTGGTCCTCCGGCATCACCACGTCGTCCCAGGTGAAGGCAGGCTGCACCGGCCTTGCCAGGTCCCCCAACTTGTGGACGACCTGCCGGTAGCAGCAGCGGTGGATGAGGCGGCTGGAAATCTTCTCAGCCCCATCCAGGTGGGCGAGGCCGACGGCCTGTTCACAGGCCAGCCGAATCTGCCGGGGGACGAACCGGAACTTGGCGGCCAGTTCCTCCGCCGTCAGGCCGTCCTCCAGCGCGGCCTTCCCCAGATACGCCTGAAACAGCAGGATGCGTTCGCTTTCTGTGGTAGGCGGCACCTCCAGGTCCACCACAAGGCGGTCCATCTGGCTGCGAATCGGCAGCCGGGACAGGAGAAACAATCCGTTTTCCCGAATGTCCAGCCCCAGGATGGTTTGCAGCAGCCGTTCCGGCAGGGGGACCTGCTGTCCTTCCTCGTCTGCCCTGTCCAGGTGATAGCAGCACAGAGAGGCATCCGTCAGGCGGGCGGACAGCGCGGCCTCCCGCGCCCGTTCCTCCTGTTCGTCCGTATCCAAATCGGCAAAGACGCACCGCCTACCCTGGCGGCGCATCAGGTGCTGGATTTGGAATCGTTTTCCGCTGCCTCCATCGCCGTGCAGACAGACGATCCACGGCTCCCGGCTTTGAACCGCCGTATCCAGCTGACGGGCCAGCTCGTGGTCGATCAGCAGTTCGCCGTCCGGCGTCTCCGCCGCTCCGTCAAACAGGTACACCCCCGGGGAGGGCGGTATCGTGCCAATGCTGAGAAAACTCAACACGGTTTGCCGCAATACAAGCGCTCCCTCCGCCAGCCCTTCTCTGTCAAACAGGTCGGTAAACCGGTCCCGACTGTAAAACCTGGCGCGGTATTCCTCCACCGTATGCTGGGGCGGCAGGAACAGCTGCACCGCCAGGGAAACCAGCGGGTGCTTTTTGGTGATGTCATCCTGCAAATAGGCCAGCAGCTTCTCATACTTCTGGTCCAGTGCCGCCCCGTAGGCCAGTATCACGCAACTGCACTGAAACACATCCAGGCCGCACCGCTGAAACAGCTGCAACAGGGGGAAGTCCTCTGTGGTGCGCTCCAGCCGCAGCCTGACGATGCTCTCCGCCGCCTCCAGCTGGGCGGCGTCCTCCGGCTCCAGCTGCACCCACAGGCCCTGCTGGGCGGCTTTTGTCAGGTTATGCTCAAATTCCTCCCGGCTGACCACCAGCCCAAGCATATTCCGCATCTCGTTTTTTGGCCCCAGCCACTGATGCTGCTTGTAGAACAGGTAAAGCCGCAGGTCCAGCCAGGCGAACAAATCGTTTATCAGCGCCCACTGGCTCTCATACCCGCTTTCCAGCGCGCCGCAATTTAACTCACGCACATCTTCCGTATCCACAGCGTCGCCTCCCTTTGCACCGCGCTCACGGTACCTGAACCGTCATGGCCGGCGTCATGGTGACCTGAATCACCCCGCCGTAGCTACAGGTCAGAACACTGGTATTGTTGAGCAGCAGCTTCCCGCAGACCAATACGGTGGGGCAGCCTGGCGCCCATGGCGCCACCGTCACCGGTTTGCAGGGCACGGGCTTCCCGGCAGAGGCCACAGCGGGGTTCGCCGGGTTGCTGCACATCCCGAAGGTGGTGCATTGATTGTCCATGATCGTGGCCGCCATCTGTCCGCACATTTGCACCGTCGCCTGACTGGTCACTGTGAGCGGCATAGGCGCGGCGCCGAAGCTGCAGGCGCACACCGCCGTATTGACTACAGGATTTGCCATTGGAATTCTCTCCTGTTCCCGTAGAGCTGCCCCGGATGAGGCAGATCGCAGCATTATGTTTCTTTAAAGGATACCATAAAATCGTTGTTTCCGTCAACCAGATTCAACCGTTTTGCCTCGCCCGCTCCTTCGGCGTAGACCAGCAACTCGCCCGCAGCGGGAAATACGGCGGAAATTCTCCCGCTGTCGTCTGTCCGGTACTGCTGGGCGGGCAGCAGCCGTCTGCTGCGGCTGTGGCTTCGCCGGAGAGGCGACGCCAGCTGCCCGGTCTCTCCAGTCAAGCCAAGGAGGGTGACGACCTCGCTGTCCCCGCCGTCGTCGATCAGGACGGTTCCCGGCAGGGGGAGATGCCCCGGCGTCTTGCAGTAAAGCCGCAGCTCGGTACATCCGGCCTCCGCAGCGGCCTGTGCCACCTTGCAGTCCGGCGCGCCCGGCGAGGTGAGCCAAAGGCTTTGCCCGGCCATGGGCGTCTGTCCCTTTTTCAGGGTCAGAGAGACCCTGGTCACTGCCTGACGGAAGGCGTATCCCTCCGCCGGTTTCAGGGCCAGATACCCCTCCCAGCAGCCCTGTCGGCTTGCCGTGAAGTCCACCGGTTCTTCCCGGAATCCAACGCTTTGCAGCGTCAGCCGGTGTCTGCCCTCGGGCAGGTCGACCAGCACCAGGTAGCCGCCGGGTTTGACGAGGGGGCGTATCCGCCCGCCGTCCAGCGCACAGCGCAGCTGGTTCCCCTCCACGATTTTGCCGGTGAAGCCGTCCCGCACCTGGAAAACGGCGCTGACGTGCATATGGATCATCGTTTTTCCTCCCGGGGCTTCTCCTCCACCGCAATGGTCACGTCGGTCACGCGGCTCACCTTCCGCTCCCGCCTGGAGTCGATTTCGATCCCGGTCAGCAGCACCACGAAGGACAGCTTGTAGGGCTTGGACGTATTGTTCCAGATTTTCAGGAGCTGGTCCTGGTTGGTCTTTTCCAGCACCACATGGACCACCGCCCCCTGTTCCGCCAGCGAACCGGTCAGGTAGACCGGGTCGATGGTGGGGTGATCCTTCAGCACCTGGAGCGCCGCCCCCACCATCCGGTACTGGTCGGCTTCCTTCATCTGGACAGGCGCTTTGGAGTGCGCCGTCACCAGGAAGCGCAGGTTGTATCTGGACGGGCGCAGCCGCTGGGTGTTCTGATCCACCTGATAGTAGCCGCTGGCCGTCGCCTGGGTATCCTCCTCCACCTGATAGAGAAAGACGGTGAGTTGGTTGTTCTCGCTCTCGTGAGGGGAACACAGGGCGATGGCCTCCCGGTTGCCGATCGGCTCCGGCGTCAGGTTATCCCGCAGCAGCTCCACCAGGGCGTCGCCCGCCTCCACCAGCGCTGTATAATCTGCCATTTCACTTCTCTCCTCTCATGGTCGTTTTGCTGCATCTTCACTACGTTGAAACTTCGGAGGAGCTGCTGGCATCGGCGGCGTTACTTCCTGACTCGGTCTCGGTCGCTGTCTCAGTCTGTGTCGCTGTCTCAGTCTGTGTCTCTGTCTCAGTCTGTGTCCCTGTCTCAGTCTCCGACTCGGTCTCCGCCTCATTCTGGGCCTGTGCCGCGTCCGCCGCGGCCTGGGCTGCTTCTGCCGCAGCCTGTGCCGCATCCGCCGCAGCCTGTGCCGCGTCCGCCGTGGCCTGGGCCGCATCCGCCGTGTCCTGGGCCTCTGCCGCCTGGTCCGCTGCCGCCTGCAACGCCGCCTCCTGCTCCGCTGCGGCTTCCTCTGCCGCCGCCTGTTCCGCCGCGGCCTCCTCTGCCGCCTCCTGGGCGCGGGTGATCTCATCCTCGAAGATGTCCGGGTACACATTGCTGAGCCAGCCGACCTGCTTCGACAGCCAGCCGCCGGAAAGGGTGTTCAACTGGTTCACCTGGTCGGTAAAGGCGACCAGCGCCGTATACACGTTGATGGCAGCCTCGTTTGCCTCACAACAGGCGTGGTAAAGGCTGTCCTTATCCGCAGTCCCCCTAGCGTAGGCCTGGGTCAGGGCAGCCACCGTTTCCTCCGCCTGTGTCCACTCGGTACAGGCGCTCTGAACGTCGCTGTAATATACCTCCAGCTTGAGGATGGCCGTCTTGCACTGGGTCTTCAAACTATCGGCGTCCACCTCATACTGGTCGGCCGCCACATCTGTGGCGTAGTTCACTGCCGCATTACACAGCTTCGACACATTCAATTTGCCGGGGTCGAAGATGCAGATAAGGGCGCTCAAATCATAGCCCGATGGCTTCTTTGAGGTCAGGTCCTTCACGGTCAGCTCCGCCTGCTTCAGGTTGGCCTTGCATTGGGCCAGACGCTGGTCGAGGTCGTCGAGCTCCGCCTGTAGCTCGTCTACGGTGTCCTGGTTGCCGCTGTCCCGCGCCAAAAGCGCCTCCGCCTCCGTGAGGAGCTGCTGGAGCAGAGCCTCGCTCTCCTCCAGCGCCGCCTGCGTCTGGGTATTTTCGTAGTAACTCAGCAGGGCGGACACCAGCGTCTGGGCGTCCTCCACGCTGTCCGCCAGGCGCACCAGTCGGCTGGCGCCCTTATTGCTGGAGATGGGTCCGCCGCCGTCAGCCTCCACCTGCTCCAGTTTTTTCAGCAGCGCATCCATGCTCTCCTGCACACTGCTGGAGGAGGACGAGGTGTCCATTTCCAGGCCGGAGATGTCTCCGTCCGCCGTCCAGTTTACAATTTCCGGCTGCTCCGCCGTGGACGCTGCCAGCGCCGTCACTGTCCAGCCGTCGCAGACATAGCTGCTCGTCGTCCGCTCTCCGCTTTCCAGCCCGTCGGGCAGCGTGACCTCGCCGGTTTGCACACTCTGTTCGCCGTCATAGGCGCTCTGCACCCAGTCGTCAAACGCCGCCTGATTTGTCCAGGGCATCAGGGACGACATACCGTCCTCGCCCTCTCCGGCGGCCAGCCACAGGCTGATGGCTGCCGTTTCTTCTTCCCCCTGCCGATAGCTGCACTGCACCCAAAGGCCAAGCTCCTGGTTCTGAATCAGGAAGCCGCCTGCGTCGTACTCCGTCTCCGTCAGGGTGGCCTCGCTGAATACCTCCCGGATCTCCTCCGCTGTCAGCGTCAGCAGCCACAGCCCGTTCACTGTGCCTCTGTCCATCTCTCCGGCATAGACGGCCTTTCCGCTGCTGCTGTAGATGGTGCCATAGCCGTCCGGCGTCAAATCATCCGCCGACCCGTCATACCAGAGCTTGCCATTCTTATACCACTGTATTGCGCCGTCGGTCTCGCCGCCGACAAAGGTGGCCTGAATCGTCCCCTGGTCGTCCTCCAGGTAGTAGACGCCAGAGCCGTCGTACACATCCTCGGCAAAGGAGCCTTTGTATTGAATGGAGCCGTCCTCCCGGTATTCGACGCCTTCTCCTTCCCGCAGGCCCTCGGAAAAGGTACCCACATAGGCGCGGGAGCCGTCCTCGTAATAGGCGGTGCCGGTTCCGTCATATAGCCCCTCGCTGAAAGAGCCTTTGTACGCCATCACCCCGTCGGTGGTGTAGGCAATGCCCATGCCGTCCGCCAGCCCGGCGACGAAGTCCCCCGCATACACGGTAACGCCGCCCTCGTACAACACGCCGGTTCCCTCATAAAGCCCTTCCAGGAAGTCCCCGCTGTAAATCAATACGCCCTGGTCATAGGCTTTGCCTGCGCCGCTGTGCAGACCGTCCACGAAGGAGCCTTCGTAAGTGACCAGCCCGTCCTCGTCGTATTCCAGCCCATTGCCCTGGAGCAGGCCGTCCTCCAGCGTACCGGCATACATGGGCTGCGTCTTTTTCTTGTCGTAATAGACGATCACCTTGCCGGACCAATCCGCCAGAGCCTTATCCCCCTGATAGAAGTGGGCGGTGAAGAAGCGACTGAGCAGGAAGGGCCATACCACAAAGTAAATCAGGCAAACCAGCGCCACGATCCCCACCAGCAGAAATATCAGGAACGACTTGGAGATAAATAGTCGATTTGTCTCGATATAATCCTCCCGCTTGGTGGGCTTTTGCACCGCTGCGGCCGCCCCCTGGAACGAATCGGAGGCCACCTTAGTGGCCTGGCGGGAGAAGTTGGTCATCCGGCGCAGCCGCGCGACGATGCCGGTCAGCCTCCGGGTGAAGAATGCCCGGATGGTGCGAAAAAAGATGCCAAACGAGCTGACAATCTGTTGAAAAAAATAACTCAGCAAGGAATGTCCCCCCCTATGATTAGCGTTCCTCTGTCGCTCAAAACGCCAGGATGCCGGAGCGCAGCAGCAGCCACACCAGCACCAGCGCCACGATGACCACCACCACGCCGTTCACGATTCGGCGGACGATTTCTCTGCGGTAATCCGCCGATTCATAGATGGGCTGAACCGGCGACCGGCGCACATATCCGTCGGGCGCGGGATGAACGGACACCGGGTCGCTGACCACAGGCTCCTGCGGGCGGCTGCTGCGCCGGGCGCTGGTCCCAGACGCCCTTTTCACCGCGTCCTGCCCCTGCTGCATAGCCTCTGCCGACAGGCGGCTCGCCTGGCCCACCAGGCTGGTTTCCCGCCGCACCCGCGCCACTGTTCCGGCGGCGGCATTGTGTGCGGCAGCCGCACTCTGGCGGCCTATCATATCCCATTGACGAATTGGCATGAGGTTCCCTCCTCATCTCACTCAAAAAATTGGATGTCGCCGTGCTGGTTGAGGTTGATCTCCCGCTCCGGACGCTTTTCCAGTTCATCCGCCAGGTAGAGGTAGTACCTTGCGCCGCCGTCTCCCGTGTTGTGGCGCACCAGTTCCAGGAAGATCCGCTTGGCGGCGGAGAAATCCCGGCTGTAAAGCAGATAAACGCCCTCTGAGAACCGCTTGCCGGTCTGGCTCTTTGTCTGCCGCACCTCATAGGGGTCGCCGTCGTAAATCTCATAGGTGCGTATCTCATCGCCGCCGTCCACATATTTGCCCATGTAACAGCTGCCGTAGGCGTCCGCCGCCGCCGCCACCGGCTCGGTACACAGGATGTTGGCGTCCAGCTCTCCGCACAGCGAGATCAGCCGCTTGGCCACCGTGAAGCTGGAGGAAATGGCGGTGGGTTCGATCTGGTTTTCGTCTCCCACCATCCCCAACATCATGTTGCCCTCATCCAGGGCGATGCGCAGGGTGATTTGAGGCTTTCCGGCCAGCTCCCGCTCCCGGTTCATGTTCAGGATCTTCTGCTGTACCGCCACGGCTGTGCTGACCGCCTCCGCCGGGCTGCCGTCGAACACCGCATCGTAGCCGTCGTAGGCAAAGTTGAACACCGTGCCGCCCTTCTGCGCTACGATGGGGGCGGTACACTCGATGACCTCGTTCAGGTTGTCGAACAGCTCCCGGCCGCTGCGCTCATAGACCGAGGGTGGGAAGGTGAACCAGACCGTCATGGCCGACATTTTCCGGGAGACGAAGGTCTGCTTATCCACATCGTCCAGCGTCTGCTTCCCCAGCAGAGACAGCACCCGCTCCGGCACGAACCGCATATAGGCGTGGGAGAGCTGGTTCTGTCTGTCCTGTACCTCCGCCATGGTGTCCGCAAGGCCGTTCAGGGCAATGCTCAGCCCTTCGATCTCGTCCCCGGTGTGCAGGGAGATCCGAACGTCGGTCTGACCGTTGGTCAGGGCCTCCACACCGTTTGTCACCTTGCGCAGACAGATGGAGATCCAGGCCAGCACCGCCAGCGCCAGCGCCAGGAGAAGCGCCACGATGCTCCACAGCTGGGTGGCCAGCCTTTGGTACTCCTCCGACGCCCCGTCCAGCAGCTGCCCGCCGCCGACGCTGACCACCAGCAGCAGTCCGTCCTGATAGTAGTAGCTGCAATAGCGGGTCTGTCCATCCCGCCAAACGGTGTCCACAGCCTGCCCTGTCTGCTTGGCCAGCGCCGCGGCGGCGCGGTCAAAGTCCGCCGTCAGCATGGCGCTGTTCCCGGCGAGTGTGCCGGCATTGTCCGCCGTCAGCCGCCAGGCGGCGTTATCCTCCGCCTCGTAGACGGACACCAGGGTATCCAGATAGACGCCGCTCTCGGCGGCGGCCATGCTGCCAGCCAATGCCTCTGGCAGGGCTTCGTCGTCCATCTCATAGCTTTGCAGCGTCAGCTCCAACACGCTGCTGGTCATGGTCTGGGCATCCTGCGCTGCCTCCGCCTCGCTGCTGGGCAGCAGGCTCCAGCGCAACAGCGCGGACACGCAGAGTACGGCCACCGCCACCAGCAGAGCGCCCCAGCGAAGGAGCAACGGGATTTGGTGCCCCTGCCACGCAGAGATCACGTACCACAGCACAAACGCCAGCGCCAGCACCGCCAGCGCCAGGCCGACCAGGAACAGCACGCAGGGCAGTCTGGACTGGTGCAGCAGGGTGGAAATATCTTCTACGCCGCTGCCTGTATCCAGGAGCAGGGTGTTCCCCTCCATCAGCAGCACCACCGCCCCGTCCGGGGTCAGCGCAATGCTGGTGCAGTCGTTCAAATCATAGTCGTTCTTCTCCAGGGATGCGACAAAACTTAGCTCGTCCAGAGCGTTGACATCCCCATAGTACACCGTCAGTCCGGCGGAATCCAGGGCGTAAATCTCTGTGCCGGACTGCCGAAATGCAGAGAAGCACTGCCCCTCCCCGGCATAGGCGTTGTCCTCGTCTGCCACAGAGACGGTGGCTCCGCTGCTCAACAGCAGACGCCCGTCGGAGAGCGCCAGGGCGGCCTGAACCGTCTGTCCCTGCTCACTCGTCCCCTCCAGCAGCCCGGTGTCGCCGTTGACGCTATAGACTACTGCGCTCTCCTCTGTCACCAGGACGAAGGACACGACGCCGTCGGTCCTAGAGAAGCCCGTCACCCGGGCGCTGTTCATCTGCTCGGGAACCGTTTCCCCCTGGCAGTCCTGCCGGAGCAATAGCTCCGCCGCTTTGCCCTGGTCGGAGATGCGGTAGAGCTGTAGATCCACCGCGTTTCCCGCCTCGTCCAGCTTGTACACTGCCAGATAGAACACGCTGTCGCTGTCCGGGTACAGTGCCGCCGTCCGGCAGTTTTCCGGCAGAAGGCCGTCTGCCAGCCGATAGCGGCTCTGGCGGGCGCCGCTTTGGTCGCCGCAAACGAGGTAGTAGCCGTCCTCGTCCCGCCCCAACACATAGATGTCGCCGCTGTCGCTGACCTCCGCCAGAACGCAGCTGTCGGACGCGCTGCCGGATTGCAGGACGCTGACGCAGTCCTCCACCCGGTCATAAAACACCATCAGGGCGGCTCCCGCCAAAAGTGCAGCCAATATCAAATAGGTTAAAACCCTTCTTGCGCCTCTCACTGAACCTGTCACCTCGTTTTCGCCGTCTTCACCTTCCATTTGATGGTTTTCCACAGCAACGCGAGCCACCGCCTGAAGGCATTCTTTTTGTCCAGCGCCTCATATGCCTGGCGGATGCTGTCCTTCGTCTCCCGCCACAGGGCATAGACCTGGGTGATGCTTTTGTATGCGCCGCTGTCCAGCTGCGCCAAAAACTCCAGCTCCTCCACCGGCGAGGCGAACCGCGCCAACAGGATCTTTTTCACCTGGTCGATGGCCAGATAGGCCAGCTCCCGGCTGTTCATCCCCTCCATGGGGGTGATGTGCCAGCTGGTCATGACCCGGCCCTCCAAATCGATCAGCAAATTATCCGACAGCATGGCCGCGCAGCTGACCTCCGGCGGCAGCAGAGACAGGCTGAGCGCCTTGTGCAGCACCAGCTCGGCAAAGGCCATCCGGGTCTCCCAGCTGTGTTCCGCGCCCCGGTAGAACACCTGGTCGATGGGTGTTCCGCTGCGGTAAGCAAAGACCACCACCAGGCTGTCTCCCTGAAGGAACATCCCCTGGAAGTCCTCGCAGTCGTCCATCTGGTCAAAGCAATTCAGATACACCGGCAGAAGGGAGCCTTCGTAGACGTTCAAAAAGCACATCTGTTTCTCCCTGTCCTGGATGTCCACTGCCTCCAGAAACGCATAATCCTCCCCGGCCTCCTGGACGCGGATCACCTTATATCGTTCCCGAACCAGCAAATTCTCCATGGCTGCTCCCCCTCTGCCTGCTGTTTACGGTTCCATCACCGCAGCGCTTTGCATCACTCCACGATGACGAATGCGCTGGCCGTCACCGTCTCGTCTGCGTTGGCCACCGCCACGATCTCATAGGTCCCGGCCAGCTCCGGCGCCTGATAGATGCCGTTGCGGTCGATGGCGCCGCCGTTTTCCTCCCGGATGGACCAGGACACAGTCTTATCCTCGTTGCCGATGACCTCGGCCTGGAACCGCTGGGTCCCCCGCCGCTCAAGCCGGGAGAACTCCGGCGTCACCGTCAGGCTGACCTGCCGCTGGGACAGGATGCGGCTGGTGTCCCGCTCCGGTTTCTGGGCAAAGTAGTGAACCCGAATGCGGTTGCCGTCCACGGTGTCGTGGAGCCAAAGCCCCACCCGCATGGTGCCCCGTCCGGGGTAGACCACTGCCGCCGCCTCCACCCAGGGCGGCGCGATGCCGCTGTTTTTGGCCTTGAATACCTCTCTGTTGCCGTACAGCAGCGCCTGCTCCCGGTTCTCGGCCAAAAACTCCACGCTGAGCCGGATGTCCACCGCTCCCGGCCCCAGGCCGTGGGCGATCTCCTCGGAATACACCCGGCTGTTGACCCGGATGCCGCCGGGCATTGTCAAGTCCACCGTGCCGTGGGCGATGGTGTAATCGTATTGCTCTGGGGAGGGGATGCCGAAGTCAAAGTGCAGGCTCTGGTCCCCCGACTGATAGACCGCCCGCACGTCGGGCTTCTGCCAGTATTCCAGGCTCCGTACCGACGTGGTCACTGTCATCTCCCCGCCGCTTTGGCCAGGCGCAGCGGTATCCCGCTGGGTGGTCTGGTGGAAGGGCAGGTTGGTCACGCCGCCGAGGAACACGCCGCCTGCGGAGTTCAGCAGCGTCAGCTTGGCCAGATAGATGGGGATGTCCCGGCCCATCAGGTGATGTTCCAGATTGTCCAGGCTCCGGCGGCGCGCCTCCACCCCCTCCTGGTTCCGGCACAGATAGACGGAGGTGTCCACCGTCAGGTAGTTCTTGTATTTGTGGTTGCCCAGCTCCAGATTCAGCTCCGCGCCGGTGGGAAACAGCTGGCTGGTCACATCGCTGAGCGCCCGGCATTTCAGCCGGAAGTCGACGGTGTAAACCTGCCGCTGTTCCTCTCGGCTCTCGTGGTAGGACAGAAGCACCCGTCCGTTGTCGCTGTCCACAAAGGCGCTCTCGCCCTCCAGGGTGAAGATGACCGGAGGCGTATTCGCGTTCTTCACCACCAGGATCTGCACCTGGAACTCTCCCCCCGCGCACACGGCGGAGGGCACGGAAAGCGCCAGGGTCAGATCGTCGCTGCTGTACAGCACAGAGACGTTCTCCCGCCCGGCCGCCTCCAGCAACCCCTGGTACTCCGGCGCCTCCGTGGTCAGGAACAGGCGGTAGCCCTCCCGGGTCATGTTGAACTGACGGCTCTCTCCCGCCTCGTTGCCCACGGCGTTGACCGGCTCGATGGCCGTCTCGTCATAGGCGACGCAGAGGTAGGCGTTCTCCTTGCCCAGCAGGGTCTCCTGGCCCTCCAGCATTTGCAGCTTTCGGAAAATCGTCTCCGGGAGGACGATCTCCCGCCCCTGGTAATCCAGCGCGAAGCCGCTTTCGATCATCAGCGTGGAATCGTCGCTGGCCGACACGCCGAAGCCGCAGACCACTCCCGCGCCCTGTAGGACGCGGTTCAGCAACTCCCGCTTGCTGCAATTATAGCGCTGCTCCACTTCGAAGTCCCGGACGGTCAGCAGCTTTCCGTAAAAATAGCGGTTGCGCTCTATGGGGAAGAAATGGTCATAATTCATGCGTAGCTCCTCCGATCGTGGTATCATAATGGATCGTGGTACTTTCATCTATCGTTGCCGGCACATAGCCCCCCACCCGGGAATTGATGCCCAGATAGGTGTGCCAGTCCAACTGGATACACTGCTTCAGCAGGACCAGCTCCATAGAGGTGCCCGCCGGGATCAGCCGCGCCATCCGGCGGCGGAACAGCTCTCCCGCCTCCCGGCTGGGGAACACGCCGTCCTCCAGCAGGATGAAGAACCGGTTCGGGTCCTCTCCATACAGCCGCCGGTAAAGCTCCGGGTTGCGGCAGTCCAGCCGGTTGGGGGAGACGTCGAACTGCTCGATCAGGTAGGGTGTTTTCCCGGTGAGCCTCTGAACCGAGCGTTTGATGCCCTCGGTGGTGTACTGGCTCTCGTAGTCCGGCAGGGCGGTGGCGATCCGCTCCTGCAAGACCGACTCCTCCCCCTCGGCGCACACCCAGGAGGCCAGATAGGCCAGCATCTCTCCGTCGGTATTTTCGTAGTCCATCCGCTGGGGCAGCTGCTCGATGGCTGTCTCCATATCCAGGAACATACTGTTGAAAATAGAGAGGAACCGGCGGGTGAAATCGTCCTCCTGATAGATGGCGGGGAGGTAATCGACCATGTGGTCGCCGCCCATCCAGACCGTCACCTTCCGGATCACCGGCGGGACAGCCCCTGTGGCGGCCAGCTCAAAGGCCAGCCAGAGATACCGTCCGGTCCCCTGAAGGTAGAAGTCGCCGCTCTCCGCCGCGGGCGCGCCGTACAGCGCCTGGAGCGCCGCCGTGTCCTCGTCCCGTCCGGCGCGCAGGACCTCATCCAGGTCTGTCCAGCCGTTCCAACTCCGGTGGTCAGAGGTATACCCATAGACCCGCAGGGCGGTGTCCGGCGGAAGCTGGGCGTCCACCACCACTCTGCCCCAGCGGAAGCCTGCCTCGCCGCTGTCGATGCCGGGCAGACAATACCTTCCCGAGGCGGAGTGGGCGTAGTCCAGACGCAGACCGTCCTCCCACAGCTCGACGCAGTCAAATCTGCCGCCCAGCCACTGCTCGCGGCAACACAAAACCAGGCGTTTTTGCATCGGATTCATCGGCTTCCGTCCTCCTGTCCCTGTTTTTGATAGATTCCGTCCCGTTCAGCGGTCTGAAAACTCCTCCGGTATCTGCTCCAGCCGCAGCTCCCGCAGGGCCGGGATGGCCCGCCGGGGCAGACGGATGTCGCCGCCGGACTGCCGGTAGCAGCCTGGCCCCGGCGCTCGGATGTCCGCCTTCCGTACCTGTAGCACGCCCGGCAGCTCCAACAGCCGGGTCTCCACCTCGCCGGGGCGGATCACCCCGCCAATGCCCACGCCGTCCACGGAGAGGTACCGCTCCAGCAGGGCGCGGATCTTATCCTGCGTCACCCCGTCCCGCGTCTTGAGGGAGAGGGAGACGTAAACATCCTCATAGGTCGGCGGCGCAACCCGCACCTTGGTGCAGACGGGGCGGCGCTGCTCCAGTCGGCGCTGCACCTCCGCCACGAACCGCTCGTCCGGCACAGGCCGGGCCTGTCCCGAGGCGGGCACCACCACCACCGTCACTGTCGGTGTGCGGCTGATGCCGGTGGGTTCCGTGGGGTCGTAGCCTGGCAGCGCCTTGGCCGCAGCCACCCGCAGGCCGGGGGTGGTTTTTGCCAGGTGCTCGTAATCCGCCGCACAGGCGCACTTTTCCGTGTCCCCAAGGCTGCGGAGGAATCGCGCCGCCGCTTCGGACACGCTCTCCCGGTCCGCGCCGCCTGCGGCGGCGCTGTTTTCGGCGGGGCTGCCGTCCTCTGTGAACCGCATCTCCGCCTGGGCGGGGATGTTGCCCCCCGCGCAGAGGGAGAGGGTCATATCCGTCACCAAAATCGCGCCGCGTCCCCGCCGCACCACTGCGCCATGCTCTCCGTCACCGAAGGTGATGGTCTCCCGAAGCGGGTCGTAGACAAAGGCGTGGTCCCGCGGCCCGCAGGTCAGCAAATCGTCCACACAGCGCCACGGCAACAGCCGCACCTCGCCGTCCAAATCCAGCGTTTCGCACCACAGGGTGAAGCCCTCGGTCAGTACGCTTCCGCCGCCCAGGTTCAGATACAGGCTCTCGTTGGGCAGCCCGGAGGCGTCGAACAGCAGGTCGTCCTGGTGCTTGGCGTCCAGGCACACCACGGTGACGTTGTCGCCGCCGTCCTGCGCCGCCGTTTTGGTGTTCATCGTCACCGACAGCCCATCGGCGCTCCGCGTCGGCGTATAGTCCGCCGTCTGCACCCAGCCGCCCTCTGTGCGGAGGAACACGGCCAGCACGCTGCTTCGCGCCATGGCGTCCTTGATCCTGCCCTGCCAACAGTCCTCCGGCGGAGCCGCAAAGGAGTGGCTTTTGGCTCTTGTCTCCTGCTGCACGGCGCTCCACCGGGCGGCGGACAGCCCGGACAGCCGTACCGTCTCCTCACAGCCCGGGTCGGTCTGCTGCACCTGTATCCAGCGCAGCCCCGCCTCATCGGCGGGCCACTCCTCCGGCACGGCAAAGGTGACGCAGCCGCTCTGGCTCAGGCTGTGCGTCTCATCCCGGAGCGGCTCCGCCTGACCATACCCCTCCAGGCTCCACCGGAGGGTGCGGGGCTGCTGCTCCGGCCGGGCAAAGGGCGTTCTGGGGACGCCGGGCGGCTCCTCCACCTGGAACCACAGCCGCTGCTCCGGCTGCGCCGCAGTGTCAACGGCGATGCGGAGGGTGGAATCCCCCCGTCCGCCAAAGGCAAAGGGCTGGAAGGTCAGGTTCCCGGTGCGCACCATATCGTCCCACAGCTCCACACCGGCCACCTGCACCCGCCCGATGTGAGGCCGTTTGCCGGGGACCTCCTCCAGCAGCTCGAAGGGGATCCCCTCCGGCGTTTCCAGCCGGGTCAGCGGCAGATAGGACGCCCCCTCATCCGGCAGGGTCAGGGTACAGCGGGCGGGGGACGCCGGACGGCGGCGCACCCCGGCGATTTTCAGCAGCTTTTCCTTCAGCGCCGGAGTGACCTGATTCATCTGGTACTGCTGCATTTCCTTGTACCAGGCCATCAGCTCCAGCACGGTCACGCCCGGGTCATGGGAGTTATGGTCTGTCCAGTCCGGACAAAGCCAGGGAATACGGCCGACGGCTGCATCCACGATGGACTGATAGGTCTGGTCGTCCAGGTTTCGTTTCTGAATCATATCGGCTGTCACCCCTTTGCGTATTTAAGTGATTTGAATGGTATGGACGCCGCTGCGGACGGTGGCGTAGGGAATCGTCCCGTCGCTCTCCAGCGGAATGGAACGGCGCAGCCCCTTCCATTCGTACACGCCCTCCACCAGCAGCTTCTGCACCCGGCGGACGTTGGGCGTGTCCTGAATCGTCTGCCGCAGCTGGCTGATGCGCACCTGGTCGCCGATGTCCCGGCGCCGCCACCGCTGCCCGATCAGCTCCGTCAGCCGCCGGATGATGGTCTGCTGCGTGGCTGCGGCCTCGTCCAGATCCTCCATCTCCACCACCGCCTCCGTATTCACGGTGACTACAGTGGAGGGTGTCACGTGGAGCAGCCCGGCGGCTGTCAGGGTGCAGCTGCATCGCTGCTCCAGGTAGTCGTATATTTTGTCGCACAGGTCGGCTGTCGCCCGGCTTTCCTCCGGGGCGCAGCCCTCCACCACCACGGTGACGTGACCGGCAGCCGGACGGCTGTCCTCATCCAGCCCGGAGAAGCATTTGACGTGCCGCGCCTGGGGAAATTCCTCCGCCACCATCTCTTCGTAGTCAGACACACCCAGCGCCCGACCCCGGTGGCGCAGCCGTTTGTTCCCAAGCGCCTCCAGCTTTTCCATGGGGAACCGGTCGGTGCCGCCGCTCATGGCGGTCAAATTGGTCAGGCTGCTGATCCTGGGCAGCGCGCCCACCGGCTCGGTCAGCTTTCCCGCCGGGATATTGCCCCGGCTCCCGCCGCCGCTGGCGTAGGCGACCCGCAGGTTCCGCTCCCCGGCGGGCGGCACTCTCCCGTGGACGCCGTCGCCAAAGGTGATGATCCCGTCGTAAGGCTCCAGCTGATAGCCCCGGGTTTCCCCGTCGGCCAGCTCCAGGTGCTTCATCCGCTCCCAGCGCACCCAGCAGTGGGTCAGCACGCTGTCCTCCCGTTCCAGGCGGACCCGTTCGGGCATGGCCTCCGCCAACGCCTCCGCGTCGGCTACCACCAGTCCGCCGATCTCATCCACCCAAACCTGGCAGTTTTGCACCGGCCGCTCCAGCAGCTGAATTTGCTTGTTGGCCTCATAAACGCCTACATCGAACCACTGTTCCTCAGCGTCCCGGCACTGGGCGGCGTCTACGGCGTTCAGCTGGACCCCCTTGATACGGGGATAGACCGCGCTCTCCAGGTAGGAGCTGCGAATCATGCGCAGCCAGCACCCCGATTGGCCGAAAAAGTCGGTTTTCGGCAGGGGACGGGGCAGATACAACAGCACCAGCCCAGTGTGGAGCAGGTTGCGGGTCAGGCCCACCCACCGCACCGGCTCAAACCGGGTGCCCGTCCACGCCTCAAAGGAGATTTTATCGTCCAGTGTGCTCTGCCCCGCCACGTCAAAGAGCAGCGACAGGGGCATGGCATGGGGCGACCGGTCAAAACACAGGTACATGGCGCGGGGTTCCTGCGCCATGGAGACGACAGCAGGGAACCGGAGGTGTTCCATCTGTTCCGCGCCAGTGATCTCCACCCTGTTGCCGTTGTTTTCGGAGCAATACCGCTCCGCCGGAAGGGGAGAGGCATACTGCCAGCCGCACGACACGCCCCGGACATAGGGGACGATCCAGCGGGGCAGAGTGGAAAACTCGTTTTCCACATGGGCGACCCGAGCCCGAATGTACAGCCCCGGCTCCGCGTTGACCTCCGCCTCCCGCAGGTCCTCCGGTACCCGGAACACGGTCTCCAGCGGCCCCTCCAGTTTGCAGGAAAAGGGGTTCTTGTCGCCGGTCACAGGCAGGTTCGTCCAGCCCCGACCATTATAATACTCCCAGACCACCTCGTCCACATAGACGTCATCCGGCTCCACCGCGACGGCGTCCCTCTTGTCGATGATGCGCTGGTTGAAGGTGTATTGGGGGCCGTTATCACTGGGCGCGGTCACGACAGGCGCGATTTCCAGCCGCACCATGGCTGTGGCTCCCCGCTTGGAAAACACCTGGTCTGAGCGAATGTAAAACAGGGTGTATGGGGACGGACGTCTGCCAAAGCAGTAGCCGCCGTCGGGCAGAGTGATGGGATTGTCCCCCCAGGACAGGCTCTCCGCCGCCCGCAGCCCCTCCGGGCGGCTGGACAGCCGAACGCCGTCCACCCGAATCGTCCCGCCGGGAAAGCGCCCGGAACAGGTCACATACCGCTGACCGTCTGCCTCCGGCTCCAGCGCCTCCGGCTTCTCTTTGGTCAGCAGGATACGGTCGCCCTCCACGGCCACGGCGTCGAAGGGGACCTCCGCTCCGGCGGCCCGGTAGGACCAGACCGTCCCCTCTGCCGCCAGCAGCTTGGCCGTCTCCGCCGCGGCGAACCGGTTTTCCGCCCGGATCTCCACCTCCACGGTGCAGCGCCCGTCCAGGGTGAGTACCTCGTCCTGGGAGACGGAAAACCGATGCCGCTGCAAATTTTCTCCGCCGTTGGGGGCGAAGAACAACTGCGGCTGCTCCGGGTCCAGCTCCTGGATGACCTCCTCGTGGGCGTCCACATAGTAGATGTGGGTCAGCATGGCGGCGGTCGCCTGGATGGGGCGCAGCGTCTCATAGACGATGTTCTCCCCGTCTGCATCCGGCGTAAAGATTTGCGTATGCCTCGGAACGGGCACCGGCTCCTCTACCGTATCATGGGGACGGAACTGGAGCAGCCCCTCCGCCGGCATGGGGTCGGGCATCTGCACCCCTGCCAGCTCCAAAAATTCGGTCAGCAGACGTTCCGGTACGGAGTTGAACCGGTCTACTGTCTGATAAAACATCTCGCCAAACAGCTGGGCGATGGCAGCGCCGGGGTCGTCCTGCGCCCCCTCATAGCGCCATTCCGGCGTATATTGACGGGCGTGGGCGGCCACCTCGGCCATCAGCTCCTGTTGGCTGCGGGGATCCAGGACAGGCGGGTTCATTTCGCGCCCCCTCCTTCCGAACCTTCCGTGAGATAGAAGGGGTAGACGTGGTTATAGCGGTTATTGGTGTTGCGCACCGTGTAGGACACCTCCACGATCACCGTACCGGTGTGGGGGTCCGCCTGCCGACAGGTGACGGTCACATTGGTGATCCTCGGCTCCTGGTTGGTCAGCTGGCGGCTGATGTCGTAGGAAATGCTCTGTATCATAGAGGAGGAGATCGGGGCAAAGGCATATTCCATGGTGCTGGTGCCAAACTCCGGCCGCATGACCCGCTCGCCCCGCGACGTGCGGAGCAGAATGCCGATGGACTCCTGAATATCCTCTTCCTCGCTGACCATGGCCAGCTTTCCCGTCCGCGCATCCACTTGGAGCGGGAATTTCAGTCCCCGTCCCAGAAATTCCTTTCCGTCCATTTGCCCCTCCTTTCCCGTATCAGGAAACCTCTGATTCCATAATTCCCGGCGTCAGTTAATTTTCAC
>JAJPXY010000084.1 GCA_021205205.1 Clostridiales bacterium
CCGCAAGACCGACCCCAAGGAACCCCAGACCTTTGAGGATATGATGAAACAATATATGTCCGAGTCCGAAACCAAGTTTTCCCAGCTGAACCGGGGAGAGCGGGGCGGTCGGAGCCGTCGCCGCAGCCGGGGCTGAGGTATTTGTCCTGTCCATAAACGCAGAAAACGCCGCCCCTTCCGTTTAACTGGGACGGCGTTATATCAAAATGGGTTTTTCCAAATCTGTCGGGGCAGGCGCTGTCTGCCCCCAATGAGAGCAAAAAGGGACGCATTCGCGCCCCTTTTTTTGCTGCCCGCTCACAGCAGGCCGTTTTTCTCTTTCAGCACGTTGATAGGGGTGACGATGATCTGCCCCTTGCCGTCCAGCATATTGTCCGGCAGGAACAGCCGCTCGCTGGTGTCCAGCCCGGTGAAGGTGAAGCCCAGCAGCTCGTTCAGCTCCCGCTCCGGCCACTCGGCGGCGGCGTCATAGATGGACGCGATGGAGGGCACCTCCTCCTCGCCCGTCACCTCATAGCCGACGGTCTCCGGGCCGTTGTCGTAGTGGTAGCTGATGACCGGCTGGCCGTTCTTGTCCCGGTGGCCATGAATCATCACCAGCACATGGCCCGCCTCCCGCATGGCCTGGGCGGTGGGGACGATTTCTTCCTTCGTGATGGAAATTTTCTTGTTGGTCTGCATAACGACGCCGCCTTTCGGTGTTTTAAGTCGATTTCACTAACAAATGCGGGGCAGCTGTGTCCCGCTGAGCCGGGTCAGGATACGGGTACCGCCCAATTCAGTGCGCAGCAGCACCCGGCCCGGGTGCCGGTCCGAAACGTGGCCAATGACCGCCGCATTCTCCCCGCCGGGGGCGGCCTTCATGGCGGAAAGCACCGCCTCGGCCCGCTCCGGCGCGACAACGGCCAGCAGTTTGCCCTCGTTGGCGCAATAGAGGGGGTCCAGCCCCAGCAGGTCACAGGCCGCCCGCACCGCCGGTTTGACGGGCAGCGCGTTCTCCTCCAGGCAGATGGAGAAGGGGCGGCCCTCCGTGAACTCGTTCAATGTGGTGGCTACGCCGCCCCGGGTGGGGTCCCGCAGCACCCGGACACCGCCGCACTCCAGCGCCGCCTGGGCCAGAAGGTGCAAAGGCTGGCAGTCGGAGCGGAGCGCGCTGTCCTCCAGCAGTCCGCTGCGGGACAGCATAATGGTGGCCCCGTGGTCCCCCATGGTGCCGGAGAGGATCACCGCGTCCCCCGGACGGATAGCGTCGGGGGTCAGTCCCGGCCAGCGCAGGACGCCGATACCGGCGGTGTTCAGATAGACGCCGTCGCCCTTGCCCCGCTCCACCACCTTGGTGTCGCCGGTGACGATTTGCACTCCAGAGCGCTTGGCGGTCTCCGCCACGGAGGTGACGATTTTCCGCAGGTCAGACAGCGGCAGCCCCTCCTCCAGAACCATGGAGAGGCTCAGGTACTTGGGCACACTGCCGCACATGGCCAGGTCGTTCACGGTGCCGCAGACCGCCAGCTTGCCGATGTCCCCGCCGGGGAAAAACAGCGGGCTGACCACAAAGCTGTCGGTGGAGAAGGCCAGCGGCCCTTCCAAATCCAGCACCGCCCCGTCCCCCAGCGCGTTCAGCGTTGGGTTGCCGTAGGCAGGCAGCAGCAGCTCCTCGATGAGCCGAGCGGTGCGCTGACCGCCCCCGCCGTGGTCCAGGGTGATGATCTCCTCGTTCACAGTTCTACCCCCTGATACTTATAGGCTGCGGCGCAAGCCCCCTCGGAGGAGACCATACACGGCCCCACAGGGTGGTCCGGCTGGCAGGCTGTGCCGAACAGTGGGCAGTCCTGTGGGTTCAGCTGGCCGCAGATGACGGCCCCACAGCGGCAGCCGATGTTCTCTGTCCGCTGACCGGGGTGGAAGGAGAACCGCTCCGCCGCGTCGAAGGCGCGAAATTCCTTTCGCAGCCCCAGGCCGCTCTCGGGGATCTCCCCCAGCCCCCGCCAGACACTGTCGACAGGCTCCAGCACCTGTTCCATCAGGGCCAGCGCCGCCGGGTTGCCCTGGGGGGACACTACGCGGGTATACTCGTTTTCCAGCCGGGGAGAGCCGTCGCGAATCTGGGCCAGCAGCGCGTAAACCGCCGCCAGCATGTCGCCGGTCTCGAAGCCGGAAACCACCGCCGGGAGGCCGTACTCCTCCGGCAAAAATCGAAACGCCTCCGCTCCTGTGATGGCGGCCACATGGCCGGGACAGAGGAAACCGTTCACCCGAAAGTCCGGACGGGAAATCATGGCGCGCAAGGCCGGTTCCGTCCGTTTCAGGAGGCACAGCAGGGAAAAATTTTTGATGTCCCGCCGCTGGGCCTCCAGCACAGCCAGCGCGGTACCCGGCGCGGTGGTCTCGAACCCCACGCCCAGGAACACCACCTGTTTGTCCAGCTCCGCCTGGGCCAGCTCCAGCGCGTCCATGGGGGAATAGACCCAGCGCACGTCCGCGCCCATGGCCCGGCGGTGCTGGAGGTCGTCCCCCGGCGTAGAGCCGGGGACCCGCATCAAGTCGCCGTAGGTGGTCAAAATCAGCCCCGGCGTCTCGCTGAGGGCCAGCACCCCGTCCATCACCCCCGCAGGGGTGACGCACACCGGGCAGCCCGGACCAGACCGCAGCTCCACGCCCTCCGGCAGCAGCTGCCGCAGTCCCGCCTTGGCAATCGCCATGGTGTGGGTGCCGCAGACCTCCATCAGGCAGACCGGGCCAGGCAGTTCCATGGACCGGATGCCCCGGAGCAGCTTTTTCCCCTCCTGCAGCCGGTCAAAGGCGGCCTCAGAGAGCATCAGCGACCTCCCGAATGGCCTCCAGGTTGTCCAGCGCCTGCTGCTCCTGGAGCCGCTCGATGGCAAAGCCCGCGTGGGCGATGACGTAGTCGCCCACCTTCGGTTCCTTAATAAAATCCACGCGGATCTTCCGTTTGACGCCGTCCACCTCGGCCACGGCGTCGTTTCCGTTGATTTCCGTCAGCCTCATGGGGATCGCCAGGCACATGGTCAGGCCTCCCCCTGCTGGGCGGCGGCAGCCTTGGCCGCCTTTGCGGCCTCGGCCTTGGCCTTCCGCTCGGCGATTTCTTCCGGCGTCAGCTTGGGCTTGGGCGCAGCGCCGCCTGCGGCGGCCTTGGCCGCTTTTGCCGCCTCGGCCTTGGCTTTCATCGCGGCGATCTGCTCTGGTGTGAACTTGGGCTTGGGTGGCGGCGCCTTCTTGACGAAGGTGCCGGTCACCAGAAAGTCCTCCGGCTGGGTGCCCACGATCATATAGTCGTCCGACAGGGTGATGGCGTGGCGGGCGCAGAAATCCGCGCACATGGAGCAGAAGGTGCAGCTGGTCAGGTCAAAGGTGAAGGTGATTTTCTGGTCGCCGTTTTCCAGCTTTTCGATGTCCCGGTGCATACACTGAGGGGCGCAGACCCGCATACACATACCGCAGTTGACGCACTTCTCCGGGTCGTATTGGATGCGGCCCCGGTAGCCCTCCGCCGCCTTGGGCGGGTCCCCGGCGGGGAATTTCTCGGTGACGGGCTTTTTGACCAGGTTGGTCAGCGCTTTGGTGAGATAAGGAAGCATTACTTGTGCATCTCCTTTCTCTTTTCCCGCAGGATTTCCGCGGCCTGAGCCAGCGCGGCCACAATGGCCTCCGGCTTGGGGGTGCAGCCGCCCACGGACACGTCCACATGGGTGTATTTGTCCAGCGGCCCGTCAATGGCATAGCTGCCCTTGAACACGTTGCCCGAACGGGGGCAGGAGCCGAGGCTCACCACCACCCGAGGTTCCGGCACCTGGGCCAGAATCCGCACCAGTCGGTCACGGGTCTGGAGGGTGATGGGACCGCTGACCACCACGATGTCCGCCTGGCGGGGGGTGCCGGTCAGCCGGAAGCCCAGCCGCTCAGCGTCGTACCGGGGGGTCAGCACACTGACCAGCTCGATGTCGCAGCCGTTGCAGGAACCGGCGTTGACGTGGAAGATCCAGGGGCTTTTCGCCATGCTGTTGTCAATCAGTTTATCAAACATGAAGCTTCTCCCTTCTGCCGCCCAGCGACACAGGCGGGCGGCGGGCTGATTTCATCAGAACCCCAGCCAGACCAGAATCAGGCTGACCGCCGCCAGCGCGGCCACCACCGTCCAGTAGAATTTGAACACCTGCTCGGTCTTGAACCGGGCGCAGACGGCGTGGGGCAGGCTCATGGTCAGGAAGGTCAGCACCAGGCAGAACACCACCAGAATCAGCGTGTCCAGCACGATGAAGCCGGTGCTGATGCCGCCCAGGAACAGGACGCAGAACAGCGCGGTCATGATGAACATCTTCACCATATGGGTCAGACGGTACAGAGTCAGCGGAGGGCCGCTGTACTCCGCCAGGGTGCCCTCGCAGATCTCGGTCTCCGCCTCGGCCACGTCGAAGGGGTGCATCCCCACCTCGCAGGGGATGACAAAGAGCATGGCGATGGCGGCGGGAATCAGCGCCCAGTGGGTGATGAGGGGGCCGTTGGCGACCTGATAGTCCGCGATGGCCTGGAGGGAGAAGGTGTAGGACGCGCCGTCTCCCCCAGAGAGGACAGCCCGGCTGACCGTCAGGATGACCAGCACAAAGGGCAGCTCATAGGAGATCATGGAAACCATCTCCCGGCTCAGGCCCACCCCGGCGAAGGGGGAGCCGGTGGCCGAAGCGCCCACAATCATGCACACGCTGACCAGCGTCAGCAGGTACAAAATCACGACCAAATCTGCCGTGCCGGAGAAGGCGGCGTGACCGTTCACCACGGGCAGGAACAGCGAAATGGTGATGAGGGCCACAAAGCCCAGAAGGGGCGCGCCGTAGTAGATGGCCTTTTTGCCGTGGCGGGGGATGATGGTCTCCTTGCCGCAGCATTTCAGGAAGTCATACCAGGACTGGAGCAGGGGCGGCCCCACCCGCCGCTGCATCCGGGCCACCCAAATGCGGTCCAGGCCCGCCAGCAGCACCCCCATGACCACGCAAAACAGCAGGCCGGGGAACAGCAGCACATAGATCAGGTTGAAAAGCAAATCAGTCATACTCCCGCCTCCTTTACAGCACGATGATGCAAGCCAGCAGCACGAAGGCGGTCACCACCACACCATAGAGGGTGTAGTCGTTGACAATGCCGCTGTGCCAGTGGGTCCAGAAGGTGAAATACTTCCGCCAGCTGTGCTTGAAGCCCCAGAACAGGTCGCTGCCGCCCACCTGGGAGTAGACGCTCTCCTCGCCGGAGAAGAACGGCTCGTACTTGGGGTCCAGCTCCTCGGCGTTTTCGTCCGCGGTGGAGACGTGGGAGTCCTCTTTGCTGTCCGGGCTGCCCAGCAGAGCCACGATGGTCACTGCGCAGGTGATGCAGAACAGCAGCGCCAGCCAGGCGATGGGGTTCCAGCAGGTGGACACACCCAGAGAGGTCACGCCGCTGGAGACAATGTTGTGCAGGGCGGCGTAGCCCTCGCCCATGGCCGCGTCGATGTAACCTGCGGCGTTGTAAGCGGCGTTGGTGGCGGGCAGCAACAGCCAGTTCTGCACCTGAGTGGGGAACAGGCCGGTGATGATGCACAGCACCGCCAAAATCCACATGGGGATGCGCATGAGCAGCGGGGCTTCCTTCACGTCCTTATATTTCTCCGGCAGCTGACCGAAGAACACGCTCTGGGTCACCTTGATGAAGGAGGCCAGGGTCAGGACGCTGGTCAGCAGCGCCAGCACGCAGACGATGATAAAGAAGAAGTTGCCCGTATCCACGCCCTTCTGGAAGGTGGCCTGGTAGATCATCCACTTGGAGGCAAAGCCGTTGAAGGGGGGCAGGCCGCTGATGGAAGCCGCACCGATGAGGAACAGGGCCGTGGTGCGGGGCATCTTCTTGGCCAGTCCGCCCAGCCCATCCAGATCCAGGCTGCCGGTCTGGTGCTGCACCGCGCCGGCGGTCAGGAACAGGAGGCCCTTGAAGATGGTGTGGTTCATGGCGTGGTACAGACCGGCGCTGACGCCCAGGGCGGAGCCAAGGCCGACGGCGGTGATGACGTACCCCACCTGGGAGATGGAGTGGAAAGCCAGCAAACGCTTGAAGTTGTGCTGCTGGAAGGCCATGGTAACGCAGATGAACATAGTCACCGCGCCCAAGCCCGTGACCAGATACTGCACCACAGGCAGGTCCATGTTCTGGTAGAGGATGTAGCACATCCGGATAATGCCGTAGACGCCGCACTTGGTCAGCACACCGGAGATCATCAGGGAGATGGAGGCCGGGGCCACGGCGTGGGCATCAGCCGCCAGGGGCTGGAAGGGGAACAGGAACGCCTTGGAGGCGAAGCCGATGAACAGGAATGCGAAAGCCACGCCTGCCAGCGGGTTGTCGCTCTGCTCGGGCAGCAGGGCGGCGATCTGCGCCAGGTTTAGGGTGTGGAGCTGGGAGTACATGATGGCGATGCCCACCAGCAGGAAGGTGGAACCCAGAGAGCCGACCACCAGGTACTTCATGGCACCCTCCAGCGCGCCTTCATAGTGGCTGCGGAAGGCGGTCAGCGCTACGGCGGTGAAGGTCATGATCTCCACCATGACGAAGATGTTGAACAGGTCGCCGGAGAGCACCAGGCCCAGCACCGAGCCGCCCAGCATCATAAACAGGGTGTAGTAGTTCACCAGGCTGTCGTCGTGGTCCATGTAGGTGAAGGAGTAGACCCCCGACACGAACACCGCCACCGTGACGATCAGGCCGAAGAACAGGCTCAGGGCGTCCACTTCCAGGGCGATGCCGATGGCCCAGCCCTCCACAGGCTCCCAGTTGCCCAGCCAGTAGGTGATGATCTCGCCGTCCACCATCACCGGCTTGACCAGCGCCAGCATCATGACAAGGGATGCGGTAATAGAGATCAGTACGACGATTTTTTGGACCAGCCCGTGGCGGCGGCCCGCCAGAGAGTTCAGGAATCCGCCCACAAACAGGGTCATGACCGCCAGGACGGGGAAGTTGTTCATAAAGGCACTCATCAGCCGTTCAACCTCCCGATCTTACGGGTGTCCAGGGTACCGTACTGCTCTTTCAGCTTGATGCCCAGGGCCAGACTCATAGCGGTGGTGCAGGCGCCGATGACCACGCTGGTCAGCGTCAGTGCCTGGGGGATGGGGTCCACAAAGAAGCTGGCGCGAGTCAGCTCCGCAATGTTGAAGATGGGGGCGGTGCCGCCGTAGTTGAAGCCTACAGTGACCAGCAGCAGATTCACGCCGTAATCCACAAGGCCCATGCCCATCATGATTTTGATCAGGTTATGCTTGACCACCATGCAGTAAAGTCCCAACACAATGAGGACAAAACAGCCGATGTAATTCATGACCATCATTCTTCCTCGACCTCCTCCTCGCTCTCGCTGCGCAGCTGACGGTTTTCGTCCTTGCGCACGTCGTCCTCATTCAGGGTGTTGAGCATGACGATGAGCAGACAAATGATACCTGCCATAACGTGGTAGCCTACCACGTCGTTCATCAGGATACTTGTCTCCCACTGATGCCCCGCAAAGACGAAGTTCATACAGAAGTTCAGTCCGGTAAAGACGCCCAGCAGGGCGATGAGCACATACATGATCTCCGCCACAGTCTCGCTGCTGTGGAGCAGTGTAGCACGGAAGGAATCCTTCACGCCGGAGCCGCCGTGGCCCAGGTACACCATCAGGATGGCGCTGGCCACCAGCACACCGCCCTGGAAACCGCCGCCGGGGCTGGTGTTGCCGTGGAAGATGACGTAGCAGCCGAACACACAGCCCAAGGGCAGGAACATATCCGCGCCGCACCGGACGATGACGTTCTTTCTGCGGTAGGTACGTTTCATAGTTCATCCTCCTCGTCCTCGATGGGGGTGCCGTCCTCGTTATACCGCACCGCCTTGCGCAAGATGACCAGCGAACCGGCGATGGCGGCGATGAGGATGAAGCTCTCGCCCATGGTGTCGTAGCCGCGGAAGTTGTAGACCACGCTGAATACCACGTTCAGTGCGGCGGTCTTTTCCAGGTTCTCGTTGATGATGATGGCGGCAGCGCCGTCGGCGTCGCTGTTGTCGTAGGAGCTGGGGTCCTCGTAGAGGGCCACCAGATCCACATCCTCGCCATTGTAGGTGGGCTCGCTGGACGCCATCAGGATGGCAATGTACACGCCGCAGACCAGCAGGATGATGAGCGCCACAGGCAGCAGGATCTTTTTCAGCTTCATGAGTTCTCTTCCTCCTCCTCAGCAGCGCGCACCTTGCGGATGGCGATGATGTACAGGATGGTGGACAGCACCGCGCCCACGCTGGCCTCCGCGATGGCCACGTCCGGGGCCTGGAGCAGCAGGAACTCCAGCGCCACGAAGGAGCCGGTGGCGGCCAGGGCGATGCAGGAGTCGATGAGCCGCTTGGCGTGGACCGTCACGCAGCCCGCGGCCACCGCGCCCACGATGGCCAATGTATTCAGGATGAATACCAGAACGCCCTCTAAGTTCATGCCGGATCATCCTCCTTATAGTCGTCGATCACCAGGTCCTTGGCGGGCTTGACGCCGGTGCGGTAGGCCGCCTTGCAAATGGCGTGGTTGGAGATGGGGTTGGTGGCCAGGATCAGCAGCAGGATCATGCCCAGCCGGATGTAGGTCATGACCTCGCCGTGGTTGGTCACGGTGTAGATGATGCCCGACAGGGCCACGCCGATGTTGCCCAGGGTGGCAATGCAGGTGGTGGCCTGGAGCCGCCCGAACACGTCGGGGAAACGCTGGACGCCCAACACCCCGATGAAGGTGAAAATCACGCCCACGGCCAGGAGAATATCAATGACGATGCGAACCATTATAGCCTCCTTTCCAGGTAACGGGCCACGAACACGGTGCTGACGAAGCCCAGCAGCGCCACCACCAGCGCGATGTCCAGGTAAACGCTCCGGCCCGAATAGAGGGCGTAGAGCACCAGGGCGGTGGCGCAGACCAGATCCAGGCTGTCCGCCGCACAGAGGCGGTCGGCGGCGGTGGGGCCTTTGAACACCCGATAGAGCAGGCTAAAAGCCAGCACTACAAAGAGCAGTGATGCGATGAGAAATTCAATCATTGCCAAATCCTCCCGATCCACCGTTCCATCCGGCCCTTAATGACCTCGCCGGCCTTTTCCCGGTCGGTCTCGGTCACGTCGATCCAGTGGACGTAGTAATAGGTGTTTTCCTCCTCGTCCTCGGCCACGTCCATGGTGATGGTACCGGGGGTCAGGGTAATGCAATCGCTGACCATCGCCATGCCGTACTCGCTCTTGATGTTGGGCGAGCCGGGGACGCGAATGATGCCCGACTGGTAGTTTCTCAGGTTGGGGCTGAGGACGATGCGGGCCATGGCCACGTTGGCTTTGATCATCTCCCACAGGAAGATGATGCAGCAGTAGAACACGAGCACCACCAGCCGCACCGGGTTATAGAGGTAGAAGGCCCGGTAGTGGATGAAGAAGTTCCCCGCGAAGGCCGCCACGATGCCGCTGACCACCGCGCCCAAAATCAACTCGACGGGGTCCAGCGACAGAGTCAGCAGCAGCCAGAACAGCATACATAAGATGAAGGTGGACAGCCAGCAGGCGAATTTTGATGGATTTTGCACGTTTTTCCCTTCCTTTCCGCACGGGGCGCGTGCCGCGCCTTGTTTGGCTCAAAAGTTCTCTGAAATAACGGGTTTCCGCTTTATAATTTGCTTTTTGGTTAGCAAAGTAGATGCTTTCCCAAAAGGGAAAACAATCTATTACCTCTTACCCCTCTTGCCTCCCCTGAAAGGGGAGGAGGGCCGCCGCCTTTAGGCGGTGGCGCAGGGAGGGACAAAGTCCCGGAAGTGCCGCTTGACGGCAGAGGGGTTTCTCATTCCACCTCCAGGCTGTCCACGTAGAACTCCCGGCCCTGGAGCAGCTTGAGGTCGGTGCCACCGCACTGGGGGCAGCAGATGTGGAGCTTGTCCACCTGGCCCTCCCAGCCGCAGCGCTGACAGCGCATGAGGATGGGCAGTCGCTCCAGCTTCAGCGCCGCGCCTTCGGCCACGGTGCCTTTGCTGATGATGTCGAAGTAGTCCTGAACGCACTGGGGGACGACGCCGGAGTAATCGCCGATCTTCAGGCGGATCTCCAGCACCCGGCGGACGCCGTTTTCCTGGGCCGCCTGCTGGGCGATCTTCATGATGCTCTGAGTGATAGCCAGCTCGTGCATCTTACCGGTCCAGGCAGGAGAAGCAGGGGTCGATGGAGGCCACGATCAGGCCCGCGTCCGCCACGGTGTTGCCCCGCAGCATGGTTGCCACGGTGGGGGCGTTTTTAAAGGTGGGGACGTGGAGGCTCAGCCGGGCGTTGGTCTGGCCGCCGTCTGTGACCACCTGGTAGACCAGGGGGCCGCGGGGGGCCTCATACCGGGCCACGAACTCCCCGGCGGGGACTTTGGGCATTTTGTTGCCCAGGTTGATGGGGCCTTCCGGCAGGTTGTCCACCGCCTGGCGGATGATTTTAATGCTCTCGTAAATCTCCAGCACCCGGATGACTACCCGGGCGTACACGTCGCAGGAGGTCTGCACCGGCACGGCGAAGTCGAAGTCCTCGTAGGAGGAATAGGGGGAATCCCGGCGCAGATCCATATCCACCCCGGAGGCCCGGGCGTGGGGGCCTGCGGCCCCGATGCGGATGGCGTCCTCGGTGGTCAGCACACCCACCCCCTTGGTGCGCATGGCAAGGGTCTTGTCGGTGGTCAGGTAGTGGGTGATGGGACCCATCTTTTCCTCCAGGTCGTCCATGGCGGCCAGGATGATTTTGCGCTTTTCGTCGTCGATGTCCCGCCGGGCGCCGCCGATGGTGTTCATGGCGTAGTTGACCCGGTTGCCGGTGATGGCCTCCAGGGTGTCCATGGTCCGCTCCCGATCGTTCCAGCACTGCATGAACATGCTGTCGTGCCCCACGATGTGGCAGGCGATGCCCAGCCACAGCAGATGGGAGTGGATGCGCTCCAGCTCGCTGATGATGACCCGGATGTACTGCCCCCGCTTGGGGACCTCCATCCCGGCGATGTTCTCCACGCAGGTGGCGTAGGTCATGGCGTGGGAGTGGGAGCAGATGCCGCACACCCGCTCCACCAGCACGATGGTCTGGATAAAGTTCCGCTCCTGGGCCAGCTTTTCGATGCCCCGGTGGTTATAGCCCACAAAGGCTTTGGCATCGGTGATCTGTTCACCGTCCACCGTCAGGCGGACGTGGATCGGCTCCTCCAGGGCAGGATGGTAAGGGCCGATGGGAATGGTATAACTCATAAGCAGTTCCCTCTTTTTACGCCCCGCAGGGCGATATTAGTTTGGTGTTACGAGGCAGTTTGTGAAAAATATCACTTTGTCTTATTATAAAAAAAATAGCGAAAATGTCAACCTTCATCTGAAAAAACAGTTGGAAATTGTTGCAGATTGGCTAAACCAGTTTTGCGCCGCGCGCAGTTAAAGGCTACGCGAAGGCTATTTTGTATATTGTCTGACATATAGATGTATTACCATAAAACACAGGAAAAGTCAACCCAAACCGGGCGCGTTCTCCGTTTTGTACAAGAAAGCCGTCCTTTTTTGTGGAAAATGCTTAGTCGAAGCGAAGCAACCGGAGGCAGTGACTTGACAAAAAAGAGTAAATCATATATAACTGAAACAGACCTGAAACCGAACGCACAGGGAACCGCTGAAAAGGAGCTGCGCAATGACTACTTTAGAACTGTTACAGGCCGTCCAGGCCGCCAAGCCCGCCGTGAACGCGGCGGACACCGAGACGAAAAACCGCGCCCTCAGCGCCATGGCCGACGCACTGGAGGCGGCAGAGGAGGACATCCTGGCCGCCAACCGGCTGGACCTGGAGGCCGCAAAAGGCTCCATCAGCCCGGTGATGCTGGACCGGCTGGCGCTGTCCCCCGCCCGCATCCGCGACATGGCCAAGGGCATCCGGGAGGTGGTCCAGCTGCCTGACCCGGTGGGCCAGGTGCTGACTGAGGTGAAGCGGCCCAACGGGCTGGTCATCCGCCGGACGGCGGTGCCCATGGGCGTCATCGCCATCATCTACGAGAGCCGCCCCAACGTCACCAGCGACGCCGCCGCCCTGGCGTTGAAAAGCGGCAACGTCTGCGTCCTCCGGGGCGGCAAGGAGGCCCACCGCAGCGCGGCGGCCATTGTGGACGCCATGCGGGTCGGCCTGCGGGCCGCGGGCCTGCCGGAGACCGCCGTCTCCCTGGTGGAGGACACCTCCCGCGCCTCGTCTACCGAGATGATGACCGCCGTGGGGCTGGTGGACCTGCTGATTCCCCGGGGCGGCAAGGGCCTGATCTCCGCCTGTGTGGCCAACGCAAAGGTCCCCTGCATCCAGACCGGCACCGGCATCTGCCACGTCTATGTGGACGCCGCCGCCGACCTGGAGATGGCGCTGAACATCATTGAGAACGCCAAGGCCAGCCGTCCCTCCGTGTGCAACGCCGAGGAGGTCTGCGTGGTCCACTCCGCCGTGGCGGAGCGCTTCCTGCCGTTGCTGAAAAAGCGGCTGGTGGATGACCGGCCGGAGGACCCGGTGGAGCTGCGGCTGGATGAGCGGGCGCAGGCCATCATTTCCGGCGTGCCCGCAGGGGAGAACGACTTCGACACGGAGTTTTTGGACTACATCCTGGCGGTGAAGGTGGTGGACAGCGTGGACGAGGCCATCGCCCACATCTCCGCCCACTCCACCGGCCACAGCGACGCCATTATCACCGCTGACCCCCAGGCCGCCGCCCGGTTCACCAGCCAGGTGGACAGCGCTGCCGTCTATGTCAACGCCTCCACCCGCTTCACCGACGGGGGCGAGTTCGGGCTGGGCTGCGAGATGGGCATCTCCACCCAGAAGCTCCACGCCAGAGGGCCGCTGGGCCTGGGTGAGCTTTGCACCTATAAATATATCATTCAGGGAGATGGGCAGATTCGCTAAACGCGGAAAAGTCCCAAAGAAACGATTCAGGGCCGCGGCAGTTCCCGCGGCCCTTTCTTTGCCCCAAAATCAAATTTATCATGTGACCTCCGCTGTATAGGGGTCGATGATGGCGGTCTCCAGTTGCATTTTCAGGGCAAAGCTCAGGGTGTACTGGGTGCCGCCCTTGCTTTTGCCGTCGTAGAGGGCGATGATGCGTTGGGACTGGTTCACCATGTACCGGTCCCGGCGGAGCATACAGTCCCGGGTGCGCTCTGGCTGGATGAGGATCTGCCGACTGGGAGGGATTTGTTCCAAAATATGCTGGTAGCGCTCTATCTGCTCCTGCGGCCACCCCCTGGTCTGGTCCAGGCAGGGGATCACCGCGTCCAGCCGCAGGTCGGGATGCAGTTTGCCGCTGGCCAGCACCGCCTCCGCAAACAGCAGATCCCAGCCCATGGCCATGCCGCACAGGAACCGGCGGAACCCCTCCAGATAGGCCAGCTCCACCTCGATGGCCAGCCGCTCCTTGCAGGCAACGCACAGGGGCTGCGTCTCGTCTTTCCCCCAGGGCAGGTGGTTGGTCCGGTGGCCGGTGAAGCAGCAGGTTTTCACAGGTTCCATCCCGGTCTCGCCTCACATTTCAAACAAAAGTTCTAGTTCTGTTTCCCATTATACGGACTGTTTTTCCCACTGTCAAGAAAACTTTTCAATTCTGCCGTTTCCCCTCTTGCAATCTTCCGCAGCGGTGGTATAATAACCATAACAACTGAATCAAGTGTCTTCAGGGCAGGGTGAAATTCCCGATCGGCGGTAAAGTCCGCGCGCGTAACGCATGAACCGGTGCAACTCCGGTACCGACAGTGAAAGTCTGGATGAAAGAAGATCGTATCCCATCGCGCAGGGCCTGCGGCCCTGTCCCTGGCTGCGCCTGAAAGACAATCTTTCAGGTGTTTTTTCTTAGGAACCTCCGCTTAAATAACTCCCGGCGTCTGGACGGCTTATTTTGCGCAACTCTTCGTTGCGGAATCTTGAAATACACAAAGTATTACCCTCAAGGGGTACGCCCGCGCCTTCGGCGCTCCTGGTCCTGCGATTCCGCGCCTCGATTTGCACAAAATCTGCTCGTCCAGCCATCCAGGGCCATTTAATCAGAGCTTCCATCATTTATCCAGGGAGTGATTCTATTATGAAAACCGCAACAACGACCCATGCTGCCGCCAGCCGCCAGCGCAGCGCCACCCGGGACATCACCGTGGCCGCCATGCTCTCCGCCGTGGCCTTTGTGCTGATGTTCATCGAGTTCCCCATCCCCATGCTGATCCCCAGCTTCGTGAAGATGGACGTCTCCGACCTGCCCGCCCTGTTGGGCACCTTCGCCCTGGGGCCGGTCTACGGGGTGGTCATCGAGCTGATGAAGAACCTGCTGCACCTGCTCATCAAGGGCACCTCCTCTGCCGGGGCCGGGGAGCTGTTCAACTTCACCATGGGGGCGGTGTTCGCCTTCACCGCCGGCGTCATCTACCAGTCCAAAAAGTCCCGGACCAGCGCCATTGTCGGCTCCGTGGCGGGTGCGCTGGTCATGTCCGTCATCAGCGTCCCCATGAACTATTTCGTGGTCTACCCCGACTATGTGGTCTGCTACGGAATGCCCATGGACGCCATCATCGGAATGTACCAGGCCATTCTGCCCAGCGCCGACAGCCTGCTCAAGTGCCTGGTGATTTTCAACCTGCCTTTCACCTTCGCCAAGGGGCTGCTGGACGCGCTGCTGTGCTTCTTCATCTATAAGCCCCTGTCTCCCCTGCTCCACGGCAGACGGTGACCCACCGGGCGCGGCAGAAGGGAGCCGCGCTTCGGGCCTTCACACACGCGGCTCGTCTACTACAAAAGATGCCGAAAAAGGGCTGTCTGGCTGCGCCGTCGTCGGTGCAGCCAGACAGCCCTCTCTTTCTGCCTCCCTCCAGGTGATTTCCGTCAGGTATGGCTTGACAACAGCAGAATTTCCGATAAAATTAAATTTGGAATCGCGGCGCTGTCCCAGCGCCGCCAAAGGGAAAACGGGAAAGCTGGCACCAACCGTCTCTCTGGCCCGCGCCTACCGCGCCGGGTCAGAACGCACAAAAGGAGAGTGACACATGAAACCTTACGCATTTGGAGTGGACATCGGGGGGGCCACGGTCAAAATGGGCCTGTTTACCACCAAGGGAAAGCTGCTGGACAAATGGGAGATCCCCACCCGCACAGAGCGGGACGGCGGCAACATCCTGCCCGATGTGGCCAAGGCGATCGTCAGCAAGCTCATCGAGGAGGACATCTCCACCGAGGACGTGGAGGGCATCGGCATCGGCGTCCCCGGCCCTGTGGGCGATGACCACACCGTTTACCGCTGCGTGAACCTGGGTTGGGGCGAATTTAACATCAAAGGCCGCATGAACGAGCTGCTGCCCCAAATCCCCAACGTGGCAGCAGCCAACGACGCCAACGTGGCCGCCCTGGGCGAGCTGTGGCAGGGCGCGGCCAAGGACCACAAGAGCGCCGTCATGTTCACCCTGGGCACCGGCGTCGGCGGCGGCGTGGTGCTGAACGAGAAAATCGTGGCCGGGGCCAACGGCGGCGCCGGCGAGGTGGGACATATGACCGTCAACCCCTACGAGTCGGTGCCCTGCGGCTGCGGCAAGTGCGGCTGCCTGGAGCAGTACGCCTCCGCCAACGGCATCGTCCGCATGGCCAAGGTCATGCTGGCCGCCAGCGACAAATATTCCGCCCTGCGAACGATGGACAGCTTCACCTCCAAGTACATCTGCGACCTGGCACGGAACGGCGAGGAAATGGCCATGGACATCGTGGACCGCTGCGGCAGCTACCTGGGGCGGGCCATGAGCTACGTCTCCTGCACCATGGACCCGGAGATCTACGTCATCGGCGGCGGCATGAGCCGCGCCGGGGACATCGTCGCCAACTCCATCAAACGGTATTACCACCGCTACGCCTTCCACGTCTCCGAAAAAACCGACGTGGTCATCGCCCAGCTGGGCAACGACGCGGGCATCTACGGCGCCGCGAGAATGGTCCTTGACGGCTGAGAATTACCGCTTTCTGTAAGAAACGCCCCCGCCGGGTCTC
>JAJPXY010000146.1 GCA_021205205.1 Clostridiales bacterium
CCTGAAGCGTTTTTGTCTATTCTTTTGGGTTAAATTTAAATGCTGTTGCCCTGACGATTTACGCCTTTTTTCCCGCCTGCCCATGGGCGCTCCGGGCCAGGGTCAGACAGCAGACCTCCGCCGCCCCGGCCCGCCGCAGTACGGCGCTGGCCTCCTCCAGCGTCGCGCCGGTAGTGATGACATCGTCCACCAGCAGCAGGCGCTTCCCCGCCAGGGCGACGCCCGCCTTGGGGCGGTAGACGCCCCGGACGTTTTCCCACCGCTGGGCGGCCTGTTCCGTGCCGGACTGGGGCGGTGTGCGGCGGAACTTCACCAGCGTCCTCTGCAAGGGCAGCCCGCTGGCGCGGGACACCGCCAGCGCCAGCCGTTGGGCCTGGTCGTATCCCCGGCGCTGCCGCCGCCAAAAGTGCAGCGGCGCCCAGGTGACGCAGTCGAAGCGGGAGAGATTCGGGTCGTTGGCATTCAGGCAGTCCCACATCCACCCGCCAAAGGCCCAGCTGTAGTGCCAGCGGCCCTGGAACTTGTAGCGGTGGAAGGCGGGCTTGAACGCCTCGGTGTAGTAGAGGGGCGAGAGGCAGCGGTCAAAGTGCATCCCCTGTTGGGCGCAGTCCTCTCCTGTCCAAGTGACCAGCGGCGCGCACTGAGCGCAGAACAGCGTCTCCCCTGTCTCCAGCGGTCGCTGGCAGAGCAGGCACTTGGGCGGCCAGAGAAACTCCCTGACCAGTTCACCGGCGCGGCGCAGATCCTCCGCCACAGGGCCTCCCCCCTTTCCTCTGTTTGTTCCAGTATGACAGGATTCGACAAACTTTGCAAGAAAAATGAGACAAATTTTCCCGTTTTGTGGTGACACAAAACGGGAAAATTCCCTTGACTTCCCATGCGGGAGGGAATTATAATGATTGCGAAGTAAAGGGGAGTAGTTTGCACCGCCTCGGCGGTGCGGCGCGGCTCGTCAGCTCGTGTCGGGAGCGTTCCCGAAACCGGGCCACGCTTAGGGCTTTGGGAACCTCTGATTAAATGGCCTTGGATGGCTGGGCGTCGTCGCCGCAAGCTCCGTATCGTTCCCTTCCGCGCAAGGCGCGAAAGGTCGCTCATTTCGGCTGCGGCTCCTCTCCCAACCAAACCCGCTTCTGCTGTGACCGGAGGAAATCCCCGGAGGTGAGGCTTTGGTTGGGTACCCTTTGCGCAAATCGAGGCGTAAAATCGCAGGAATCCTTTGTGGATTTCAAGATTTTGCAACGACAGGGAGGAGCGCAGCTCCGGAAGTGCCCTTGAGGCAAGAGTTGCACAAAATAAGCCGTCCGGACGCCGGGAGTTATTTAATTAGAGGTTCCGCAAGTCTGGAAACGAGACTTTTGCTGTGCGTTTCTCACGCGCGGCAGGTGTCCCGCTTTTTTATGGCCCCATAAGATTCCATCACGAAAGAGGTCTCTTTATGTTGATTCCGGTCCTTCTGTTCGCCATTGGTCTGGTGCTGCTCATCAAGGGCGGCGACTGGTTCGTGGACGGGGCCACTGGCATTGCCCGCCGGTTCCGTCTGCCGGAGCTGCTGATCGGGGCCACGGTGGTCTCCATCGGCACCACCCTGCCGGAGGTCATGGTGTCCACCACCTCGGCGCTGTCCGGCCACAGCCAGATCGCCTACGGCAACGCCGTGGGTTCCGTCATCTGCAACACGGCGCTGATCGCCGCTCTGACCATTGCCGTCCGCCCCACGAAGGTGGACACCCGAACGCTGCGGACGCCGGTGGCCTTCTTCTTCGCGGCGGCGGCCTTTTACGCCGTCGTGGCCTACACCACCGGCGAGTTCACCCGCATGGCGGGCGTGCTGCTGCTGGTGATTTTCGTGGTCTATATGGTGCTGACGGTGCAGGAGATGATCGGCGGCCCCCAGACCGCGCCCCAGCCAGGGGACAAGATTCAAGAGG
Organism: Clostridiales bacterium; assembly: GCA_021205205.1. Classification (GTDB taxonomy): domain Bacteria; phylum Bacillota; class Clostridia; order Oscillospirales; family Oscillospiraceae; genus Onthomonas. The sequence continues at coordinate 1,929 of JAJPXY010000146.1, forward strand.
AAGGCCCCCTGTGGCGGCTCATCCTCCTGCTGGCGGTGGGGGCGGCATTGATTGCCGTGGGCGCGGACCTGCTGGTGGACAACGGCACCCTCATCGCCCAGGCGCTGGGCGTGCCGGAGTCGGTCATCGCCCTGACGCTGGTGGCGCTGGGGACCTCCCTGCCGGAGCTGACCACCGCCATCACCGCCCTGGCCAAGGGCCACAGCGCCCTGTCCCTGGGCAATATCATCGGGGCCAACCTGTTCAACCTGGTGTTGGTCAGCGGGACAGCGATGACCCTCTCCCCCTTCCACACCCCGGAGAACAGCACCCTGTTCGGCATCAACAGCTCACTGGTGGTGGACCTGCCGGTCATGCTGCTGGTTATGCTGATTTTGACCGTGCCGACGCTGAAACGGGGCAGGCTGACCCGCGCCCAGGGGGTCACGCTGCTGGTGATTTACGCGGCGTTCTGCGTGTATCAGTTCACGATGGGATGACGGTGAGTGGTTCATTCTGATCCGATGGACAGCACTCAAATCCACAGGACACAACAGTTTTTACAAAAAGGCAACAAAAGGCGCGGAAAGAGGCTTTCCCTTTCCGCGCTTTTCGGTTTGTTCTCGAAACTCCTTCTTTATTAGAAGTTGGCAACTCTCAGCCAGGGCAAAAGCATTTAAACTTCTAATGAGATGTGGTAAGATAGTCTTATGA
>JAJPXY010000025.1 GCA_021205205.1 Clostridiales bacterium
CGGGCGGCCAAGGGCCGCCCCTACAGAAATCGAGGAAACCGCTCATACCGATGCGGAGAACGATTCAAAGTTGGAAACAAAAAGGTAACAAACGGTAAAAATGATTACAGATTGCCCGGCGCCCTTGACAGAGTGCCGGGCATCTGTTATGCTATGTACATACTAGGTGGGGTAATACGGACCTTACAGAAAGGAGGCGGAAAGTTGAATAAAAGACGCGATTCATCAAAAATATTCGCAAAAACCCTTGACTATAGGCCCGTTCCGGTGTATGATAAACGTGTATTATTCCGCTCCATACACCCATTATGGCGCGACAGAGGTGATCGTGTGTTTTTAACATTGAACTACAAGAGCAGGAAGCCCCTTTGTGACCAGCTGTGCGACGGCGTCATCCGGCTGGCGGCCTGCGGCGGGCTGGAGCCCGGCGAGCAGCTTCCCTCCGTGCGGAGCCTGGCCCAGGAGCTGGGCATCAACCCTAACACCGTGCAGAAAGCCTACCGCATCCTGGAGAGCCAGGGCGTGCTGGAGACCGTCCCCGGCAAAGGCTCCTTCCTGGCCAGCGAGAACAACGCCCAGGAGCAGCTGCGGGCCAGGACCAAAAAGACCCTGGGGGCCGCCTTGCAAGAGGCCCTGGACCGGGGATTAACAGTGGAGGAGGTGGGGGACTTCTGCACGGCGTACCTGCAAAAGAAAAATGAGGAGGACGCTTTATGATCGAAATTTTGGATTATACCAAGCGATTCGACAGCGTGGTGGCGCTGAATCAGATTTCATTCCAAATCCAGGAGGGCTGCATCTTTGGCCTGGTGGGCAGCAACGGGGCGGGCAAATCCACCCTGCTGCGCAGCCTGTGCGGAGTCTACGCCGCCGACGGCGGCGAGATCCGCATCGACGGCCAAAGCCCCTACGAGAACCCCAGGATCAAGGATCAGGTGGTGTTCGTGCCGGACTTCCCCTACTACCTGCCCCAGGCCAATCTGCGCACCATGGCCGACCTGTACCGCCGGGTCTACTCCGGCTGGAGCAAGGACGAGTTCCAGCGGCTGTGCAGCCTGTTCGGGCTGGACCAGAAGATGAAGCTCCACAATATGTCCAAAGGGATGCAGCGCCAGGCCGCCCTCATCTGCGCCCTGGCCGCCCAGCCCAAGTACCTGCTGCTGGACGAGGTGTTTGACGGGCTGGACCCGGTCATGCGCCAGCTGCTCAAGCGCATCGTCTCCGACCAGGTGGCTGAGCGGAACATGACCGTGGTCATCGCCTCCCACAACCTGCGGGAGCTGGAGGACTTTTGCGACCACGTGGGCCTCATCCACCAGGGCGGCGTGGTCTTTGAGCAGGAGCTGGACACCCTCAAGCTGGGCATCCACAAGGCCCAGGCCGTGTTCCAGCCCCCGCTGGAGCAGCAGCAGATTCAGTGGCTGCGGGAGCAGCTGAACATCGTCAAGCTGGACACCAGCGGCTCCATGATCAGTCTGGTGGCCCGAAAGGACGAGGAGACGGTGGAGCAGGTCCTCTCGGAGCTGCACCCGGTCTTTTCCGAGACCCTCCCCCTGTCCCTGGAGGAGGTATTTATCAGTGAAATGGAGGCGGTAGGTTATGACCTCGACAAGATCCTCTCGTGACGAGCGCAAGAACGGCGCGTTCCGCCGGGTGTTCTGGTGGCAGATGAAAAACAACCGGACGTTTTCGGTGTTCTTCGCCCTGTGGGTCATCGTTTCCATGCCCATGTTCACCCTCGGCACCATTCTGGGCAACCAGACCTATTACACCGATATGTCCAACTGGGAGGGCTACACCGCCGAGGCGGTGGCCCAGTTCTATGGGCAGGCGGTCTACTATAGCCTGCTGGCCTTCCTGCGCATTGGCATTTTCCTGGTGCTGATGCTCTACCTGGTGGTGATTTGCTGCAACAGCTTCGGCTATATGCACACCCGCCGCAGCGTGGATCTGTTCCACGCCCTCCCCATCCGGCGGCGTCCGCTGCTGTTGGGCGGCTACGTGGCGGGGCTGGTGACCTCCATCCTGCCGCTGGCCATCGGCTTCGGCCTGTGCCAGGCGGTCTGCGCCGCCTACAGCATCCAGCTCCCCGACCCCCTTCGCTCTCTGTGGGCGATCTTCGGGTGCTTCGCGCTGATGACCTTCGCCTGCCTGACCTTTATGCTGTTCTTTATGGTGACCTCCGGTACCTTGCTGGACGCGGCGGTCTCCCTGACCGCCACCGCCGCCGGGTGGCCCCTGCTGTGGGGCGTGCTCAACGCCACCATGAAGCAGTTCCTGCCGGGTTATGTGTCGGTGATCCCCAGCGAATTCTACACCGCCTTGTGTCCCTTTGGCGCATTTTATGAAGCATTCAGTACGAATTACACTATCCCGACCGGTGCGTACTATACCGACGGCTCCCCCATCACCGCCGATTTGCCTGGGCTGGGCCTGGTGAGCATCCTGTGGTGGGCGCTGTTCACCGTGGCGCTGTTGCTGGTGACGGTGTGGTACTACGGCCGCCGCAAGAGTGAGCACGCCGAGAACAGCTTCTGCGCGCCGGTGCTGCGGGGCGCGGTGCGGTTCTTGCTGTCCGTGGCTGTGGGGCTGGGCCTGGCCGACATCTTGGGCGAGATGACCGACAGCAACCAGGTCTACTTCATCAGCGTGCTGGTGGGTTCCCTGGGCGCGTACATCGTCATTCAGGTGGTCTGGGCCAGAGGGTTCCGCAGGTTCTGGCGGGCCGCCCCGGCCTATCTGCTGACGCTGGCGGCCTGTGTGGGCTTCCTCTACTGCCTGTACACCGGCGGCCTGGGCTACGTGACCCGCACACCCAACATGGACAACGTGACCAGCGTCAGCTTCTATCTGCCCGGCCTGGCAGGGGACGACTCCAAGGAGTGCTACCTGGCCTCCCACGGCGTGGGCGCGCTGGACGTCAGCTATGGCAGCTACAGCTGGGGCTATTTCCAGGTGGAGTTCACCGATGCCGATGAGCAGAACACCGTCTTGGCCCTGCACCAGGAGATTTTGAAGAAGTACCCCGGCCCCTACCTGCCTTTCGGGGACGGTACCAACCAGTACTCCCTGACCACCATTTCCGTTACCTACACCCTGGCCAACGGCAGTACGCTGGAGCGCGCCTATTATGTGCCCCTGTACGAGGACGACGAGGCGATCTTCTCCGCCATCGCTGCCGTGCAGAAGTGCGACACCTTCCAGCTCTACGACACCTTCTACTCCATGACCGATGAGGACATCAACGGCCTTTACGTCTCCCAGTACACCAGCGAGTATGACTACGACGCCAGCAACTACGAGCTGACCGACGAGCAGAAGGAGCAGGTGTGGAGCACCTTCCTGGAGGAACTGGACAGCGCCGACTTCTCCTATGCCGAAGGGCACGACGACTACATCATCCAGACCGCCAGCGAATACGCCGACGACTACGCGGAATTGCAGTCCCTGGCCGGGGAAAAGACCTACAGCATTACCATGAACGACCTGAAGTACGCCGACCTGAACGCGGAGCAGCAGGCCCTGCTGGTGCAGCTGCTGGGCCAGACGGACGCCGCCACCGCTACTGTGTGCAGCTACGGCTTCAATGTGCCGGAGTGCTGCGAAAAGACCCGCGCCCTGCTGGATGAGCTGACCGAGGCCAACGGTGACTATTACTACTACGACGACGAGGAGGACTACGCGGCCGCAGCCGCCGTTGAATCCGATGTGGCCGCCGAGGGCGAGACCGACCCCGCCGACAGCGGCGCTGCCGACGCCAGCACCGACCCCGCCGACGGCAGCGTCCCCGTAGAGGAGGGCGACGCGGTGGTCACCACCATCGACCCGGCGGATGTCAGCGCCGTAGGGTAAGCGCCGAAAGCACACAGTTCACTTCTCATTTCGATTTTTCCCCGCCGCCCATTTGGGCGGCGGGGTTTTGCTGTTTGGTATGCTTATCCGTTCTCCGCAGAGCGAAGGGTCCTCAAGCACCTGTAGGGGCGGCGTTTTGCGCGCCGACCTCGTCGTTCCTCGAAAAAATCGAAGAAAATGAAATTTCCCCGGCCATTCTTTGAAATTCCCCCTTTTTTCTTGACGCAGTTTGTGATATAATGCCCCCTGTATGAATGCCCCTCTCTTTTCCCGAGGGATTTAAATAGAAAGGAACATCAATATGGGTGTGCTGAAAACACTTTTTGGAAGCAACTCCAAGCGGGAGGTCAAGAAGATCCTCCCCATTGTGGATAAAATCGAATCCATGGCCGACGAATACAAGGCCCTCAGCGACGCGGAGCTGCGGGCCAAGACCGACGAGTTCAAGGCCCGTCTGGCCGACGGCGCTACGCTGGACGAGATCCTCCCGGAGGCCTTCGCCACCTGCCGGGAGGCAGCGGACCGGGTACTGGGCCTGCGGCCCTACCGGGTGCAGCTCATCGGCGGCATCATCCTCCACCAGGGCCGCATCGCCGAGATGAAGACCGGCGAGGGCAAAACCCTGGTTGCTACCCTGCCCGCCTACCTGAACGCGCTGGCAGGGGAGGGCGTCCATATCGTCACCGTCAACGACTACCTGGCCAAGCGTGACTCCGAGTGGATGGGCAAGGTCTACCGGTTCCTGGGGCTGAGCGTGGGCCTGATCGTCCACGGCCTGACCAAGAAGGAGCGCCAGGACGCCTACGCCGCCGACATCACCTATGGCACCAACAACGAGATCGGCTTCGATTACCTGCGGGACAACATGGCCGTCTATGACCGGGACGTGGTGCAGCGCCACCTGTCCTTCGCCATCGTGGACGAGGTGGACTCCATCCTCATCGATGAGGCCCGCACCCCCCTCATCATCTCCGGCCGGGGCGAGGAGTCCACTCAGCTCTATCAGCAGGCGGACCTGTTCGCCAGGGGCCTGGACTGCTACACCATCGCCGAGACCGAGGACAAGGAGATCGACGAGGACGTAGAGCAGAACTACGACTACGTGGTGGAGGAAAAGCGCAAGACCGCCACCCTGACCGCCCGGGGCATCGCCAAGGCGGAGCAGTTCTTCCACGTAGAGAACCTGGCCGACGAGGACAACACCACCCTGAACCACCACATCAACCAGGCCATCCGCGCCCGGGGCGTGATGAAGAAGGACATCGACTATGTGGTGAAGGACAACCAGATCATCATCGTGGACGAGTTCACCGGCCGCCTGATGTTTGGCCGCCGGTTCAACGAGGGCCTGCACCAGGCCATTGAGGCCAAGGAGGGCGTCAAGGTCCAGAACGAGTCCAAGACCCTGGCCACCATCACCTTCCAGAACTTCTTCCGGCTGTACGACAAGCTCTCCGGCATGACCGGCACCGCCATGACCGAGGAGGACGAGTTCAGCTCCATCTATAACCTGGACATCGTGGAGATCCCCACCAACAAGCCCGTCATCCGCAAGGACAACCCCGACGTGGTCTACAAGACCGAGGAGGGCAAGTACCGCGCCATCGTGGCCCAGATCCAGGAGTGCTATGACCGCGGCCAGCCCGTGCTGGTGGGCACCGTCTCCATCGAGAAGTCCGAGCATCTGTCCAAGCTGCTGCGCAAGGCGGGCATCCCCCACAACGTCCTCAACGCCAAGAACCACGAGAAGGAAGCCGAGATCATCGCCCAGGCCGGCAAGCTGAAAACCGTCACCGTAGCCACCAACATGGCCGGCCGCGGCACCGACATCATGCTGGGCGGCAACGCCGAGTACCTGGCCAAGGCCGACCTGCGCCGGGCCGGTTACAACGGCGAGGTCATCGCCGAGGCCACCGGCTACGCCGACACCAACAACGAGGACGTGCTGGCTGCCCGGAAAATGTTCGTGGAGAGCCAGGCCAAGTATAAGGCTGAGATCGCCGAGGAGGCCAAGCAGGTCTGCGACGTGGGCGGTCTGTTCATCCTGGGCACCGAGCGCCACGAGGCCCGCCGCATCGACAACCAGCTGCGCGGCCGTTCCGGCCGTCAGGGCGACCCCGGCGAGAGCCGCTTCTTCCTGTCCCTGGAGGACGACATTCTCCGGCTCTTCGGGTCCGACCGGATTCAGAAGATGATGGACAACCTGAGCATCGACGAGTACACCCCCATCGACGCCAAAATGCTCTCCAACGCCATCGAAAAGGCCCAGATGAAGGTGGAGTCCCGGAACTTCCAGACCCGTAAGAACGTGCTGGACTACGACGACGTGATGAACACCCAGCGGGAGGTCATCTACGCCGACCGGCGCAAGGTGCTGGCCGGGGAGAACATGAAGGACACCGTCCTGGAGATGATCTCCGCCAGCATCACCAACGCCATTCATGGCAAGGTGGGCGAGCAGCACCACCTGACCGTAGAGGACTTCCAGGACGCCATCGCGAAATACCGCACCATGTTCCTGACGGCGGACGAGATGAACTTCACCGAGGAGGAAATGGCCCAAAAGACGCCGGAGGAGCTGATCGAGGAGGTCAAGGCCCGGGCGCTGGACATCTACGCCCAGAAAGAGGCCATCGTCAACGAGAAAATGCCCGGCGAAGGCGGTATGCGGGAGGCCGAGCGGGTCATCCTGCTGGGCGTCGTGGACGAATACTGGATGGAACACCTGGACGCCATGGACGACCTGAAGCAGAGCATCCGGCTCCGGGCCTACGGCCAGGAGGACCCGGTGGTCGCCTATAAGCGGGTGGGCTTCGAGGTCTTTGAGCTGATGATGGACCAGATTCGGGAGGAGACGGTGCGCCGTCTGTACCTGTTCCGGCTGCGGGAGCGCTCCCTCCAGCGGCGGGCCGTGGCCCGCGTCACCTCCGAGGGCCGCGGCGGCTACACCAACGCCGCCACCGACCCCCGCACCCAGGGCATCCAGACCCGGGGCGTGGCCCGCCGTCAGGCGGCTCCCGCCGACGCGGAGCACGGCAAGGTGGATAAAGTCGCCGCCAACGAGTCCGAGAAGCCCAAGCGGATGCCCATCGTCAAGGGCGCCAAGGTGGGTCCCAACGACCCCTGCCCCTGCGGCTCCGGCCTGAAGTTCAAGAAGTGCCACGGCAAAAACGGCGCCAAGCGCTATGTCCCCGACGAGGTGGACGAGGCCGCCCAGGAGGCCGTCAGCGAGAGCAAGAAAGCCTGAGAACGGCGCTGGGTCGTCCCTTCGGATGTTTCCTCTATGAGGAAGCCGGGCAGTCCCTTCGTTCCGTTGTTCAAATTAGCAATTAGCAATGTGCAGTGTGCAATGATACGGAAACGCAAACATCTCCTGTCGCCTTGCGGCGAGGGCTGCGAACTGTTTCCTAAAACGTTCCTGTTGGGACTGTGGCTGAAAACCCAGTCATTGCACATTGACCAAAACAATTTTTCCAGCCGCAGGCGGTTTGTCTGCGGCTGTCTTTTACGCGGAGGGAGACGCAATGTATTTTATCCACAGACAGGGGGAAGCTGGTCTGGACTGGCTCAGCGCGGAAGGGCTCACCGATGGGGCTGCGGTCCACGGCTTCTCCACCCGGCTGGGCGGGGTCAGCGAGGGCTGCCTTTCCAGCCTGAACCTGGGCATTGCCCGGGGGGACGACCCTGCCAACGTCCGGGAGAACTACCGCCGCTTCTGCGGCGCGTTGGGCGCGCAGATGGACAACATGGTCTTTTCCCACCAGGTCCACGGGGACGAGATCCGAGTCTGCACCCCGGCGGACGCGGGGAAGGGCCTGGACAGCCCCCGGGACTACGAGGCGGACGGGCTGGTGACCGACGTCCCCGGCCTGCCGCTGGTGATCTTCTCTGCCGACTGCATCCCCGTCCTGCTCTGCGACCCGGTGCGCCGGGTGGTGGGGGCCTGCCACGCCGGATGGCGGGGCACTGCCCTGTGCATCGCCGGGAAAACGGTGCGGACCATGGCCCAGGTCTATGGCTGCCGCCCGGAGGACATTCGCTGCGCCATCGGGCCGGGCATCTCCCGCTGCTGCTTCGAGACCCACGGCGACGTGCCCCAGGCCATGGAGCGGGCCATGGGCGCGGCGGCAGCCCCTTATATCGACCTGCTGCCGGGCGGCAAGTTTCGGGTGGATTTGAAGGGGATCAATAGCTACTGGCTTGAAAAAGCCGGGGTTTTGCCACAAAAAATCGTTATTTCTGACGATTGCACCTGTTGCCATCCTGATATATACTGGAGCCACAGGCACACTGGCCCCGCACGGGGGTCTATGGCGGCCATCATTCAACTGGTATGATAGCTCTTAACTTTTAGCTATTAGCCTGGAAGTGTTTGGCTGACAGTTCATGGTTAGCCGCCAACTGTTGTTTCAGTTATTGGCTGTTTGCTTTAAGCCAGCAATACTTGACTAACAGCTAATGGCTAATGGCTAACAGCTTATCACAACGAGGTTTTCCCATGAAAAAACGTTCCTTTCTCTCCCTTGTGCTGGTTCTCTCTCTGCTGCTGGGCCTGACGGCCTGCGCCCGTCAGGGGGACAGCTCTGCCGACGGGGACAATTCCGCCGAAGGCTCGGCGGACACCTCTGTGGAAGATGTGGTGGAGGAACCGGAGGAGACGGACGAGCTGTCCGCCTTCGGTCTGGGGTACTACAAAGGGGTGGGCATCAACCCCTATTACTGTGACAACGCTCAGAACCAGACCATCTCCGGCCTGGTCTACGAGAGTTTATTTGAAGTGAACGAGTCCTTCCAGGCCATCCCCTGTCTGGCGGAATCGGTGACGGCGGAGGTCCGCTCCACCGGCACCACCACCATGGAGGACGAGGAGGACGAGGAGACGGACGACGATTCCAAAACCGATGAGGACACCGACCCCGGCGCGGAAGGCGACGAGATCGACGCCTCCGCCAGCGCGGAGGCGGAGGAGACCGCTGAGACCGCCATCACCACCTACGAGACGGACGTGACCATCACCCTCCGCAGCGGCGTGACCTTCTCCGACGGCAGCACCATGGACGCGGACGATGTGGTCTATTCCATCGAATGTGCCATGGACTCCGACAGCGTCTACCACAACCGCCTCTCCACCGTCACCAACGTGTGGCAGGGGAGCAGCACCACCGTCTACCTGACCATCAGCGGGGCCAACACCAACGTGGCCGCCGTGCTGGACATCCCCATCGTGAAAAACGGCACCGGCGAGGACCTGTTCCCCGTGGGGACGGGGCCGTACATCCCCCAGCGGAACAAGAACGGCTTGCCCACCAAACTGACCGCCAACAGCAGTTGGTGGCAGCTGACCCGGGAGTATGAGGAGGAAGTGGAGAACCTGAACAACACCAGCGGGTCAGACGCCACCATGCTGGTGGTCAAAACCATCACTCAGCCCCTGGAGGAGATTCAAATTTACGCCGTGGAGGACAGCGACGAGCTGGTCTTTGGGTTCAGCAGCGGCAACGTCTCTGTGGTCTCCACCGACATGACCGGCGCGGACTCCCTGACCTACACCGGCAGCTATAACGTCACCGACTACGCCACCACCAACATGATCTACCTGGGCTGCAACACCAGCGAAGGGGCCTGCGCCGACCAGTCCCTCCGCTCCGCCCTCTACCGCTCCCTGAACCGGGAGACGCTGGTCACCCGGATGTTGGCAGGCCACGCGGAGGCGGCGGCGCTGCCCGTCTCCCCCAGCTCCACCCTCTACGATGAGGAGCTGGCGGAGGAGTTGAGCTATGACCGCGCGGCGGCGGAGGAACTGTGCGCGGCGGCGGACCCCGGCTCCACCCTGACCCTGGTGGTCAACTCCAACTCCAGCTTTAAGGTCTCCCTGGCGAAGGAAATTGCCCAAGAGCTGGAGGACGCGGGGCTGGACGTGGACGTGGAGGTCCTCTCCTGGTCCAAGTACAAAAAGGCCCTGCGGAACGGGGACTACGATCTCTACCTGGGCGAGGTGAAGCTGAAGGGCAACTTCGACCTGACCCAGTTCATCGGCTACGGCGGCAGCCTGAATTACAGCGACTACTACGACGCCGACCTGGCGGAGCTGTCCCGGCTGTTCAACTGCGCCAGCAGCGAGGAGCGGTCCTCCGCGGCCTCCGATTTTTACCGGGAGCTGGCGGACCAGGCCCCGTTTATCCCGGTCTGCTTCAAGACATACTCCCTGCTCAGCCGGGAGGGGTACCTCACCAGCCAGAAGCCCACCCAGCAGAACCTGTTTTACCACTTCTGGGACTGGACCTTCACCGAAGCGGCGGTGGAGGTCAGCAAAGCAGAAGATTGATAGAATTATCTGGTGCCCCATTAAATCGGCTTTCAGACTTTCACTTGAAAATATAATTGCACACCTGTAGGGGCGGCCCTTGGCCGCCCAGGTAAGCAGGTGGTTCCTGCGGGCGGCGGAGCGCCGCCCCTACACCTACGACAGCAAAAGAGAAACCATGTGCCTAGTGGCGGAGGGGTTTCTGACACACAAATTAGCAATCAAAACATCCCAACAGCGCACTTTTCCAGCACTTCCAACGTGAACAGTTTCAACAGACAGCAACAGGAGGAACGGAATTATGAGCAACCAAGTGTACCGCTGCTACGCGGAAAAACGCCCCGGCTTCGACCTGGAGGCCAGCCACCTGCTGGCCGAGCTGCGGGAGCAGCTGGGCCTGACGCAGTTGGAGGGCGTTCGCATCATCCACCGCTACGACGTGGACCAAATCGACGAGGCCGTCTACCAGCGGGCCAAGACCACCGTCTTTTCCGAGCCGATGGTGGACAACTTCTATGACGAAACGCTGCCCGCCCCGCCGGAGGATCACTCCATCCTGGCGGTGGAGGCCCTGCCGGGCCAGTTCGACCAGCGGGCGGATTCCTGCGCCCAGTGCGTCCAGCTGCTGGCGGGCTGTGACCGGCCCCTGGTCAGCGCCGCCACCCTCTATGTGCTGCTGCCCGCCGTCTCCCCGGCGGAGCTGGACCGGGTGCGCCGCTACCTCATCAACCCGGTGGAGCGCCGGGAGGCCGCCATGGTCAAGCCGGAGACCCTGGTGCAGACCTACGACACCCCCACCTCCGTGGCCACGGTGGAGGGCTTCATCGGCATGGACCGGGAGGCCCTGGCTGGGCTGCTGAAGCAGCTGGGCCTTGCCATGGACCTGGACGACCTGGCCTTCCTCCAGTCCTACTTCCAGAACGAGGAGCACCGGGACCCCACCATCACCGAAATTCGCGTGGTGGACACCTACTGGTCCGACCACTGCCGCCACACCACCTTCGGCACCCATCTGGATTCCGCCGACATTCAGGACCCCGCCGTCAAGGCCGCCTATGACCGCTACAAGGCCGACCGGGTGGAGGTCTACGGCCAGGAGAAGGCCGCCGCCCGCCCGGAGACGCTGATGGACATCGCCACCGCCGGCACCAAGGTGCTGAAAAAGCGGGGCGGCCTCGCTAACATCGACCAGTCCGAGGAGATCAACGCCTGCTCCATCCACATCCCCGTGGACGTGGACGGCGAGGAGGAGGACTGGCTGCTCCAGTTCAAGAACGAGACCCACAACCACCCCACGGAGATCGAGCCTTTCGGCGGCGCGGCCACCTGCATCGGCGGCGCCATCCGGGACCCCCTCTCCGGACGTGCGTATATCTACCAGGCCATGCGCATCACCGGCTGCGGCGACCCCCGGGTGCCCATGAGCGAGACCATCGAGGGCCGTCTGCCCCAGCGGAAGCTGGCCACCACCGCCGCCGCCGGTTACTCCTCCTACGGCAACCAAATCGGCCTGGCCACCGGCATCGTCAACGAATACTACCACCCCGGCTATGTGGCAAAGCACATGGAGCTGGGGGCCGTAGTGGGCGCGGTGCGCTCTGACGCGGTGGTGCGGGAAGTCCCCGCCCCCGGCGACATCGTCATCCTGCTGGGCGGCCGCACCGGACGGGACGGCATCGGCGGGGCCACCGGCTCCTCCAAGACCCACAACATGGATTCCCTCCAGACCATGGGGTCCGAGGTGCAGAAGGGCAACGCCCCGGAGGAGCGCAAAATCCAGCGGCTGTTCCGCAATGGCGATGTGACCAGGATGATCAAGCGCTGCAACGACTTCGGCGCGGGCGGCGTCTCCGTTGCCATCGGTGAGCTGGCCGACGGTCTGCAAATCGACCTGAACGCCGTGCGCAAGAAGTACGAGGGTCTGGACGGCACCGAGCTGTCCATCTCTGAGTCTCAGGAGCGGATGGCCGTTGTGGTGGCCCCGGAGGACGTGGACAAGTTCATCGCCGCCGCCACCGCCGAGAACCTGGAGGCGTACACCGTGGCCGTGGTCACGGAGGAGCCTCGCATGGTCATCAACTGGAACGGCGCGGCCATCGCCAACCTGTCCCGCTCCTTCCTGAACTCCAACGGCGCGGTGAAGCACGCCGCCGTAGCAGTCCCCGCCCTCCCCGGCAAGCCGGAGGACGACAAGACCGCCGACGTGAAGAGCCGCTTCTTCGCCCTGGCCGAAAACCCCAACACCGCCTCCCAGCGGGGCCTGACCGAGCGGTTCGACGCCTCCATCGGGGCCGGTTCCGTGCTGTTCCCCTACGGCGGCAAAAAGCAGCTGACCCCCACCCAGGCCATGGTGGGTCTGCTGCCCGTGGGTCCCGGCCACACCACCACCACCTGCTCCATCATGGCCTCCGGCTTCGACCCGGAGCTGATGGCCCGGAACCCCTTCCTGGGGGCACAGTGCTCGGTCATCGAGAGCGTGGCCAAGCTGGTGGCCGCCGGCGGCGACAACGAGAAAGCCTACCTGACCCTCCAGGAGTACTTTGAGCGGCTCCACGAGGACCCCCACCGCTGGGGCAAGCCCTTCTCCGCCCTGCTGGGGGCCTATCAGGCTCAGCTGGAGCTGGGCTGCGCCGCCATCGGCGGCAAGGACTCCATGTCCGGCTCCTTCATGGACCTGGACGTGCCGCCCACCCTGGTCTCCTTCGCCATCGCGCCGGAGAAGGTGGAGAACATCGTCTCCAACGAGTTCAAGGCTCCTGGCCACCCGGTGTATCTCTTCGCCGCCCCGGAGGGGGACTACCCCGCCATGAAGGCCCTGTGGCAGCAGTACCACCGGCTGGTACTGGAGGGCAAGGTGGCCGGTTCCTGGGCGCTGACCTCCGGCGGTGTGGCCGAGGGCCTGATGAAAATGGCCTTCGGCAACGGTATCGGCTTTATCGGCGGGGACAACCTGACCGGCGCGAAGCTCTTTGACCGGCACTACGGCGCGATCATCGCGGAGCTGACCGAGGACGTGGACTTCGGCGAGAAGATCGGCGAGACCACCGGCCTGCCCATCCTCCGGGTAGCGGGGGAGGAGCTGCCCCTGGACGACCTGCGCGCCGCCTGGGAGGGCACGCTGGAAAAGGTCTATCCCACCGTGGCGAAGGTGGAACACCCTTACGCCATCCCCAACGTTGACTGCGCCCAGCGCAGCACCCACGCCCCGGCCACCAAGCTGGCCCGGCCCCGGGCGGTCATTCCCGTGTTCCCCGGCACCAACTGCGAGTACGACACCGCCAACGCCTGCCTGCGGGCGGGCATCGAGCCGGAGATTTTGGTCATCCGCAACCTGACCACCGGCCTGCTGACCGAGAGCGAAGCGGCGCTGGAACAGGCCATTCAGGGGGCACAGATGATCGTGCTGCCCGGCGGCTTCTCCGGCGGCGACGAGCCGGAAGGCTCCGGCAAGTTCATCGCCTCCTTCTTCCGCAACCCCCGCATCAAGGACGCGGTCCATGACCTGCTCAAAAACCGAGACGGCCTGATGCTGGGCATCTGCAACGGCTTCCAGGCTCTGGTCAAGTTGGGTCTGGTGCCCTACGGCGAAATCCGCGACCTGGACGAGAGCTGCCCCACCCTGACCTTCAACCTCATTGGCCGCCACCAGAGCCGCTACTGCGACATCCGCGTGGCCTCGGTCAAGTCCCCGTGGATGCTCAAGTCCGAGGTGGGCAGCGTGTACAGCGTGCCCATCTCCCACGGCGAGGGCCGCTTCGTGGCCCCGTCTCCCATCCTGGAGCAGATGGTGCAGAATGGGCAAATCGCCACCCAGTATGTGGACGCCCAGGGCCGTCCGTCCCTGGACATCTCCGCCAACCCCAACGGCTCCCTTTACGCCATCGAGGGCATTTTCAGCCCCGATGGGCGGGTGTTCGGCAAGATGGGCCACACCGAGCGGTGGAACCCCGGCGTGGCGAAGAACATCCCCGGCGAGAAGCTGATGCCCATTTTCGAGTCCGGCGCGGCGTATTTTAAGTAAACACAACCGACACTCAGGGCCGCCGCGCTTGCGGCGGCCCTTTTGGGAGAAATCATGAGCTACGACGCAATCGTGTTTGACATCGACGGCACCCTCTGGGACGCCAGAGAGAGCATTACCGCCGGGTGGAACCTGGCTATTGAGGAGCTGACCGGCGTCCCCGGCACGCTGGAGAGCGAAACCTTTGGGCAGCTCTTTGGCAAGCCTCTGGACGTGCTGATCGACTTCGCCTTCCCCGGCGTGCCGCCGGAGCGGAAGGCGGTGCTGGGGGACTACTGCCTGCGCCGGGAGAACGAGGTGCTGCTGGAGCGGCCAGGCACCCTCTACCCCGGCGTGGAGGAAACGCTGGAGAAGCTGATGGCGCGGTATCCGCTGTTCATCGTCTCCAACTGCGGCAAGGGCTACATCGAGGCCATGCTCCAGGGCACCGGCCTGAGCCGCTATTTTTGCAGCTGGCTGTGCTACGCGGACACCAACGCCCCCAAGGACGTGACCCTGGGGGCGCTGAAGAAACAGTGCAGGCTGAAAAACCCCGTCTACGTGGGGGACATCCAGGCGGACGCGGACGCCTGCGCCAAAGCGGGGGTGGACATCATCTACGCTGCCTACGGCTTCGGGACGATTCAGCGACCCGCCGCCACCATCCACCGGTTCCCCGACCTGCTGACCCTGGATCTATTATGGAGATGGTATGATGCACCAATATGACGGCATTATTTTTGACGTGGACGGCACTCTCTGGTACTCCTGCCACAAGGTGGCCAAAATCTGGTCCGCCGAGGCGCAAAAGTACACCGGCAGGCCCTACCACTGGGACGGCAAAACGCTGGAAAAAGAGTTCGGCAAGACCATGGACGACATCATGCTGGACCTGGTGCCGGAGCTGTCCCCCGCCCAGCGCCGCGAGCTGGGGGAGCGGTGCTTCGCCCAGGAGAACATCGGGCTGGCAAAGGACCCCGGCATCCTCTATCCCGGCGTGGCGGAAACGGTGCGGAAGCTGGCGGAGCGGCACCGGCTGTTCATCGTCTCCAACTGCCAGCAGGGGTATATCGAGATCCTGCTGGACAGCTGTCACCTGCGGGATTGCTTCGAGGGGTGGCTCTCCTGGGGGGAGACGAGAGTGGAGAAGGACGAAACCATCCACATCCTGATGGAGCGGTACGGTCTGCAAAACCCCGTCTACGTGGGGGACACCCAGGGCGACGCCAATTCCTGCGCCAGAGCGGGTATCGACTTCGTGTTCGCCGCCTATGGGCTGGGCCAGGCGGAGGGATATGTGGCGAAGGTGGAGTGTTTTGCGGAGCTTTTGACGCTTTTTGAAACCTAATTATCCAATTTCGTTCAATTCCCCATGAAACCCCTCCGCCACCGCCTAAAGGCGGCGGCCCTCCTCCGCCGTCAAGCGGC
>JAJPXY010000088.1 GCA_021205205.1 Clostridiales bacterium
TGAAGCGTTTTTGTCTATTCTTTTGGGTTAAATTTAAATGCTGTTGCCCTGATTTAATGCAAGTACCAGTTGACCATCCCGCTCATATGTCGTATACTGGCCTTGCTTGGAATTGTTATTGTTCACACCAATATTCTAAAGCAAAAAGCAAGGTTAGGCTACCCCTTTCGGGCGCCTAACCTTCGCTTTTTGTGGGGGAGTGTTTTGCAACGCTCCCTTTTTTCGTGAGGTTACACATACTGCCCTTCCGTGCGAAAGCGATAAACCCCGGGGGTCCGGGGACACCACGCCGGTGACATCCTCGCTTTTTAAGAATATCTGCGGTAAGCTAAATGACAGAAAGCAAAACCGGACTTCGGAGGCGCGGAAGTTTAACCACAGCCAAGACCAGGCATAATGGAAACAGGAGGTATGATATTTTATGGAATTTGTAGTGACCAGAACATTGAACGGGGTTCCTATCACCCGAAAAGAGATGCAAAACATTCCGCTGATGAACGACCATATCCGTAAAATCATAGCACGGGTGAAGGCCCGGCTCCTGGAGGAATGTGCGGCTGGATAACCGGCTTACAGAATGCTCCTGTGGGTGGTATCTCCGCTCATAGGAGCGATTTTTTCAGGCAAATATACAGTCATAAGTATGGGAGGTGGCACCTGTGGCCAGAAAAAGCAAGATGATGAAGGTCAAGGAGGTCAGCGCTTCGCAGAAAAACATCGCGTTATACTGCCGTGTTTCCACGCGGCGGCAGGCCGAAGAAGGCTACTCGATTGACATTCAGAAGGAAAAACTCGGTGCATATATCATCGCAAAGTACGATAAGGGATGTACCCACCACTTTTATGTGGATGACGGATATTCCGGCGGTTCTCTGGACCGCCCGGCGATGCAGCAGTTGATGGAGGACGTGAAGGCCCACGTTGTTACCGACGTGATCGTGTACAAGCTGGACCGTCTCAGCTGTTCGCAGAAGGACACCCTTTATCTGATCGAAGATGTCTTTTTGGAAAATAACGTGGCATTTTCTTCGATTCAGGAATCCTTCGACACATCCACGGCTCAGGGACGTGTCGTCGTAGGTATCCTCTCCGTGTTCGCCCAATTTGAGCGGGAAAACATCTATGAACGCACACGGGCAGGCATGAAGAAACGAGTTGAAGATGGATACTGGCCCGGCGGGGGCGGCGTCCCCTTTGGCTACGACTACGACCCCACCACGGGCATCCTCGTTCCCAACCAAGATGCGGATACCGTGCGGCAGGTTTTCCAGATGTATCTGCGGGGAGTTGGCACACAAACCATTGCAAATGCCCTGGATTTGCGATATGATAAGCTTGTCTATCAGATACTCACGAGAAAGACCTACACCGGAAAAATGTACTACAACGGCGTGGAATATCAGATGCGCCACAAGCCGTTGATTAGCGAGGAGTTGTTCGAGGAAGCCCAGCGGCTGGTCAGCCAGCGTTCTACGCTCCACATTTCCCTGCGGGCGGATTATCTGCTGTCGGGGCTGTGCGTCTGCGGCCGCTGCGGTGCCAAGATGCGCTACCAGAAATGGGGCAAGGCCGGGGCCAAAATCATCTGCTACAGTCGGCACAAATCCAAGCCTTATATGGTCAAAGACCCGGAGTGTGACAACCTGCTGCTTTGGGCCGATGACGTGGAGAAGGCCGTGCTGGAGGATATGTTCTCTTACGGGCAGGGGGTTGACGGCGTTGACCCGGATGACACCGAGCGAATGGGTGTATACGAAACACTGATTTTAAGCAAAAAGACCACGGAGAACAAAATCAAGCGGCTCATCAAATTATACGCCATCGCGGACGAGAGCACGGAGGAGGAGCTGCAAGCGCAGATCCAGGAACTCCAGGATAAGAGCAGAGAACTGGAAAAGCGAATCCAGACGGAGCAGGAGCGCCGGGATACGCTGGGAAAGGTCGATTCCATCCAGGAGAAGATGAAAAGTATCAAGACCATGTGGCCTACCATGAGCGACACGGAACGCCAAATGCTTGTCCGTGAAGCCATTGATAAAGTTGTAATCGACGGTTACAGCATCAGGATAGACTATAAGTTTTGAATGAGAAAAACGCTGATTTTCGCCAAAATCAATCAAATCAGCAACCAATTTCTTTTTTCCCCACAGCCTGCTCGTTCCGATGATCAGCGGCGAAGTCCGCCGCTTCCTGCGGGACTCCTCCGCGGTGCGGGTCAGCCGCTCCATGCGGGACGTGGCCTATAAGGTCCTCCAGGCCCGGGAGGCGTACTTGGGGGAGTACCAGCGGGAGCCGTCCCTGGACGAGCTGGCCAAGCGGCTGGACATGAAGCGGGAGGACGTGGTGTTCGCGCTGGACGCCATCGCGGACCCGGTGTCCCTGTACGAACCCATCTACTCCGACGGGGGCGACGCCATGTGCGTCATGGACCAGGTGAAGGACGAAAAAAACACCGACGAAAAGTGGCTGGAGCATCTGGCCCTCCACGAGGCCATGGAGCGGCTCGACCAGCGGGAGCGCCGCATCCTGGACCTGCGTTTTTACCAGGGCAAGACCCAGATGGAGGTCTCCCAGGAGGTGGGCATCTCCCGGGCCCAGGTCTCCCGGCTGGAGAAGGGAGCCATTCAGCAAATCAAAAAGGCGCTCTAAGGCGCTTTAGCGGTCAAAAACAGCGGCAGCGGAACCATCAGCCGGTTTCCGCTGTCGCTGTCTGTTTCATGAGATCGTCTGTCACTCCTGAGATCCATCCGCCGGGGAAATGGAGCGATCCGCGCCCCCGGTAATATAAGAAAACTCATACGTGGTGATTTGAACCGGCCGTTCCTTGAAGAAAAAGGTGTAGACGCTGAACACCGCCAGCAGCGCCGCCAGCGCCACGCAAACCACCCGCACCGCCAGCCGCCGCCGCTTCCACTGGACCCGCTCCTCTGGAGCCAGCTCCTCCATCAGGGTGGCGGCCAGCTCCTCCGGCGTGCCGAAAGCGGCCTCCAGCGCCGCCCGGTCCGGGGCGGGGTCATCCTCCAGAAAGGTGTCCAGCAGACCGACCAGTTTTCCATCCAGCCGCCGCCGGGCGTTGTGGCCACAGCGGAGGTGCTTTCGCACGGCCCGCCGGTATTGCAATGCCGCCTCGTTCATGTGCCGTCCCCTCCCTTCAAAATCTCGGAAACGCCGGTGATGAACCGGTCATAGGTCTCCAGCAGCTCCCGGAGGTAGGCCCGGCCCGACCGCGTAATTTTGTAATACTGCCGCCAGCGCCCGTCCGGGGCCACCCGCTTTTTGCTCTCGGTGATGTACTCCGCCCGGGACATCCGGTAGATGGCCGCGTAGGGAAAGACGATGGTCAGCGCGCCACCGCTCTTTTCCTTCAGGGCGTCGGTCAGCTCCCAAATGTAATATTCCCGCTGGGAGAGCAGGTACAGCACCAGCAGCTCGGTCAGGGCTTTTTTCAGATTTTCCTCCAGGTTGTTGGAACGCTCCTTCGGGTTTTCCGCCGCCAAGTGCCACGCCTCCTCCCATTGTCGATACTTTTTTCTATAGAAATAGGATAAAAGGGGGGAGGCAGTTTGTCAACCGTTTTCCCACAAAAAATGCAGCAGCAGAAATATTTTTCAATTCATATTTTTTGCTATTGACAAAAAATAAAGGCCATGATAGGATAGAGATACCAAAGGAAGCTCTGATTAAATGGCACTGGATGGCTGAGCGAGTAGATTTTGCGCAAATCGAGGCGTGAAATCGCAGGACCAGGAGCGCCGAAGGCGCGGGCGTACCCCTTGAGGGTAATACTGGATGTATTTCAAGATTTCGCAACGAAGAGTTGCACAAAAGATGCCGCTCAGACGCCAGAAGGTATTTGATCAGAGGTTCCCTAAATAAAGGAGGGTTCTCTATGAAGAGACAAGTTTCGTTACTCCTGATTTTGGCGCTGCTGCTGGCGGCCTGCACAGCCTGCGGCGGGAGCCAAACCACCACAGACGGCTCCGCGTCCACCGGCAGCGTCTCCGCTGCGGACGGGTCGGGCGGCGAAGCGGCGGACGTCGCCCAGGTGGAGGCCGCGCTGGAGCAGTTCCTGACCAGCGTTTACACCACGGACGACCAGGGGCGGTACACCGCGTACCTGGCGGCGATGGAGGCGCTGGACAGCACCGTTTCCTCGGCGGAGGGCAGCGCCGCCTACGAGGAATTTCCTGCTGAGGTGGCAGAAGCCTATTATGCGGGAATTTCCCCGCTGGTGACGGAGGACCTGTATGAGAAGCTGGTGCAGAACCGCATCCCCTTCAAGTACGATGCGCTTTACGCCGAGACCCCCGCCATGGTGCAGGACGTGGCCCTCACCGCCCAGGAGAACGGCTATTCCTACACCGTTACCCTGCAAATCGACGGCGAAACCGCGACCCGCAGCGGCAAGTTGCAGTGGGCAGAGCAGGACGGCGCCGTTTTGGTCAGTTATTTTTATGAGGCCGATTGACGCCCAGGTAATGCGAGATTGATTCCAAATGACAATTTTTAAAACGAACCCTCCACCCAAATGATGTGAAATGCCACACATTTGGGTGGTTTTTTACAATCTATTACAGTATCACACCATATATTGCTTTTTCATCTGCTCTGTGCTAAAATGAATAAAATAACAGAACAAAGGAGGGCAAGGAGATGGCAAATAACAGCCTGGCGTTGGGTGCCGCCAAGACTAACAAGAACGATGAGTTTTATACCCAGCTTACTGACATTGAAAAGGAACTGCGCTATTATCGGAAGCATTTCAGAGGAAAAACTGTTTTCTGCAACTGTGACGACCCATTTGAAAGCAATTTTTTCAAGTATTTTGTGTTGAATTTCAATCGTCTTGGGCTGAAAAAACTGATTGCCACCTGTTACAGTACCTCTCCTATTATGGGACATCAGCTGCGTTATCGGATGGAGGAAGATGGACAGATGGCCATTGCCTTTGGCGATGAGGACAGTACATCTTGGTACGATGACGGTGAAAAACGCCCCTATAAGGCTGTTGTCACAACGGTATATGACAAAACGGGAGACGGCGGCGTGGATATGCTGGACGTGGCCGAGCTTTTCAAATCTGGTGAGAACCAACTGACTGAGTTGGAGGGCGATGGTGATTTCCGCAGTCCAGAGTGCCTGGCACTGTTGGATGAGGCAGACATTGTGGTAACAAATCCGCCATTTTCTTTGTTTCGGAAATACGTCAGCACATTGATGGAAAAGCAGAAGCATTTCATCATTATCGGAAATATCAATGCAATTACTTATAAAGAGTTTTTCCCTCTGCTCAAGAATAATCAGATTTGGATCGGTGCAAGCATTCATTCAGGTGACAGAAAGTTTTTTGTTCCAGACAATTATCCGTTGAATGCCTCTGGGTGCTGGATAGATGAAAATGGGCGGCGCTTTATACGGGTGAAGGGTGTGAGATGGTATACGAACCTTGATATTAGGCAGCGCCACGAAGAAATGATTCTTGTTAAACGGTATTCGCCGGATACATATCCAAAATACGACAATTATGATGCGATTGAAGTTGGAAAAACATCTGAAATTCCTTGTGATTATGCTGGAGTGATGGGTGTTCCAGTCACATTTATGGATAAATATAACCCTGACCAATTTGAAATAATTGGACTGGACAGATATACTGTGCCTAAACAATTTTTGGTTGGTGGCAGAGTTGCAATAAATGGAAAGCCAAGATATGCACGGATTCTTATCCGCAACAAACACCCTGAACGGCCAAGGGAGGAGCAACACAATGGAGATAACAGAGTTTAAGGTCACGATTGGAGAGGTATACGAGGGATATTTCAACGATGCGGAAGAAGGCGTTGTGGGCTACGGTGAGCGCCTGGACATCCGTCCCCGCTACCAGCGGGAGTTCATCTATGATGACAAGAAGCGAAATGAAGTAATTCGCACAGTTCGGAAGAATTTGCCGTTGAATGTCATGTACTGGTGCAAGGTAAAGCAGGAGGACGGCTCAGACGGTTTTGAGGTGCTGGACGGACAGCAGCGTACCATTTCTGTCTGCGAATATGTGGATGGTTCTTTCTCTGTAGATGATAAGTATTTTTATAACCTCCCCACTGACCAGCAGGAGCAGATTTTAAACTATCCTCTGTTCGTCTATGTTTGCGATGGGACAGATTCGGAGAAACTGGAATGGTTTAAAATCATCAACATCGGTGCAGAGCGGCTGACTGACCAGGAACTGCGTAATGCGGTTTATGCCGGTTCCTGGGTGTCGGACGCAAAACGCTATTTCTCTAAAACCGGATGTGCCGCCAGTATTCTCGGAGGGGACTACCTTACAGGAGCATCCATCCGTCAAGAATACTTAGAAACCGCAATTCTTTGGGCCGCAAGTGCGGAGAACAAGTCAATCGAAGCTTACATGGCAGAACATCAGAACGACCCCACTGCTGTGCAGTTGTGGAATTATTTTCGTTCCGTCATTGACTGGGTGCAAGCCATTTTTCCTCAAAAGCGTAAAGAGATGAAGGGGTTGCCGTGGGGTTTGTTCTTCAATGAGCATGGCAGACGGACCGACCTTGACCCAAACAGCCTGGAGTTAGAAATTCAACGGCTGATGGGTGATGAGGATGTAACAAAGAAATCCGGAATCTATGAGTATCTGCTAACAGGAGTGGAAAAAGCTGTCTATCCGGGCATTTGACCGCCGGGATTCACTGGCAGCCTACGAAAAACAGGGACACAAGTGCGCGATTTGCGGTGAAACCTTCCCCTTTGAGCAAATGCACGCCGACCACATCACGCCTTGGAGCAGAGGCGGTAAAACAACGCCGGAGAATTGCCAAATGCTGTGCCGGGACTGTAATCTGAGAAAAGGTGCGCAGGAATGATTTTAGTGCTTTTCCTTTTTTCATAAAAATCATTGCCAACCGTCGGATTCAATGCTATAATCTAACCTGACATCCAATGCAAAGGAGTAGACTGTCATGATTTTTGATGAAGAAACCAGAGCATTGCTGGACATGGTCCGGGAATTTGTGGACAATAAGATCATCCCCCAAGTCGGTGAGATTGAAAAAACCGAAAATCCCCCCCAGGCGGCCAAGCCCCTGCTGGACATGGCCTGCGACATGGGCCTGAACGAGCTGTGCGTCCCCGTGGAGTTCGGCGGCAACGGCCTGACCAACGTGCAGTGCTTCGCCATCTGCGAGGAGATCGCCCGGGGCGACATAGGCGTCGGTACCACCCTGATCGGCAACTGCCTGGCTTCCTATCCGGTGCTCATCGCCGGTACCCACGACCAGCAGAAGCTGTGGTTCGAAACCATGCACGAGAAGAAGTACGCCGCCTTCTGCCTGACCGAACCCAACGCCGGTTCCGACGCGGGCGGCGTGCGCACCACCGCCGTGCTGGACGGGGACGAATACGTCATCAACGGCACCAAGAGCTTTATCTCCAACGGCCCCATCGCGGGCATTTACACGGTGCTGGCCTCCACCCGGCCCTCCGCCGGTGTCATGGGCCTGTCCGCTTTCATTGTGGAGCGGGACCGCCCCGGCGTGTCCATCGGCAAGGAAGAGGACAAGGTGGGTATGCGCCTGAGCTGCACCAGCGAGGTCATCTTCGACAACGTCCGCATCCCAAAGGACCACCTGCTGGGCCGGAAGAACCGGGGCTTCAAGTATATCATGGAGACCCTGGACCACAGCCGCGCAGGCGTGGGCGCCTTCGGCATCGGCATTGGCCAGCGCGTTGTGGAAGAGGCCACCAAGTACGCCAAGCAGCGCCGTCAGTTTGACCAGCCCGTGGCCAACTTCCAGGCCGTGGAGCTGATGTTGGCGGATATGGAAATTCAGGTCCAGGCCGGACGGCAGATGTATCTCCACGCCGCCGAGCTGATGGACGCGGGGCTGCCCTTCACCAACGAGGCCGCCATCGCCAAGACCTTCGGCACCGACACCGGCATGAAGTGCGCCATTGACGGCGTGCAGGTCATGGGCGGCTACGGCTATATGAAGGACTACCCCATGGAGAAGCTGATGCGGGACGCCAAGATCCTCCAGATCTACGAGGGCACCAACCAGGTCCAGCGAACCGTCATCGCCGGGCAGATCAAGAAGAAGTACACCGACAACGGCAAAAAGTCCGCCCCCAAGCCCGCGCCCGCCGCCGCGCCCAAGCCCGCCCCCAAGGCGGAGACCAAGCCCGCACCCGCGGCGGCCCCCGCTCCGGCTCCCGTTGTTTCCGGCGGCAAGCCCCTGAACCTGTTGGTCTGCGTCAAGCAGGTGCCCGACACCACCCAGATCAAAATCGACCCGGTGAAGCACACCCTCATCCGGGAGGGCGTCCCCGCCATCGTCAACACCTTCGATACCTACGCCCTGGAGACCGCTCTGCGGCTGCGCCAGGCCAACGGCGGCAAGATCACCCTGGTCTGCATGGGCCCCGACCAGGACAAGGAGGCCCTGCGGGACTGCATCGCCGTAGGTGCGGACGAGGCGTATCTGCTCTCTGACCGGGCCTTCGGCGGGTCCGATACCCTGGCCACCAGCCGCATCATCTCCACCGCCATCAAGACCATCGAGGAGAAGAACGGCAAGCCCTTCGACATCATCTTCTGCGGCAAGCAGGCCATCGACGGAGACACCGGCCAGGTGGGTCCCGAGCTGTCCCAGCACCTGAACCGCCCCCTCATCACCTACGCCACCGAGGTAGAGCTGAAGGACGACGTCCTCCGCGTCAAGCGGGAGAGCGACGAGGGCTACGACTACTTCACCGCGCCGCTGCCCTGCGTCATCACCATGAACAAGACCCCCTATGACCTGCGCTATCCCAGCCTGAAGGGCAAGATGGCCGCCCGCAATGCGGAAATCACCGTCCTGACCGCCGCCGAGGTGGTGGTCCCCGAGGACAAGCGGGGCCTGGCGGGTTCCCCCACCAAGGTCAAAAAGACGTACACCCCCACCCATCAGAAGAACGGCATGAAGATCGAAGGGCTGGAGGCCGCCGAGGCCGCCAGCAAGCTGGTGGGCCTGCTGGGCGACGCCAAGCTGCTGTAAGGAGGGTGCTGACTTACGTCTAAGAATCTTTGGGTATTTATCGAGACCGACGAGGGCCGCGCCAAGAACGTGGGCTACGAGCTGCTGAACCCCGGCCGCGCCATGGCGGACAAGCTGGGCGAGGCGCTGGTGGCCGTGGTCATGGGCCAGGACGTGGAGTCCGTGGCCAAGCAGGCCATCGCCTACGGCGCGGACCAGGTCATTCTGGTGGAGGGCGAGGAGTACCGCACCTATAACACCGACGCCGCCACCTACGCCATGTGCCAGCTGATCGAGAAGTATCAGCCCACCATCGTCCTCTACGGGGCCACCAACAACGGCCGGGACCTGGGTCCCCGGGTGGCCTGCAAAATGCAGACCGGTCTGACCGCCGACTGCACCGGGTTGGACATCGAGGACGGCCTGATGATGTCCACCCGCCCCACCTTCGGCGGCAACCTGATGGCCACCATCGCCTGCCCCGACCACCGGCCCCAGATGTCCACCGTCCGGCCCGGCGTGTTCAAAAAGAGCCAGCCAGACGAGAGCCGCACTGGGGAAATTATCACTGAGGACATCCACATCGACCCCGCCGCCATCCGCGTCAAGCTGTTGGAGCGGGTGAAGGAAGTGGCCGAGGCTGTCAACCTGGAGGAGGCCGACATCATCGTCTCCGGCGGCCGCGGCATGAAAGGCCCCGAGGGCTTCGGCGTCATCCGCGACCTGGCCGACACCCTGGGCGGCGTCGTGGGCGCGTCCCGGGCCGCCGTGGACGCGGGCTGGATTCCCCACGCCCACCAGGTGGGCCAGACCGGCAAGACCGTGGCCCCGAAGATTTATATCGCCTGCGGCATCTCCGGCGCCATCCAGCACCTGGCCGGTATGAGCGGTTCCGACACCGTCATCGCCATCAACAAGGACCCCAGCGCCCCCATCTTCGAGGTGGCGGACTACGGCATCGTGGGCGACCTGTTCGAGGTCATCCCCGCTCTGATCCAGGAGATCAAGGCCGCCAGGGAATAAGTTCGACTTATAAACCCCTCCGCCACCGCCTAAAGGCGGCGGCCCTCCTCCCCTTTCAGGGCAGGGAGCGCAGCGGAAGTGCCGCTTGATGGAGGAGGCAAGAGGGGTGGATGGTATCGAAACGAATTACGCTCAAGGAATACGTTTCATTCATTCAGCGATTCGTCCAACTGCTGTTTTGTGAAATTTCATGAAAAAGCATTTATAGAGTGCCCGGATACAGGTTCATCCATGTATCCGGGCGCTTTTTGGGCAAAATTGGCCTGGACTGCTTGACTTTTCCACCGGTGTCCTGTATGATAGTACCAAGTCTGAAAACGATTCCACTTTTAAGAAATGAGGAATGTGCTATGTATGACATCACTGCTTTGGGCGAGCTGCTCATCGACTTCGCCCCCGTCAGCACCGACGAGGCCGGGCACCCCACCATGGCCGCCCACCCCGGCGGCGCGCCGGCCAACTTCCTGGCCGCCATCAATATGCTGGGGGGCAAGACCGCCTTCCTGGGCAAGGTGGGCGACGACGCCTTTGGCAAGCTGCTGACCAACACCGTCCGGGAGGCGGGTATCGAGGCCCGCGGCATCCTGAAGGACCCCGACTATTTCACCACCCTGGCCTTCGTCACCCTGGACGAGACCGGCGACCGGGAGTTCTCCTTTGCCCGGAAGCCCGGCGCGGACACCCAGCTGCACTTTGAGGAGCTTGACCTGTCCCTCATCGACGAGGCCAACGCCTTCCACTTCGGCACCCTCTCCATGACCGGGGAACCGGCCCGCACCTGCACCCAAAAGGCCGTGGCCTACGCCAAGAGCAAGGGCAAGCTCATCACCTTCGACCCCAACCTGCGGGAGCCTCTGTGGGACGACCTGGAGGAGGCCAAGAAGCAAATCCTCTGGGGCCTGGAGCAGTGCGACGTGGTGAAAATTTCCGACAACGAGATTGAGTTCCTCTTTGGCTGCACCCCGGAGGAGGGCGCGCAGAAGCTGCTGAAGGACTTCGGCATCCAGCTGGTGTTTGCCACCCTGGGGCCGGACGGCTGCCACTTCGCCAACAAGACCTGCTGCGGCACCGCCGGGAAGGTCAGCGGCATCAAGGTGGTGGACACCACCGGCGCGGGGGACATCTTCGGCGGCACCGCCGTCCGAGAGGTGCTGCGGGCCTCCGCCGCTCCCGGCGACCTGGGCAAGGAGGAGCTGACCGAGATCGTCCGGCTGGCCTGCGCCACGGCGTCCCTCTCCGCCACCCGGTTCGGCGGCATCTCCAGTGTCCCCACCCGGGAGGAAGTGCTGGCGCTGTTGGCGAAGCAGTGAGTTGAGCTGTTGGCTATTAGCCGTTAGCTGTTAGCTGCGGTGTGCATCAATACACATACGGTTCGGTTTTTTATGGGTGAGTGTAGGGGCGGCCCGTGGCCGCCCACAGAAACCTCTTGCATATCCGGGCGGCACGCTCACGTCCCTACAGGAGTAAGGTGAAACCGTTGAATCGGTTGCAAGGGATAACCAGTAAAACCGAACAGCGAACGCTCTTAAAGGAGGAGACGACATGTCGGATTACCAGGCGCGCCTGAATCGCCACCTGGACGAGCTGCGGTGGCTCTACTACGAACTTTACGAACACGCCCCCAACCGGGACGCGGCGTTCCGGGACCTGCTGGACAAGATGGAGCAGGCCAGCCGGGCGCGGGGGACCGACCTGAAAGCCCTGGACAGCCAGCGGGAACAGGACCCTGGCTGGTACCAGTCCAACGAGCTGTTGGGGATGTGTCTCTACGTGAAGCCCTTCGCCGGGACCCTCCAGGGGGTCCGGGCGAAGCTGGACTACATCCAGGAGTGCAATGTCAACTACCTGCACTTCATGCCCCTGCTGGACACGGTGGACGGCCGCAGCGACGGCGGCTACGCTGTGGCGGACTTCCGCAAAATCAAGCCGGAGCTGGGCACCATGGAGGACCTGGAGGAGCTGACCGCCGACTGCCACAGCCGGGGCATCTCCTGCTGCATGGACTTCGTGATGAACCACACCAGCGAGGACCACGAGTGGGCCAAAAAGGCCCGGGCCGGGGACCCGGAGTACCAGGCCCGGTACTTCTTCTACGACACCTGGGACATCCCCAACGAGTACGAGAAGCACGTCCCCCAGGTGTTCCCCACCACCGCGCCGGGCAACTTCACCTGGCTGGAGGACTGCGGAAAAATCGTCCTGACCTCGTTCTACCCCTACCAGTGGGATTTGAACTACCACAACCCGGCGGTGTTCAACGACATGGCGGACAATATGCTGTTCCTGGCCAACCGGGGCATCGACGTGGTGCGGGTGGACGCGGTGCCGTACATCTGGAAGGAGCTGGGCACCGACTGCCGCAACCTGCCCAAGGTCCACACCATCGTGCGGATGTGCCGGATGATCTGCGAGATCGTTTGCCACGGTGTCATCCTGCTGGGCGAGGTGGTCATGGCCCCGGAGAAGCTGGCCCCCTATTTCGGCACCGTGGAAAAGCCGGAGTGCCATATGCTCTACAACGCCACCACCATGTGTACCATGTGGAGCACCGTGGCCACCCGGGACACCCGCCTGCTGCGCCACCAGATGGACCAGGTGAACAGCCTGCCCAAGGAGTACCTGTTCCTGAACTACCTCCGCTGCCACGACGACATCGGCTGGGGACTGGACTTCCCCTGGCTGGCCTGGAACCTGGGCCAGCAGGAGGTCCCCCACAAGAAATATTTGAACGACTTCTTCACCGGCAAGTTCCCCGGCCCCTTCGCCCGGGGCGAGCTTTATAACGACGACCCCCGGCTGGGGGACGCCCGGCTCTGCGGCACTACCGCCTCCCTGCTGGGGGTGGAAAAGGCGGAATATGAGGACGACACCGCCGCCCTGGAGCTGGCCACCGACTACGACCTGATGCTCCACGCTTTCCTGCTGAGCCAGACCGGTCTGCCCATCCTCTACGCCGGGGACGAGGTGGGCCAGCTCAACGACTACACTTACCACGACGACCCCAAGAAGGCCGACGACAGCCGGTACATCCACCGGGGCGACTTCCAGTGGGACCTGGCGGAGCGCCGCAGCGACCCCGCCACCCGCCAGGGCAAGCAGTTCCAGGGGCTGGCCCATCTGGAGGCTATCCGCCGGGCCAACCCGGTGTTCCGCACCGAGGCGGAGGTCTGGACCTTCTGGGCCGGGGATCAGGCTCTGCTGGGCATGAAGCGCCAGCTGAACGGCCAGATCTTCACGGCGGTGTACAACTTCTCCGAGTACCACCAGACCGCCCACCTGGAGGCTTACGGCCCCCACACCGACCTGCTCACCGGGGCGGAGGTGGACGTCACAGGCGAGTGGAACCTGCCGCCCTATGGGTTCGTCTGGCTGCTGTATGGTAATTAGCGATTAGCTCTTAGCTGTTAGTCGTGTACGGATTGGTTCGTGCTTCTGCCCAGTATGGTACGGTTTTTTCACGGGGAACTGTCGTTTCGCAACCGACCACCCCTCTTGCCTCCCCTGAAAGGGGAGGAGGGCCGCCGCCTTTAGGCGGTGGCGGAGGGGTTTCCCGCTGAAATTACTGAAAAGCCTGTTTCAAAGGAATAACCAAAGAAGCGGGCTGTTTCTAGCTAATTGCTAACAGCTCAAAAGAGGAGACAGCCCATGATTTACACCGTGACCCTGAACCCGGCCATCGACTACGTGGTGCAGCTGGAGGGCGACCTCCAGCCGGGTGGCCTCAACCGCAGCGCTGGGGAGGACTACCAGTTTGGCGGCAAGGGCGTCAACGTCTCCAACGTGCTGAAAACCCTGGGGTACGACACCGTGGCCCTGGGGTTTGTGGCGGGCTTTCTGGGGGACGGCCTGGAGCGGGGCCTGCGGGATATGGGCCTGACCACCCGGTTCCTCCATGTGGCCCGGGGGATGACCCGCATCAACGTGAAAATCAAGGCCGGGGAGGAGACCGAGCTGAACGGCTCCGGTCCTGTCATCACCGAGGGGGATATGGCCCAGCTTTTCGCCCAGCTGGACGCGCTTTTGCCGGGGGACACGCTGGTACTCTCCGGCTCCATCCCCAAATGCCTCCCGGCTGACACCTATGAGCGCATCCTGGCCCGTCTGGAGGGCCGGGGCGTGCAGACCGTGGTGGACGCGGCGGGGGAGCTGCTGTTCAACGTGCTGCCGTACCGCCCCTTCCTCATCAAGCCCAACCGTCAGGAGCTGGAGGAGCTGTTTTGCAGGGAGCTGCACAGCGACGAGGACATCGCCGCCTGCGCCGAAGCGCTTCAAAGGCAAGGTGCGCGGAACGTGCTGGTCTCCCTGGCGGGGGACGGCGCGCTGCTGCTGGACGAGAACGGCGGCTGCCGCCGCATGGCCTGCCCCAAGGGGACAGTCCGCAACAGCGTGGGCGCGGGGGACTCCATGGTGGCCGGGTTCCTGGCCGGGTGGCTGGAAACGGGCGACTACGACCGCGCCCTCCGGCTGGGCGTCGCCGCAGGCAGCGCCACCGCCTTCTCCCTGGGGCTGGCTGGCCGGGCGGAGATCATGAGGCTGCTGGAAACCCTGTAGCGCCGCGCACGGAACTCAATTTTAAAAGCGCTCGGGATAATTGCACCTACAGGCTTTTGAATGAAATAGGCATTATTTTTAGATTTTATGCCGCCTAAATGGCTATCACTATTGGGAAACCAGATATTTGATTTGAAAACTTGAATTCTGTGTCACTCGCAAATCCCCTATTGACAGGGCGGCGGCGGTTGGGTATAATACTCCCTGCCATCTATGCCCGTAATTGGACGGGCGAACCACAAACAGCCGGAACTGTCGCCGATGGCATTTTGCCGGTTCCGTTTCATTCCAAAACCAAAAGCTGGCACGAAAGGTGCCAGCTTTTTTTACGGAGGTTTCCTATGTTATTGATTGGTAATCTGGTGGCGCTGGTGGGTTCCCTGCTGATGGTCTCCATCGGCTTCATCAAAGACAAGAAAAAATCCTGACGGTGCAGTGTCTGCAATTCGGCGTGCTGGCCGCCGCCAACCTGCTGCTGGGGGCATACGCCGGGGCGGTCTCCAACGGCGTCAGCATCGTGCGGAACCTGGCCTTTTTCAAGGTGGAGGCCACCACGCAGCTGAAGGTGTTTTTCGTGGTTTTGCAGCTGGGCCTCACCCTGGCCGGGGGTGTTCCCGCCCCCATCGAGCTGTTGCCCATCCTGTCCACGGTGATCTACACCTGTTCGCTGGACATGAAGAGCATTTTCCGGTTCAAGTTCGTGCTGATCTTGACCCAGTCCCTGTGGGTGGTCTATGACTTTTATTACCAGAATTATGCGGCGTTTGTCTTTGATCTGCTCACCGTTTCCGCTCATATTTTCAGTGTGATACAGCTGAAACGGGACGGGAAG
>JAJPXY010000031.1 GCA_021205205.1 Clostridiales bacterium
CCTGAGGGATGGGGTCCCCCTTGGTGTTCACCGTCAGGCGGACCCGCTTGGCCCCCTCCGGCTCCAGCCGGAGGGTGACGACGCTGGGGGTGTCGGCGTACTTCCGGGCGTTGTCCAGCAGGATGTTCACCAGCCGCCGGAGCTTGCCGGGGTCGCCGGTGACCAGCAGGTGTTCGGTGATTTGGTCGTCCAGCTCCTTCCCCGCCTCGTAGAGGATGGGTTCGTAGAGCAGCGCCTCGTCTGTCACCAGATCGCTGAGGGGCACCGTCTCCCGGACCTGCTCCTTGCCGGGCTGGTCGTTTTCCGCCCGGGCCAGTGTCAGCAGTTCCTCCACCAGATAGGTCATCTGGTCGGAGGAGGCCCGGATGTTGTCCAGCCAGCGCAGTTCCCGGTCGTTCAGGCTCTCGCCGCACTCCTGGAGCATATCCACGTTGGAGACAATGACAGAGAGAGGGGTTTTCAGCTCGTGGCTGGCGTCGGAGACGAACTGCCGCTGCTGCGCCCAGCTCCGCTCCACCGGGCGGACCGCCCACCGGGCCAATATCAGGCTCAGCGCAAAAAAGGCCGCCAGCGCGCCCAGGCAGATGAACAGCAGGGTGATATACAGAGAGCGGAGGGTGCTCCGTTCCTGGGAAATATCCGCAAAGGCGATGCGCCAGCCGGTGGCGGTGTCCACCCGCAGGTAGCGCAGCCGGTAGCTCTCCAGCAGACCCGTTTCGGACCGCTCCGCCAGGCACAGCGTCACCACGTCCACCAGCTCCTCCTCGTCCACGGTGCCGAACTGGTTATTCAACAGGAACGTCGTCCCGTCTATCCCCACCGCCACGGTGAAGTAGGGCAGGCTGACCTCCTTTTCTTCAAAGGAGAACCCCCGGTCCTCGCTGGGCGCCAGCGGCCAGGAGAAGGTGACGTCCTCGTTGACCACCTGGCGCAGCAGGGTGAGGCTGTCCTCCCGCAGGCTGTCCCGGGTGCTGACCACCATCACCGTGCAGATGGCCGCCAAAATAGCGGAGACGATGAGCATATTAATGAGGACCAGCTTCCACCGGAGCTTTTGGATCATGACCGCTTCCCCTCCTCCAAATGGTAGCCGATCATCCGCAGGGTCTTGATGGTGACGGTGCTTTTCAGGTGGTTGAGCTTTTTGCGCAGAAAGGAGATGTACACCTCCACGTTGTTGTCCTCTGCGTTGGAGTCGTAGCCCCAGACGGTGAGCAGCAGGGTCTCCTTTGTGACCACCTGAGCGCCGTTGGCCATCAGCTTGCCCATGATCTCGAACTCCTTGCGGCTGAGCCGGACGCTCCGCTCCCCGCAGGACAGCTGGCAGGAGGACAGCTCCAGCCGCAGGTCGCCAAAGGTCAGGGCGTTGTCGGCGGCGTGGTTCTGCCGCCGGGTGATGACCCGGATGCAGGCCAGCAGCTCCCGGGACTGGAAAGGCTTGGTCAGGTAGTAATCCGCCCCGGCGTCCAGCCCGTTGACCTTGTCGTCGGTCTCGGTGCGGGCGGTCAGCATGAGGACTGGCGTCTTGACCCCTTCGTCCCGCATGGCGCGGACCACCTCGAAGCCGTTCTTTTTGGGCAGCATGACGTCCAATATGATCACGTCATAGATGCCGGACAAAGCGTTGTCCAGGCCGGTCTCCCCGTCGTAGGAGAGGTCGGCGATGTAGTTGTGGGCCTCCATCAGGTCGGCCAGGGTCTGGGCCAGACGGCGTTCGTCCTCTACGATCAGTACCCGCATAGGGAGCCTCCTTTTGCTGTGGGGTAGGCAGGAAACCGGGCGATTGGAACGCCCTCATCTTATTTTAAAGCAAACGCGCCGGTTTTTCAACCCAAAGGCGGAAGATGCGCCGCCTGCTCTGAATTGGAAATTCTCTCCCGTGAAAAAGGCGCATTTCCCGCCTCCAGGTCAATATCGACTTAAAGCAGGTCAAAAAAGAGGCTGTTCCGCCGGGGCAAAACCGATTATTATCTCCATTGTAAGCAGAAACAACCAATCGGCCCCGGACAGACCGGGAGGCGGACGGAACCGTCCGCGCCATGACCCACCACTGCACCGTTTATAGGAAAGGGTGTTAAGGATGAGTAAGTTTATCAACTATCTGAAAGAAAACCAGACGGAAATCATGCTGGCCACAATAGGGCTGGCCTCTGCCACCACCGGCAACAGCCTGCACCGGGCCTACGCCGACCTACTGCGCACCCGCGGCTGAGCGTTTTCCGTCCCAATCATTCAAAAATAACTGTTAGAATAGGAGTGTTTCACCATGAGCAAATTTTCCAACTACCTGAAAGAGAACCGCAACGAGATCGCGCTGGCCATGATGAGCGCCAACGCTATGATGCGCGGCACCGCTCCCGACTGGAAGCTGATGGCCGAGATGAAAGGGCAGAAGTAACTGCCTCACCAACCACTGAAATTACCGTTTCATATAGGAGTGTTTATTATGAGCAAATTTTCCAACTACCTGAAAGAGAACCGCAACGAGATCGCGCTGGCCA
>JAJPXY010000099.1 GCA_021205205.1 Clostridiales bacterium
GCCTATGGCTGGCTGCCATAACCAAGGGGCAAATATTATAGTAACAGGAGGATATTCATGATTGAAAAGGAAGTGGCGGAGCTGCGGCGGCAGCTCCGTCCGGACCGGCACAGCATTTCCCGGGTGTACGGGTGCTATGTCAACGAGCAGAAGGAAATCATCTCCACTTTTGAGCAGCCGTTGGGTCTGCTGACCGAGAGGAAAACGAGCAATACTTAACGCTATTGAAAAAGGTACTCTCCGGTGGGCTGGGGCGCAGTCTGCTGGACATCGTCTTTTCCACCCGGCAGGTGGCGGGCAGCCCGGAGCACGGCCTGCTGATGCAGCTGCGGGACAGCAAATTGCAGGACGAGGAAAGCCGCCAGCAGTTTTATGAAAAAGTCATTGGTTCAGTGGAATTTGAGGGGAATTACCTGATTTTACTGGCCCACAACGCCTACGACGTGCCCTTCCGCAGCCGGGACGGGGCCAGGCAGGACGACGCCTCGGAGGAAGTGTTTTCCTACCTGCTGTGCAGCATTTGCCCGGTGAAGCGCACCAAGCCCGGTCTGAGCTACGACACGTCGGAGCAAGCCTTCCACACCAACAAGGGGGACTGGCTGGTGTCCCCGCCCCAGCTGGGCTTCCTGTTCCCCGCCTTCGACGACCGCAGCACCAACCTCTACAACGCCCTGCTCTACTCCCGGAACCTGGAGGACAGCCACTCCGCTTTTGTGGAGGCGGTGTTCCACACCGAGCCGCCCAAGCCCGCCGCAGAGCAGAAAAAGAGCTTCGAGGCCGTCCTCTCCAACGCGCTGGGGGACGACTGCCGGTTGGGGGTGGTACAGACCGTCCACGAGCAGCTGACCAACCTCATCACCGCCCACAAGGAGAGCAAGTCCCCGGAGCCGCTGACAGTCACCCGGGACGAGGTGGGCGAGATGCTGGACGCCTGCGACATCTCCGAGGAGCATCGGGCCGCCTTTAACGTCCAGTTCGACACGGAGTTCGGCACCGGCCAGGCCGTCAGCCCCGGCAACCTCATCGACAGCCGTCACTTTTCCGTCAGCACCCCCAGCGTGGTCATTCAGGTGGACCCTGCCCGCAGCGATCTGGTGCAGACCCGGGTCATCGACGGGGTGAAATACCTGCTCATCCGTGCCGACGAGGATGTGGAGGTCAACGGCGTGGACGTGTTCCTGGGGGACGAGCCATGAGCAGGAAAGCTCACGCCCGGCGGGGGCTTGCCCTGTTGCTGAGTTTGGCGCTGGCACTGAGTTTGGCCGCCTGCGGCCAATCGGCGGTGGAAGAATCCAGCCTTTCGGCGGAGGAAAGCGCCTCGGCGGTGTCCTCCGCGGATGTTCCCGCAGAGGCGGAACCAGAGACCGACCCCGCCGACACCAGCGCCGCCGGGGACATCTCCGCCCAGTTCGCAGAGGAAAGCTCCGCCGAACCGGAGCCGGAAAGCCTCGAACCGGACCCGGACACCGCTTATGAATACACCCTCTGCTTCGCCGGGGACGTGAACCTGGCGGAGGGGCAGTACACCACCGCCGCGCTGGACTCCTACGGCCTCTCCGGCTGCGTCAGCGAGACGCTGCGGGGCTACATGACAGCCGCGGACATTATGTGCCTGAACAACGAGTTCACCTACAGCAGCCGGGGCACGCCCCTGGAGGGCAAAACCTACACCTACCGGGCCAGTCCCTCCCGGGTCTCCGCGCTGGAGGAACTGGGGGTAGACGTGGCGGTGCTGTCCAACAACCACATCTACGATTACGGGGAGGAGGCCCTGCTGGACACGCTGGACACCCTGGACAGCGCGGGCATCGCCCGCATTGGCGCAGGTAAGGATCTGGAGGAGGCCAGCGCCATCTATTACGCCCAGTTGGAGAACTGCACCGTGGCCTACATCGCCGCCAGCCGGGTGGAGTGGTCGGCCCAGACCAAACCCGCTACCAGCGACAGCCCCGGCACCTTCTACACCGCCTACGACACCGAGCTGCTCTATCAGCGGGTGGGCGAGGCGAAGGAACAGGCGGACTTCGTGGTGGTCTATATGCACTGGGGCATCGAGGGCACCGCCGACCTGGAGGAATACCAGACGGAGGTAGGCGACGCGCTGGTGGACGCAGGGGCCGACCTGGTCATCGGCGACCACCCCCACCAGCTCCAGGTGGTCCGGTACTACAACTGCGTCCCCATCTTCTACTCCCTGGGCAACTACTGGTTCAGCCGCAAGGAGGAGTACACCATGCTGGTCAACGTCACTCTGGCGGGGGACAAAAACGGCGTGCGTGAGGTCTCCTGCCAAATCGTCCCCGCTTACCAGCAGGCCAGCGCCACCGTCACCTGGCTGGAGAGCGCAGACAGCCAGCGGGCCATGTATGACTATCTGGCCGGGCTGCCCGGCTCCAATATCTCCATTGACGATGCGGGCGTGGTGACGGTGAAGGGGCAGTAAATAATCTCTTTTGCGTGAGCCTTAACGGAAGTTCGTAAAATACTGCGATATATTGAACAAACAGACACACGGCCCCGTTTTTCACCACCGTATTGTAGGGGCGGCCTTCGGCCGCCCGCAGAAACCGCCTGCTTCCCCCGGGCGGCCACGGGCCGCCCCTACAGGTGCAGTAATAGTTCCGTGTAAAGTTATTGCGGACAAATAAAAGAAATCATCAATTCAACCACTAACAACGCAAAAAGGCTGACCGCCCGATTTCCCCGGGTGGTCAGCCTTATGTATTGCTTATTGCTTACGCTCCGTCATCCCCGGCGCGGCGGCGTGGCAGCTGCTACCGCCGCAGGCGTGGGGACAACCGGCGCATCCGCCGCCGCAGGAGTGCTTTCCCTGCTTGCGGTCACGGAGCATCCCGCGGAGGATGGCCGCGACGATGGCAAGGAGTACCAGTCCCACGACGATGGTGCCCGCGTTGGCGGTGAGCCATGCAATCATTGCACATTCCTCCTTAACAGTCGTTGAGAATGGGGGTCAGACCTGGGCCTTGCTTCTCAGGGTCTCCCCGGTTTTGGCGGGGCGGAACAGCAGGTAGAAGAACAGCACCACAACAGCGATGGCAATCACGGTGAAGATACCGAAGCTCTGCCCGGTGACCAGGCCGCCCAGCTGGTTGACCACCAGCGCCACCAGATAGGCGAAGCCGCACTGATAGCCGATGGCGATCCAGAACCACTTCATGTTGTTCATCTCCCGCTTGATGGCGCCCATGGCGGCGAAGCAGGGGGCGCACAGCAGGTTGAAGGCCAGGAAGGAGTATCCGCTGATGGCGGTGAACGCCGCGCCCATGTTCTGGTAGACGGTGCCGTCCCCGGCGTTGTAGAGGATGCCCAGGGTGCCGACAATGTTCTCTTTCGCCACCAGGCCGGTGATGGAGGCCACGGCGGCCTGCCAGTTGCCCCAGCCCAGGGGGATGAACAGCCAGGCAATGGCCTTGCCGATGGTGGCCAGAACGCTGTAGTCGATCTGGTCCTCCTCCAGCATGGTGAACGCCCCGTCGATGAAGCCGAAGTAGGTGGTGAACCACACCAGGATGGTGGACAGCAGGATGATGGTGCCTGCCTTCTTAATGAAGCTCCAGCCGCGCTCCCACATACTCCGCAGCACGTTGCCCACGGTGGGCATATGATACGGGGGCAGCTCCATGACGAAGGGAGCCGGGTCACCGACGAACAGCTTGGTCTTTTTCAGGATGATGCCGGAGCAGATGATGGCGGCAATGCCCAGGAAGTAGGCGGAGGGAGCCACCCAGGGTGCGCCGCCGAAAATCGCGCCCGCCACCATGGCGATGAAGGGCAGCTTCGCGCCGCAGGGGATGAAGGTGGTGGTCATGATGGTCATTTTGCGGTCCCGCTCGTTCTCGATGGTACGGGAGGCCATGATGCCGGGCACACCGCAGCCGGTGCCAATCAGGATGGGAATGAAAGACTTACCGGACAGACCGAACCGCCGGAACACCCGGTCCATGATGAAGGCGATACGAGCCATGTAACCGCAGGCTTCCAGGAAAGCCAGGAAGATGAACAGCACCAGCATCTGAGGCACGAAGCCCAGCACCGCGCCGCAGCCCGCCACAATACCGTCCAAAATCAGGCCCTCCAGCCAGGGGGCGACGTTGGCGGACTCCAGCAGGTTGCCCAGCAGCACGGGGATACCGGGGACCCAAATGCCGTAGTTGGCGGGGTCAGGCTCCTCGCAGCCGTATTCTTCGTAGACCTCCACAGCGGCGGCCAAATCCGCGCCGGTGTAGGTGACATCTTCGGTGGCCAAGGTCTCCTCGTCCTCCAACTCGATGGTGGCGGTGTCCGCCTCGCTGTACTGCGCGGCGTAGGCGGTCAGGGCGGTCAGCGCCGCGTCTGCGTCAAAGCTCTCGGACTCGGCGTCCAGCGCCTCGGCCAGAGCTTCGCCGTCCTCGCCGCCCAGCGCGATAAAGGCGTCGATGGCGTTGGTGGCCTCGCCGTACTCGTCGGCGGCGTCACAGTAGGCGCTGTTACCGATCCAGGCGAAGTGCCAGCCGTCGCCAAATACGCCGTCGTTGGCCCAGTCGGTGGCCCAGGTGCCCACGGTGGTAACGGAGACGTAGTACACCAGGAACATGACCAGCGCGAAGATGGGCAGGGCCAGCACCCGGTTGGTGACGATCTTGTCGATCTTGTCGGAGGTGCTGAGCTTTTCCTTGCTGCTCTTTTTCAGGCTGTCGTCGATGATGGAGCCGATGTAGTTATACCGCTCGGCGGTGATGATGGACTCCGCGTCATCGTCCAGCTCCGCCTCGCAGGACTGGATGTCCTTCTCGATGTGGGCCAGGTTGGCCTCGGAGATGCCCAGCTTCTCGATGACCTTTTCATCCCGCTCAAAGAGCTTGATGGCGAACCACCGCTGTTGCTCGGCGGGCATATCGTGGAGCAGCAGCTCCTCGATGTGGGCCAGGGCGTGTTCCACGCTGCCGCTGAAGCGGTGCTTCGGCTCGGTCTTGACGCCGGACTCCGCCACCTGGACGGCGGCCTCGGCGGCCTCCATGACGTTGGTGCCCTTCAGGGCGGAAATTTCCACCACCTGCACGCCCAGGTCCTTGGCCAGACGCTTGCTGTTGATGGCATCGCCGGATTTCTCCACCATGTCCATCATGTTGACGGCCACCACCACGGGAATGCCCAACTCCACCAGCTGGGTGGTCAGGTACAGGTTCCGCTCCAGGTTGGTGCCGTCGATGATGTTCAGGATGGCGTCGGGCCGTTCGTCGATCAGGTAGTTCCGGGCCACGACCTCCTCCAGGGTGTAAGGGGAAAGGGAGTAGATGCCGGGCAGGTCCATGATGGCCACGTCCTTATGGCCTTTCAGGGTGCCCTCCTTCTTCTCCACGGTGACGCCGGGCCAGTTGCCCACAAACTGGTTGGAGCCGGTCAGCGCATTAAACAGTGTGGTCTTGCCGCAGTTGGGGTTGCCGGCAAGGGCAATTTTAATACTCATATCTGCTGTCCCTCTTTTCTGTTACATTAAATAGAATCGCTTGTCGGTTCTTGTTAGTTTTTTCTAACTTCCGTTAGTTTTCACTAACACTATGTGCTATTTTTACGGCCTTGCGGCCGTATGGGTGCGCTCACTGGACCTGGATCATCTCCGCGTCCTCTTTCCGCAGGGAAAGCTCGTAGCCCCGGACGGTGATCTCCACCGGGTCCCCCAGCGGGGCGACCTTGCGGACGTAAATTTCCACGCCCTTGGTGATGCCCATATCCATAATGCGGCGCTTCACCGCGCCGGTGCCGGTGATCTTGGTCACTTTCAGGGTCTCCCCTACCTTGGCCTCTTTCATGGTCTTCATTGCGTTCATCCCCCTAAACAATAATTTTCATCGCCATTTCCCGGCTGATGGCCACCCGGGACTCCTTGATTTTGACGATCAGGTTGCCCCCAAGCTCGGAGACCACGGTGACCAGCGCACCGGGGACGAACCCCAGATTCTCCAGAAATTGTCTGGTCTCCGCCTTTCCGCCAACCCGCCGGATGAGCTTTTCCTGGCCCGTCTCTGCCATTGTCAACGGCATAAGCGATTCATCTCCTTGTCTCTTTCGTCGCTGTCGGGTGTTGGGCCTTCCCCAATGGGGAAAGGGACGTTAGGCTCGCCTAACTTCCACCCGATATGTTAGCATTAACTAACGTCAATGTCAACCACCTTTTTCAGATTTTACAAACTCTGTCCAAATTCACAAGGAACCCCGCCTCTGCCCCGGTCTTTTTTGGTGCTTGCACACGCCGTTTTTTGCCTCTGGCGGCAAATTTTCTCTTGACATTTCTCTGCGGTTAGTGTATGCTAACTCATGTCAGGGACGCAATCCTTTGTTCCAGGCCGCGGCCTTCCGCCGGGGAGCCGAACCTCCTGCGCGCAGCGCCGGTTCCCCCGGGCGCGTCCCCAAAAATTACCGCTGCAAAACGCGGTTTCTTTTCTCCCATTTGGTTATCCTATGCTAACCGAAGTTTGACTGATTCGGTTGATTTTGGTGAAAAGGATGATGTGCAATGTCTGAACAATTCAAGTGGTGCCTGTACCAGAACTGTTCCCCCACCCTGCGCCGGGTGAAGCCCTCGAATATTTTCACCCTGCACAAGGAAAAATATCCAAACTGGCAGCAGGACCTGGCGGAATGTCGGAACACGCTTCGGCGCTACGGGTATGACATGGTGCTGCTCCAGGAAAACGACCGTTTTCTGGTGGTGATGGTCTACTGTCCGGACGCGCTGCGGCGGTGCCTGCGCCAGGCGGAGCTGCGGCGTTACC
Organism: Clostridiales bacterium; assembly: GCA_021205205.1. Taxonomy (GTDB): domain Bacteria; phylum Bacillota; class Clostridia; order Oscillospirales; family Oscillospiraceae; genus Onthomonas. Next base: position 6,774 of record JAJPXY010000099.1, read on the forward strand.
TCCAGGGCATGGGGTACCAGGAGGCGCTGCCGCTGGAGGCCAAGCTGACCCTGCTGAGCCATCGGTTCCAGCAAGGCAGCTTCCCCCACGAAATCGGGCTGTTTCTTGGCTATCCCCTGGACGACGTGACGGGGTTCATCGCCAACAAGGGGGAGAACCGCAAGTACAGCGGGGAGTGGAAGGTCTACGGCGATGTGAACCGGGCCAAACGGCTCTTCCGGGCCTATCAGGACAGCCGCAGCAGCGTGTTCGACCAGGCCAGCCACGGCATGGAGCTGGATGACATCCTCCGCGCCTGCTGAGAGAAGCTATTAGCCATTCGCTGTTAGCCGTTTGCCAGGTGCTACCAGCCGATAGCGAACAGCAAAAACTGCTTACTTTCTTTTACTCAGCCATGTGCTGTAAACCCCTCCGCCACCGCCTAAAGGCGGCGGCCCTCCTCCCCTTTCAGGGGAGGCAAGGGGGAGAGTGCTTGTCGATTGGTGTCGGTTTTGTTCAACAGATGTGTGGTTTTCGCAAAAAACACCTTTTTTTGACCACCAGACACCTACCTTTCGTTCCGCACAACCAAACTAAAAGCCAATAGCTAATAGCTAAAAGCTAAAATAAAAACCGAGGTGTATTGTTATGAAAGCAGCCGTTATTTACTGGTCCATGACCGGAAACACAGAGGCAATGGCCCAGGCCGTCCAGAAGGGTCTGACCGACGCCGGGGTGGAGACCGACCTGCTCCAGGTCAGCGAGACAGACGCCGCCGCCGCTCTGAGCTATGACCTGCTGGCCCTGGGCTGTCCCGCCATGGGCAGCGAACAGCTGGAGGAGAGCGAGTTCGAGCCGTTCTTCTCCCAGCTGGAGGGCAGCCTCAGCGGGCGCAAGATCGCCCTCTTTGGCAGCTACGCCTGGGCCGAGGGCCAGTGGATGCTGGACTGGGCCGAGCGGGCCGAGAGCGCGGGCGCGACCCTGGCCACCGGCCAGGGTCTGGCCGTCTTTGAGACCCCCGACGACGAGGGTGTCGCCCAGTGCGAAGCCCTGGGCAAAGCGCTGGCCGCCCTGTGAGGCCAGCGACCTCTCCCCTTCCCCCACAGGAACCAATATCATGCGCCGGTCGGCCCAACCACGGGCTGGCCGGTGTCTTTTTGTTCCCCGGCGGCGGGGCGGCCGGGAACGCAGACAGCCAGCCCGCAAAAACGAGCTGGCTGTCCCGGGAACGCCCGATTATGAATTATGCCTGCGTTTCCACGCCGTTCAGGGTGAAGGTGACAGGCGCGGTGCCGGTCAGGTTCTCCACAGATACGTCGGTCTTTGTGGCGGTGACCTGGAGCTTCTGACCCTGCCACAGGATGGTGAATTGCAGCTTCTCCCAACCCTTGGGCAGCTTCGGCTCGATGCGCAGCTTGCCGTTGAGCATTCGCACACCGCCGAAGCCGTAGACCGCGCACTGCCACACACCGCCGAAGCTGGCCGCGTGGATACCCGCGTCGGAGGTGCCCATGTACGGCCCCAGGTCGATCATGGACGCCTTCTGGAACAGGTCATAGGCCATGTCCAGCTCGCCCATATCTGCCGCCTGCACGCTGTGGGTGGAGAGGGACAGGGAGCTGTCGTGGAGGGTGCGGGCCTCGTAATAGGCCCAGCTGGCCCGTTTGACCTCCGGCGGGAACTCGTCCTCCAGCAGGTAGAACAGCACCAGACAGTCCGCCTGCTTGCAGACCTGAATCCCCTGGATCTGCTCCAGGTTGTAGTCCTTCATGATACCGGCAACAAAGTCCTGCTCCTTGTACTTGGTCAGGTCGATCTCCTTGCCCTGCATGAACCGGTCGTCCATGGGCAGGATGCCCTCCTCGGTGGGCTGGGGCAGGTAGATGTGGGCCGCGCCGTCCACCCACTTGGGATAGGCTTCGCCCAGGTTCAGCTTCTCGTCCAGCTTCCGGAACAGGGCCGGGTTTTCGGTTTTCAGCGCGTCATGGTACTCGATGGCCTTGTTCAGGTTCCACTGGGCCATGTAGTTGGTGAAGGCGTTGTCGTTGACGTGCTCGTGGTACTCATCGGGTCCCACCACATCGTTGATGTGGTACTGGCCGTCCTCGCCCTTCTCCAGCCGGGAGGCCCAGAAGATGGCGGCGTCCATGATCAGCTCATAGCCGTAATCGTCCAGAAACGCCTGGTCGCCGGTGATGGCATAGTACTGCCACGCTCCGAAGGCCACGTCGGCGGTAATGTGCTGCTCGATGATGCCCGACCAGACCTTGATGGGGGTGCCGGTGAGGATGTCGGTGCCCATGTACAGGGGGCAGGTCTCGCCGTCGTCCAGCCAGGCCGACTCCCAGGGGAACATAGCTCCCTGATAGCCGTTCTCTTTCGCCTTCCGGTGCGCGCCGGGCAGGGAGAGGTAACGGTACTCCTCCAGCTTCCGGGCGGCCTCCGGGTCGGTGAACATATAATAGGGCAGCAGGAAAATCTCGGTATCCCAGAAGCAGTGGCCCTTGTAACCCTCGCCGCTGAGGCCCTTGGCCCCGATGTTCATGCGGTTGTCGTGGCGGGGCAGCATCAGGCGCATATGGTACTGGGCGAAGCGCAGGGCGAACAGGTCCAGCTTGCTGTTCTCGTCCCCCTGAATATCCAGAGGCGCTCTGTCCCAGACTTCAAGCTGCCACTGGGCGGCGGACTCCTCCGCCAGGGCCTGGTAGCCCAGGGCAGCGGAGGTTTTCAAATCCTCCAGCGTCTGCTCCTGCAACTCCGCCACGGTTTTCCCGGCGCAGTCCAGGTCCCGGGTGGTGGACACGTTGGCGTACTTCTCCACCGTGAAGCAGTCCCCCGGTTGCAGGTCCACGGTGTAGTCCGCGTAAAGCACCCGCCGGTCGATGTTCACGTCGGTTGCCAGCTCCAACGGCTGGCCGTTCAGGGTGAAGCTGTGGACGGCGTTGACCACGAAGGTGATGCCGCTCTGGATGGTGGTCTCCAGCAGCTGGAGGTATTTTTTCTCGTAGAAGCGCTTCTCGCCCTCGGTGAAATGCTGGGTGCCGGTGTTGGTGACCCGGGCGTCGATGCCGGAGCGCACCTTCAGCGACACCGGCTGCCCCAGACAGGTCACGGTGACGGACAGGGCGATGTCGTGGAGCCGTTTCAGGGAGACGATGCGCCGGAACACAAGTCCTACCTTGTCCCCTTTGGGGGAGGTCCACTCCACCTGCCGGGTCAGTTCGCCGGTTTTCAGGTTCAGCTCCCGGCTGTAGCCGGTATAGCTTCCCTGGTCCAGGGAGAACCTCTCCCCGCCGACCCACAGCTCCACCGCCGTCACGTCGGCGGCGTTGGGCAGCTCGGTGACCTCGCTCTCGTCGAAGCGGTCAAAGGTGCCGTTGATGAGCAGGTCCCGGGTCTCCCCCAGATACCGTTCCTCCATGGCGGAGCGCAGGCCCAGGTAGCCGTTGCCCAGGCTCATCACCGCCTCGCATTTGCCCAGGTTGACCGGGTCAAAGGAATCCTCCGCCAATATCCACTGGTCGATTTTGGAATAATCCATTCCCATATGGTTTTTCCCTCCTTATGGTAGCTGCTAGTCGTTAGCTTAGCGCTGCAAGCGATAGGCGCAGAGCAAAAAAGCAAGCACTTTCAAGCTAAGAGCTAAAAGCCAAGAGCTAATAGCTTATTTTCGATTTCTTCCATTGTGACCCCGGCGAAACCGGGCAGCACCAGGTCCGCCTCCGGCAAATCCTCCCGTGTGCCGATGCCCACGGCGGTCATACCCCCGGCGTGAGCCGCCTGGATGCCCGCCACGGAGTCCTCAAACACCAGGCACTGGCCGGGCTGCGCGCTCAGCAGTCTGCCGCCCAGGGCGAACACCTCCGGGGCGGGCTTGGCTTGGGTGACCATGTACCCGTCCACAATGGCGTCAAAGAGGCCCGTCAGCTCCAGCCGGTCCAGGATGAGCCGGGCGTTTTTGCTGGCGGAACCGATGGCGATTTTGTAACCCTGCCGCCGGGCCTCGGTGAGGAAGTCCCGCACGCCGGGCAAAATCTCCTCCGGCTCCATTTTGCGGATGTAGGACAGGTAGCGCTGGTTTTTCTCGGTACACAGCGCCTCCCGCTCCTCCGGGGACTTGTCCACGCCGCCGATTTCCAGAACGATGTCCAGGGAGCGCTGACGGCTGACGCCTTTCAGGCGTTCGTTGTCTTTCAGGGTGAAGGGGATGCCCAGCTCCTCCGCCAGGGCTTTCCACGCGATGTAGTGATATTTGGCGGTGTCCACCAGAACGCCGTCCAAATCAAAAAGCAACGCGGTGAATCTCATGGTTGTCGTCTCTCCTTTTTTAGCTGTTAGCTCTTAGCTGTTAGCTGTTAGCTCAGCAGTACCTGACCAATGGTTTGTGGTTCATGGCAAACGGCTATCTTCGCCCTTCGTTTTAACCACTACGCTTTTGACTGGCAGTGCCAAACTAACAGCTAGTGGCTAACAGCTAATAGCTCATTACAAATGTGCGTCGTGCAGGCCGCAGAAGGGGTCCACCGGGCTGACCCCTTTGAAGGGGGACTTACCCAGCAGCTTGTCCAGGGCGGCGATGACAGTGGCCTCCGTGGCAGTGTAGGCGTTGATGAACGTGGGCACCCGGGGGATGTCCTGCAAGTGGTAGGGGTTGGCGAACGAAATAAAGGCGTAAGGCTCCTCATGCAGGAACCGGGGGATCTCCAGGGCGTGCTTGTCGCACCACTTGATGCGCACGGTGGTCTGATTGCTGGCGGCGGGCAGATTGCACAGAATCAGCGTCAGCCGGTCGCTGGGCAGGTCCCGTGTGCCGTGGAGGTCGTCCTCCATGGGGTCGTAGCGCTCCACCTGGAACCCCTGGCCGGTCAGATAGCTGGCCGCCAGCTCGGTCAGGGAGCCGTCATAGGTCGCATCGTTGCCCAGAGTCATCAGGCGGATGTGGGGATATTTTGCAGCCGTAACGGGCACCAGATTTTGCTTGTCCTTGACCAGCGTGATGGCCTCGTCCGCGCACCGCCGCTGCTCGGCTTTGGGGTCCAGGTCGGGCAGAGGATAGGCCCGGTTCAGGGTGGCCTTCAGGGCCAGCACCCGGGTCACCGCCTCGTCCAGCCGCTGGTGGGTCAGGCGTCCGTCCGCCACCGCGTCGAGGATATAGGAGATGTCCTCCCGGATGTCGGTGCCGAAGCACAGCATATCGCACCCGGCGGCGATGCTGTGGGGGATGGCCTCCCGGCGGGGCATGGTCATGGTGTAGCCGCCCATGATGGTGGCGTCGGTGATGATGACCCCGTTGAATCCGAACTGGTTCCGCAGCACGCCGGTGAGCATTTCCCGGGACTGGCTGCCGGGCAGCAGGTCGGCCTCGGTAGCGGCTGGGTTATAGGCCCGGATGACGTTGGGCTGGACGATGTGGCCCACCATGACGCTCATCAGCCCCTCGTCAATGAGAGTCTGATAGATTTTGCCGTAGGTGGCGTACCACTCCTCGGCGGAGAGGTCATTATAGGTGGGGTGCAGGTGCTGGTCCCGGAAGTCTACGCCGTCGCCGGGGTAGTGCTTGCAGGAGGCAGCCACGCCGTACTTCTGAATGGTGCGGACAAAGGTGGAGGCGTTGGCCAGCACCCGGTCCGGGTCGCTGCCGAAGGTGCGCACGTTGGTGATGGGGTTGCGGAAGTTTACGTCGATGTCCACCACCGGGGAGAAGGTCCAGTTGACCCCCACGCTGCGCCCCTCCAGGGCGCAGGTCTTGGCGAAGGCTTCCGTGCAGGACAGGTCGTCCGCCGCCGCCACCTGCAATTCGGAGCCGAAGTAGGTGCCGTCGCTGAGAACGCCCGCGCCGCCTTCCTCCAGGTTGGCGGCTTTCAGCGGGGGGACCTTGGCGTACTGGTCCAGGCTGTCATACTTGGCCTTGACCTCCCGCTGGGGGTTGGGGCGGAACAGCACGCCGGAGACGTGGTAATTCTGCACCAGGTCGATGAGGCCCTCGGGGGTGTTGGCGTCCCCCAGCACGCAGAACAGCTGACCGGCTTTTTCCTCCGTGGTCAGGGAGGCCAGCGTGCTTTGCACCCACTCCCGCTCGGTTTCTGTCAGATAAAAGGGTTTTTCCCGCAGCTTTGCAATGTCCATAACGGGTCTCCTTTAGTCCAGGGCTTCCGCCAGGAACGCGAACACCTGGGCCAGGTTGTCGTCAGTATAGAACAGGTCGTCCTCATGCTCCGCGCCCTCGATGATGCCGAAGGTCACGCTGTCCTCGCCCAGCACCTCGGCCAGCTTCTCCGCGAAGTTCTGGGACTGGGTGTAGGGGACGCTGGTATCAGAATCGCCCACCTGGACCCATGCAGAGAGGGTGAAGTCCTCCGGCAGCTGGTCCACGTAGGTGTACCACCAGGTCTGATAGGTGGTCTCCTCGTCCTCGCCGATGGCCTGGCCCACAAAGGCGCTCTCGAAGCTGCCCTCAGAGGAATAGGTGGTGCCCTCGATGCCAAGAGCCTCATATTCCGCATCCATGGTGTAGAACTCCACGGGGCCGTAGAAGTCCACCAGCGCGGTCACAGCGGAGGACTGCTCCAGGTTGTCGGTCACGTCGCCGTTCAGGTCCTCGACCTCCGGGGTCAGGGCGGTCATCAGGGACAGGTACGCGCCTGCGCTCTCGCCCCAAATCGCCACCTTGTCGGCGTCAATGCCGTAGGTCTCGGCGTTGGCCCGCAGGTAGCGCACCGCCGCCTTCACATCGGACAGAGCAGCGGGGAAGGAGGCTTCGCTGGACTTCCGGTAGTCCACGGAGGCCACCACGTAGCCGTTGGCGACACCGGCCTCGATGACGGGCTGGATGATGTCCATCATCTGGTCGCCGAACATAAAGCCGCCGCCGTGTACCACCACGATGACAGGGTCAGCGCCGGTGGCGTTCTCCGGCAGATAGATGTCCATCACCTGGGCATCGGAGTTGGAGGCGTAGGAAACGGCGGGGTAATCCGCGTTCTCGGAGCCGGTGTTGGTGGTCTCAACCGCCGCCGCGTCATCCGTGCTGGCGTTGGCCGGGGCGAAGGAGCCATCGCTCATGACAACGAAGTCGCAGGTATAGCTCTCGTCAAACATGGTGGACTCGGTCATCTCACCGCTGCTGGACTCCACCAGGGTGACGGTGTACAGGCCGTCCGCATAGGTCCAGGAGGTGGTGTAGGTGTTATCACCCAGCATATCGTTCGGCTCAAACAGGGTGCCCTCGGTGTCGCTGGTGAAGGTCAGCTCCCAGTCGGTAGAGAAGCCATACGCCTCGACGACCTCGGTGTAGATGTAAGTATTCCCCACCACGTCCTCCGGGAGGACGTCGCTGGTGAGGGCGGTTTCGCCTTCCGCACCCTCGGCGCTGGTGTCCGCCTCGTCCACAGAGGCATCTGCTGCGTAGGTGTCCTCCACCACGGAGGCATCCGCCGCCGCGGAGGTGTCTGCGGTGTCATCGGTGCTGGTGGTGGAGGAGCCGCAGGCAGCCAGGCTCAGGCACATAGCCATAGCCAGCAACAGGGCAAGTGCTTTTTTCATGGTGATTTCCTCCTTACTTGAGGTGTTTGTCCAACCAGCCCCACAGCACGTTCATATTCCACTGGCTGGAATACTCCTTGTCCTCGTGGTCGGCGTTGGGCAGGGGGACGAACTCCACCCGGCCATCGCCCAGCTTCTGGTAGATGGCGTTGACGAAGTTGACGCTCTGCATAAAGGGCACCAGCCGGTCCATGCAGCCGTGCTCCACCAGCATGGGCGCCATGGCGTCGCTGATGTAGGTGGCGGGGTTGGCCTTGGCCAGCCACTCGTCGGAAAGGGTGGGCAGCGGGCCGCCCATATAGGAGCTTTCGGCGGAGGCCGCCTCATCGTGGTCCGCGAAGCTGACGCCGTTGGCCCGGGCCTGGTCGTCCATGGGGCGGAAGTCCATGGGGCCGAACTGATCCACCGCCGCCTGCACGGAGCAGTCGCCGTCGAAGGTCATGCCCTCCTCGCCGGGGAACTGGCCGTTGGGGATGTTCATGCCCAGAATGGCCGCCAGGTTGCCGCCGGCGCTGCCGCCCAGGGCACAGATGCGGTTCGGGTCGATGGAATACTCCGCCGCGTTCCTGCGCAGGAATCGGAACGCCTCCCGGCAGTCCAGCACCGCGGCGGGGAAAATGGCCTCGCTGCTGAGCCGATACTCCACCGAGGCGATGGCGTAGCCGTGGGAAAGGCCCTGGAGGTAGGCGTCCATGTGGTCGTCCCGCTTGTCGCCCATACCGAAGCCGCCGCCGTGCATATGCACCACCAGGGGGAAGGGGCCTTCGCCCTCATCGGGTAGGTACAGGTCCAGCCGCTGGGCATAGGACTGGTCCGCATAGGGGATATCTAGGTATTTGCGCTTGACCCAGCTGATGTCCGCCATTTTCATCTCCATGGCGGGCGCGCCGCCGCCCTCTGCGGGGGCGTCGAACCGGAGAGAGCCTTCCAGCTTGTCGTAATCCTCCAGGCCGAAGCCTTTCTTATCCTCGCTCATTGTGATTCATCCT
>JAJPXY010000149.1 GCA_021205205.1 Clostridiales bacterium
TTGTAGGGGCGGCCCTTGGCCGCCCGCAAGTTTCGCGTGGGTTTCCCGGGCGGCCCCGGGCCGCCCCTACAGGTGTGTGGATAAAAAAGGCGGGTTTTTTCGCTTGTGCGAAGTTCAAATGGCTTTGAATATCTGGAAACACGGCGTCTGATTCGCAAACTTGATTTACGTGAAAGTCAGCGGACACCGCTTCCCTTTTGGGTACAAATGAGGTACAATAGGAGCAGAATGTCCGTTTGACTCCTGTTGAGGTGAATCCCATGAACAAAACCGAACTGCTCCGCCGCCTGGCGGCCACAGCCGAGGAGCGGCAGCTGCTGTCCCACGCCCTGGACCTGCTCCAGGCGGCGGACGCCCGCTCTGTCCCCACCCAGACGGCCTTCCTCTCCCCGGCAGAGCGGGGACTGCTGCTGGAGCTGCTGGACGCGGTGGGCGGCGCGAAGCACGTCTTTTTTGGCGGATACCCCGAGGCAGAGCGGGTGCGCTGCGCCTTCCTGCCCCAGTGGCAGGAGCCGGAGGACGTGGACCCCGGTGAGCTGACCGCCGCCGTCCGGGCCACCTGGTACGCCGCCCACCCGCTGACCCACCGGGACTTCCTGGGCGCGCTGATGGGCCTGGGGGTGAAGCGGGAGGCCATCGGGGACATTCTGGTCTCCCCGGGCAGCTGCGACATCCTGCTGCTGCCGGAGCTGGCCCCTTTCGCGGCGGAGAACCTGACCCACGCCGGGCGGGAGAAGCTCCGCGTTGCGCCGGTGGAGCTGGACTGTCTGCACTTTCCCCAGCCGGAGATGAAGGTCCTCCACGACACCGTCCCCTCCCTCCGGCTGGACGCGGTGGCTGCGGCAGGCTTCTCCGCCAGCCGGAGGGCCGCCGCGGAGGCCATCGCCGCCGGGAAGGTGGCGGTAAACTGGCGCATCGTCACCAAAACCGACTGCCCCGTGGCGGAGGGCGACCGCCTCTCCTGGCGGGGCCAGGGCAAATGCAGGCTGGCTGCGGTGGGAAATCTGAGCCGGAAGGGGCGGTTCACCGTCACTCTGGAGCGGTATCTCTGATGGGAAAGGGCGAAAATTGCAGGACGAAAGCATTTTCAAAAGGAATTTTTTGAAGTTTTGTTAATTTTCGCAGTTTTACCCATTGCAATAGAATCGAATTTAAGGTATAATGACTAACGGACTTGCCCCGGGCATGACGGGACACGACTTGAAACGGAACTCCCTCGGCACAGAATCCCCAAGTTGCTCCCCCTGCGGGCGCATGACTTGAAATATCATACATTTAAGGAGAGAACAAGCTATGAGCTACACCGCCAAACAAATCCGCAATGTCTGTCTGCTGGGCCACAGCGGCTCCGGCAAAACCATGCTGACCGAGAGTATGCTGAATGTGACCGGCGTCACTCAGCGGCTGGGCAAGACCACCGACGGCAACACCGTTTCTGACTATGATCCCGAGGAGATCAAACGCCAGGTCTCCATCTCCGCCTCTGTCATCCCCGTGCAGTACGAGAACTGTCTGCTGAACATCATCGACTGCCCGGGCAACTTCGACTTTGACGGCGAGGTGGTCGAGGCGCTGACCGTGGCCGACGCAGTGGTCATCGTTCTGCCCGCCAAGGGCGGCGTCCCCGTCGGCGCTGAGCGGGCCTGGAAGGCCGCCCGCGCCCACGACCTCCCCACCATCATCTACGTCTCCAAGACCGATGAGGAGAACGGCGACTTCAACGCCGTGGTGAACGAGATGAAGGAGAAGTTCGGCAGCCAGGTCACCCCCGTGGTCTCTCCCCTGTGGGACGACAGCAAGGCGGTTTTCGGTGTGCTGGACGTGCTGAACAAGTGCGCCTACGGCGTGACCGGCGGCAAGAGCAAGGCTGTGGACGTGCCCGCCGACAAGGAGGACTTCCTGGCGGAGTCCTACGACGCCCTGATGGAGAACGTGGCGGAGACCAGCGAGGAGTTCATGGAGCTGTTCTTCGACGGCCATGAGTTCACCCCCGAAGAGGTCGCCCAGGGGATGCTGACCGGCGTGAAGGAGCGCACCGTCACCCCCGTCTACTGCGGCAGCGCCCTGACCGGACTGGGCACCGAGGCCCTGCTCCACGGCCTCATCACCATGGGCCCCTATCCCATGAACACTGACCCCATGAACGGCGTGGACGCCGACGGCGAGCCTGTGCAGGTGGCTGTCTCCACCGAGGGCAGCACCGTGGCCTATGTGTTCAAGACCGTCTCCGACCAGTACGGCAAATACTCCTATGTCAAGGTCCTGCGGGGCAAGCTGACCCCCGATATGACCCTGGTCAATGGCCGCACCGGCGACAACGAAAAGATCGGCCGCCTGTACTCCATGTGCGGCAAGAAGGCCACCGAGCTGAAAGAGCTGAACGCCGGCGACATCGGCGCCATCTCCAAGATGGATAAGCTCAAGACCGGCGACACCCTCTCCGTGGACGGCATCACGCTGGCCCCGCCCGCCTTCGCGGATCCGGTCTACTCCAAGGCCATCTCCCCCGTCAAGCGAGGCCAGGACGGCAAGGTTGGCATGGGCCTGAACCGTCTGAACGAGGAGGACCCCTCTTTCAGCGTGGTCAACAACGCCGAGACCCATCAGGTGGTGGTTTCCGGCGCGGGCGACATCCAGATCGACGTGCTGTGCGCCAAGCTCAAGAGCCGCTTCGGCGTGGAAGTCAACCTGGAGACCCCCCGCGTCGCCTACCGCGAGAAGATTCGCAAGACCGTCTCCAAACAGGGCAAATTCAAGAAGCAGACCGGCGGCAGCGGCCAGTACGGCGACGTCTGGGTCCGGTTCGAGCCCAACGACGAATCCGAGGATATGGTCTTTGCCGAGGAGGTTTTCGGCGGCAGCGTGCCCCGGAACTACTTCCCCGCAGTGGAGAAGGGCCTGCGGGAGGCTTGCCAGCACGGCGTGCTGGCCGGGTACCCTGTGGTCAACCTGAAAGCCGTCCTCTATGACGGCTCCTACCACCCGGTGGACTCCTCCGAAATCGCCTTCAAGACCGCCGCACAGCTGGCCTACAAGGCCGCCTTGCCCGACGCCAACCCCGTGTTGCTGGAGCCGGTGGGCGAGTTGAAGGTCACTGTGCCGGACAGCTACATGGGCGACATCATGGGCGACCTGAACAAGCGCCGCGGCCGCGTCATGGGCATGGACCCCGTGGAGGGCGGCAACCAGGTCATCAGCGCCGAGGTCCCCATGGCCGAGATGGGCAACTACGCCATCGACCTGCGGGCCATGACCCAGAGCCGTGGTTCCTTCACCTTCCACTTCGTCCGCTATGAGCAGTGCCCCGCCGCCGCGCAGGAGAAGGCCATCGCCGAGGCCAAGGCCCTGAACGAGTAAAACAATTAGCAATTTGCAATGTGCAGTGTGCAATGAACCGGCGGGCAGCGCCTGCGGTTCATTGCTACGCACAGCCATCCATAAAACAGCACGAGGCTGTTCCAAAACAGCCTCCTGTATAACCAGGTTAGGCACCCTTTTCGGGTGCCTAACCTGGTTTTAGCATTAAGTTTGCAGAAAAAAGTCTTCCAAATGTAATTTAATGGATTGCAGCTTTCTCCATGACACCATAAAAACGCTGATGAAACGGAATTGGATAGCGGGTAGTCAAATTTCCCCAGGTTTCTGCTGGTGCCCTCTTTTCAAGCTGTCGCAGGCCGTCTCTCCGCAACGGCCGCCCAGACAAAACGCTAGTCACTTTCCTCAAGGAGCAGTCTGTTTTTCAACGTTGCAAGCAATTTCCTGTCTGCCGGCAACCAGTCTACGCTGTCCAGTTCCTCTTTGTTAAGCCATTTAGCGGCGGGTGCTTCCCGTAGCACCAGCTCTCCCCCGGAAATCACGCACCAAAAACACGCCATTGACAGGTGGAAGGTGGGATAATCCCACTCTATTGTTCCAATTTGCCCACCTACTTCAATCTGAATGTTTAATTCTTCCCAAATCTCGCGTTCCAGCGCCTGCCGTGGCGTCTCACCCGGCTCAATTTTTCCGCCGGGGAACTCCCAGCGGCCTTTATAGTCGCCATATCCGCGAGCTGTCGCAAAAATCTGATGATTTCTGTGGATCACCGCAGCTACCACATGTATTGTTTTCATATCGGCCTCTTTCCATTTGCTCAAAGAAACTCTATCAGCCTATTTTTGATGCAGACCTCATAGCTCAGTTTTTTCTCCCCCATGCTGGAGAACAAAACCGTGAGAACAACGCCGGAAATGCCGGTAATAATGCCTTCTCCATAAGATTTATGTTTTACTTTTCTCCCCACGAGCTCAGGCGGTACGATCACTTCCATCTTCGGAATACAGGGCGGTTCCAGCACAGGCACCGTGGTCGGTTTAGAGAATGTATTTTTCTTTTCTGACATCCGTTTTTGGTACTCCGCATCAACATTTGCGCCGTGAGCCAGGTAATCCTCCATATCCCGGAAAACAAACATGGGCGGTTTCTTTACGTTGTTCTCCGGGACGGGACGAATCGGGAACATCCAAACCTTTCTGTCGTTTCCGTCCTCTCCGGGCTGGATAGCCACATAAGGTTCGTCCACAAGCGCAATCCTGCCGCAGTACACATATTCGCCGACATCTATCACCTCAAACAGATGAACATCTACGCCATTTTCTCCACAAGCTGCAAGTGTGGCGTTCTGGGCCCAACGAATATCTTGGTCCCCTGTTTTCCCCATCCCGGTATAGTGAAGCACGCCCCCGATCCATTTGTCGTGGTATAACCCTTTTGTATAATCGGAAACAAGCACCAGAGTACCAGTCGATTTCGACCGTCGCATCCCGCCCATATTGCCGCATTTGAAGATAGCAACAAGATCCTTATTTTTGATTATCTGCCCAATTTTTAATCCAGGGTCAAAGAGCATTTTTCTCGACTCCTTTCTCTAAGGGAACCTCTGATTAAATGGCCTTGGATGGCTGGGTGAGCAAATTTTGTGCAAATCAAGGCGCAGAATCACAGGACCAGGAGCGCCGCCATGCGCGGGCGTACCCCTTGAGGGTAATACTTTGTGTATTTTAGCATTCCGTAACGAAGAGATGCACGAAATTATACTGTCTTGCCGACGGGGTTATTTAATTAGGGGTTCCTTAGTTTCCGGTTCAGATAATGGCGGTTTTCCCGATGAACCGGGTACCCACGGGCTTGCCCGCCACGATGTCGTAGAGGTCGGCGGGGCGGCTGCCATTGGAGATGACCATGTCAAAGCCGTTCTCCATGGCGGTTTTCGCCGCGTTGAGCTTGGTGGTCATGCCGCCGGTGGCAAGGTCGCTGCCCTTCTCCCCCGCCAGGGCGTAAATCTCCGGCGAAAGGTAGGTGACAAAGGGCACCAGCCGGGCGGAGGTGTCCCGCCGGGGGTCTGCGGTATACAGCCCGTCGATGTCGCTGAGCAGCACCAGCAGGTCGGCGCTGGCGCACTTGGCCACGATGGCCGCCAGGGTGTCGTTGTCCCCCAGGGAGATCTCCTCGGTGGCGACAGTGTCGTTCTCGTTGACGATGGGCAGCGTCTCCAACTCCAGCAGCCGGGACAGGGTATTCTGGAAATTGGTGCGCCGGTTCTCGTGGTCCAGGTCGGAGCCGGTCAGCAGTATCTGCGCCACAACGTGGTTATATTCGGTAAAGAGCTTGTCGTAAATGTACATCAGCTCGCACTGGCCCACAGCGGCGGCGGCCTGCTTGGTGGACATATCCTGGGGGCGGCTGGTCAGGGACAGCTTGCCCACCCCCATACCGATGGCGCCGGAGGACACCAAAATCACCTGATGTCCGGCGTTTTTCAGGTCGCTGAGGACCTTGCACAACTCCTCCACATGGCGGATGTTCAGCCGCCCGGTGGGGTGGGCGATGGTCGATGTGCCGACCTTGACAACGATTCTCATTTCCTTATGTTCCTTCCGTTTTTTCTTACTGTTTCCCCAGCGCTTTCGTCTTTTCGTAGGCGGCAATGACCGCCTCCGTGGCGGCGCTGCGGAATCCGCCCTGCTCCAGGGCGCGGACCCCCGCGATGGTGGAGCCACCGGGGGAACAGACGGCGTCTTTCAGCGCGCCGGGGTGCTGGCCGCTCTCCAGCACCAGCTTCGCCGCCCCCACCAGGGTCTGGGCGGCGTACTCCTGGGCCTTGGCCCGGGGCAGGCCGCAGGCCACCGCGCCATCCGCCAGCGCCTCGATGAAAGGGTAAACGAAGGCCGGGCCGCAGCCGGAGACGGCGCTCCCCGCGTCGATCAGGTTCTCCGGCAGGGCGTCGAAGCGGCCCGCCGCCGCCATGGTGTACAAAAAGCGCTCCAGTTCCTCCTCCGTCACGCCCTCGGCGGCGTAGAGGATCATCCCCTCCCCGATGGAGGCGGGGGTGTTGGGCATAATGCGGATGACAGGGTAGTCGCCCCCCGCCATCTCCCGGATGCGGGCGATGGTCAGTCCCGCCGCCATGGTCACCAGGACGAAGCGGTCGGTGCGCGCCGCCAGCACCGGGGCGATGCCCCGGAGCATATCCGCCATCATCTGGGGCTTGACTCCCAGGAAGATGGTCCCGGCCTGGCGGGCCACGTCGGTGTTCTCCCCCACCAGACAGCCCAGCTCCTCCGCCAGGGCCTCCGCCTTGCTGGGGGTGCGGTTGGCCAGCATCATCTGACCGCCGGACAGCGTCTTTGCCGCGGCCCGCGCCAGGGGCGCGCCCATGTTGCCGCAGCCGATGAATCCATAGAACTCACACATGGTATTTTTCTCCCAAAAGCAAATCTCACCAGGTCACGGTGACATCGTAGCTCAGCGTCTCCCCCTGGCCGGGCTGGAGCAGGCGAATACCTGCCTTCTCCGCCAGCTCACTGCCGACGAAGGTACACTCCGGCAGCGTGGTCCACGGCTCGATGCAGATGTAATTGGTGTCGAAGTCCACCGGCTTGGTCCAGATGCCCAGATAATCGAACTCCGGGAAGTCCACCGTCACGCGGACGCCGTTCTTCCGGTTTGCCAACGTCACCTGATGCACCGGCAGGTCCTCCAGCACCACGGTATCCAGCCCGCCCACCTTGGGGGGCAGGGGCAGCGCGCCGTCCGTCAGGGCATAGTCCAGCTTTTCCGGGGTCAGGAAGCAGTGCTCGTCCATCCCGAATGGGTGGATGGCGGTCTGGCCGGGGAACTCCACGTAGTAGTCAAACATCGTCTCGCCGGGGAGCAGCGTGGTGCGGTAGCCGTCGTGGCCGCCGACCTCATAGGGCAGCACCTTGTCCGACTTGTTGACCACGGTGTGGGACTTGGTCAGCGTGCTGCCGGAGAGGGTGTAGGTGACGGTCAGGGAAAAGGCGAAGGGGTAGACCTTCCGGGTGGTCTCCGTGTCCTCCATGGTGAAGGTGGCGGAGGTCTCGTCCTGCCGCACCAGGGTAAACTCTGTGTCCCGGGCGAAGCCGTGCTGGGAGATGGAGATTACCTGTCCGTCCAGCGTATACTGCTGGTCCTTCAGCCGCCCGATGATAGGGAACAGCAGCGGGGCGTGGCGGCCCCAGACCGCTTTGTCCGCCTGCCACATCAGCTCCAGGCCCTCCGCTGTGGTCATGCTCTGGATCTCCGCGCCCATGGTGCTGATGACTACGGTGAGCCGGTCGTTTTTCAGGGTAATGTTCATGGATAACGCTCCTCTCGCATTATAATTAGCAATTAGCAATGTGCAATGATTGCTTGCCTCTATTCGGTTTCGCAAAAACGGGTCTCCCTACGCTGTGGGAAACCCGTTTCTTCACCTTTGGTAGGCAGCCCGCCCCGTCCGGTACAGGTTGCCGCCGTGGCAGTCGATAGCCACCGTCAGGGGCAGTTCCCGGACGGTCATGCGCTTGATGGATTCGCACCCCAGGTCGTCGAAAGCGATGACCTCCGCCGCCTCGATGCACCGGGCGATCAGCGCCCCCGCGCCGCCCACGGCGGCGAAGAAGCAGCACCCGTTGCGCTGCATGGCCGCCTCCACCTCATCGCTCATCTGGCCTTTGCCGATGATGGCCCCCAGGCCCAAATCCAGCAGCCGGGGGGCAAAGCCGTTCATCCGGCTGGCGGTGGTAGGGCCGCAGGCCCCCACGGCCATCCCCTGCTGGGCGGGGGTGGGGCCGGCGTAGTAGACAATGGCGTCCTGCAAGGGGAAGGACAACTCCTTCCCCTGGTCCAACAGGGCAAAAATGCGCTTGTGGGCCGCGTCTCTGGCGGTGTAAATGGTACCGCTGAGCAACACCCGGTCCCCGGCGTTGAGCTGGGACTGCATGGCCCGCAATTCCTCCGAGCGGAGGTGATAGGTCCTGCTCTCACCGCCGCGGCGTTCTACCCGGTCACTCATTGGCGGCTTCCGGGAACGTCAGCGGCTCCTGCGGAGCGGCGGATTCCTCTGCCTCGGCAGGTTCTTCCCCGGCGTACTGGTTCATGTAGCCGTTCAGCCCCTGAATCAGCGCCTGCACCTCGCCGACGTCACTCAGCGCCCGGGTCACCGCTTCGTTCACGCCGGAAACCAGGGTGTTCACCTCGCCCCGGAGCTGCCGCAGCTGGGTCTCCACCCGCAGGCGGGCCTCCTCGGCGTCGCCGGTGGCGTTTGCCAGGATGGTGTCGTAAGCGGCTTGGGCCTCGGCCAGCTTCTCATCGTAAGCCTGCTGGGCGCTCTGCTCCATCTGGGTGGTGCGGGATTTCGCGTCCAGCATGATCTGCCCCACGTTGTCGCACAGGACGTGATAGGCGTTGGAGTCGTTCTGCATCCGCTCCGCCTGATCCTCCAGGTCGGCGATCTGCCGGGTCTTTTCCTCGTTGGCGGTCTGGGTGCGCTGGATGGTCTCCCGCTGCTGGTCGCTGGTGCGCAGGAGGGACTGGATCTGCTGCTCCATCTCCTGCATCTTCTGGTCCATGACCTCCATCTGCTCCACTTTGTCCTTCAGGTTGTCCCGCTCGGCGACAATTTTCTGAATTTCCGTCTGGAGGGTGTACATCTGGGCCTTGACCGTGACCTGCTGGCTCTCCAGCTGGTTTTTCAGCTCGGCGTTCAGCCGATCCAGCTCGTCCGCCTTCTCCTGAGCGGCGGCGGCCTCCGCATGGGCCTCTTCCAGGGCCTCGGTGTTCTCTCGGACAGATTTCTCAATATAACTCATCACGTCGCTGCGGTTGAACCCGCCGATTGCGGCGCTGCGAAACGCTACATTTCCGACCATCTTGTTGCCTCCCTAGCATCGAAGTAGCTTTATTCTACCACACAATTTCCCCGGTGACAATGCTTTTTCGCGGCCTTTCACCCAAAATTCACCGGTCCCACTTCTGAATCAGCGCGCGAATCTGGTCGGCGAATTTGGCCAGGTCCTTGTTGGTCCCGCCCTTGTTCCTGCGGATGACCTCCATCAGCTGACGGCCAGCCTCCTCCAGGCGGCGGTAGGCGGCGGAGCCTTCCTGCCAGCGGGATTCCTTCTTTTTGGCCGGGGCGACCCCCTGATGAACCACTGCACCGCGCACCAGGTCGTATTCCTCCCGGCAAAGCGGCGCGTGGGCGCGATAGCCCAGCCGTGTCAGCTCCGCGGCGAAGCCCTCGCTGACCGCTCCGTCTCCGTGAACCACGAAAATCTCCGTGGGGCGGTCGAACTGCTGCGCCCAGCGCACCAAATCGTCGTGTCCGGCGTGTGAGGACAGACCGTGGAAGTTGATGATTTTGGCGTTGACCATCACGTCCTCCCCAAAGAGGCGGACGAACTTTTTCCCCTCCAGCAGGGAGCGGCCCAGGGTCCCCTGGGCCTGGTACCCCACGAACACCACGGCACATTCCTTCCGCCACAGGTTATGCTTCAAATGGTGGCGGATGCGCCCGGCGTCGCACATCCCGGAGGCGGAAATGATGACCTTGGGGGTGGCATCCTCATTCAGCGCCTTGGACTCCTCGGTGCTCTCGCACAGCCGCAGGTTGTTCACCTGGAACAGGGACACCCCGTCCGCGATCAGCGCCAGCGCCTCCTCGTCCAGGTAGCCCGTTAGGTCGCCGGAGAAGATTTGGGTGGCCTTGGTGGCCAGGGGGCTGTCTACCACCACCTGGAAGTCCGGCCGGGAGGTCACCAGCCCCTGGTCCTGAATCTCCCGGAGGAAGTACAGCAGCTCCTGGGTGCGCCCCACGGCGAAGGAGGGGATGACCACGTTTCCCCCTTGGGCAAAGGTCTCGTTCAAAATCTCCGCCAGGGCGGCGGTGTAGTCCCCCTCGCCCTCGTGGTTCCGGTCCCCATAGGTGGACTCCATCACCACGTAATCCGCGCCGGAGATGGGCTGGGGGTCCCGGATGATGGGCTGGTTTTTGTTGCCGATGTCGCCGGAAAAGACGATTTTCTTTTCCGCGTCCTCCTCCCGGACCCACAGCTCCACGTAGGCGCTGCCCAGCAGGTGGCCCGCGTCGGTCATGCGGAAGCGGAACCCCTCCACCGGCTCCAGCGTCTGTCCATAGCTCACCGGCACCAGCCGCCGGATGGCCTCCTCCGCGTCAGCCACGGTATACAGCGGCTCTACCGGCTCTCTGCCGGCCCGCTTGCCCTTCTGGTTCTCCCACTTGGCGTCGCTCTCCTGAATGTGGGCGGAGTCCAGCAACATGATTTCCAGCAGCTGGCAGGTCAAAGCGGTGGCGTAAATCGGCCCCCGGTAGCCCTCCTTCACCAGCAGAGGCAGGCGGCCAGAGTGGTCGATGTGGGCGTGGGTCACCAGCACCGCGTCGATGAGCGCCGGTGAAAAATAGAACCGTTGGTTGTCCGTCTCATCCTTGCCCTGCTGCAAGCCGCAGTCCACCAGGACGTGTTTCCCGTTGGCGGAGACACAGTGGCAGGAGCCGGTGACGGCGTGGGCCGCTCCGTAAAAGCAAAGCTCCATTCGTAGCACCTCGTTTCTTCGTTTTTCGCGCGTTTTCACCAAATCGACAAACGCAGTCATTTTCTTGTCCTTATTTTAGTACAAAATACCCTGCGGTGTCAATCACCAGTCGGCGGCGTTCCCCCCTTTCCCGGGAACCGTGGCGTTTTGGGACAGGCCGTTTCGATTGTTCCTATCAAAATTGTTTTCCTCGCAAATTCAAAATTGACACTTCCCTCTCTTTCTGGTATAATAAATTGATTTTGTGATTAAGTCTCTTTTTTTGGTACAACATCTTTTGGTACAACATCATCCATTTACGAAGGTGAAGCATATGAGTTTTAAAATCATCGGCACGGGGAGCTATGTGCCGCCCAAGGTCGTCACCAACGACGACCTGACCGTTTTTCTGGACACCAGCGACGAGTGGATCTCCACCCGCAGCGGCATCAAGCAGCGCCACGTCGTCACCGACGAGACCACCTCGGAGCTGGCCACCAAGGCCGCCCAGAACGCCCTGGAAAACGCCTGGGTTTCCGCTGACGAGCTGGATATGATCCTCTGCGCCACCGTCAGCAGCGAATACATCAGCCCCTCCATCGCCTGTCTGCTCCAGCGGAACCTGGGCGCGCAGTGCCCCTGCCTGGACCTGAACGCCGCCTGCACCGCCTGGATCTACCTGATGGACACCGCCGCCGCCTTCTTCTGCAAGGGCGGCATCCGCAAAATGCTGGTGGTGGGCGCGGAGTCCATGTCCCGCATCCTCAACTGGCACGAGCGCTCCACCTGCGTCCTCTTTGGCGACGGCGCGGGGGCCGTGGTGCTGGAGGCGGGCGACAACTACCTCGGCTCCTCCTTCGTCACCGCCGGGGGCGACGACGTCATCGCCATCCCCACCAAGAAGGGCATCTCCCCCTGGTACGAGCGGGACGAGCAGCTCCCCCTGGTGCATATGAACGGCCAGGAAACCTATAAATTCGCCGTCAGCAACTTCCCCAAACGGGTGGCCGAGGTGGTGGCCAAAGCCGGGCTGGAGGAAAAAGACCTAGACTGGGTCATCCCCCACCAGGCCAACAAGCGCATCATCGACGGCGCGGCCCGCCGCATGAAGGACATCCCCGCCGACCACTTCTGCGTCAACATCCAGAAGTACGGCAACACCTCCGCCGCCAGCATCCCCCTGGCGATGGACGAGTGGAACCGGGCCGGGAAGTTCCAGCGGGGCGACCTCATTGCCATGGTGGCTTTCGGCGGCGGACTGTCCAGCGCGGCGTGTCTGATTCGGTGGTAAACGCGCTTTTCGTCTTGTGCAGGTTTCTAATCACGTAAAATATCTGTCTCATTTTCACTGTAGGGGCGGCCCGTGGCCGCCCGCCAAGAAAGATGCAGGTTTTCGGGCGGCCAAGGGCCGCCCCTACACGCAAGCAAATCACAACCGACACACAAACCACAAAACGCTCGAACCCAGCCACAAACTGGGTTCGAGCGTTTTTATTCCGTCCGCCGGTCAGGGCGCGCACGCCCTGACCGGACTTAGAGGGGACAGAAAGGAGTTGTTTGTAAGGTTACGGATTACTGCTTACGCATCTCAGCCAGCTTAGCAGCGTTGGCATCGACGGTCTTCTTGTCCAGCGGATACCAGAAGGCCAGGATGATGATCAGCAAGGCGAAGCCGATGGCGGGAATCAGGGTGGAAATGGTGTAAATGCCGTTGACAACACCGGTGTCGAACGCGGTCTCGGAGGTGTAGCCGATCATGGTCAGCAGAGCGCCGGTCAAACCGGAGGACAGCGCCTGACCGATCTTACGGGCGAAGGAATACAGGGAGCAGATGGTGCCATCGGAACGGGTGCCGCGGCGAATGTTGTCCTCGTCGATAACATCCACGATCATAGCCCACACGCAGGTATTGAAGAAAGCAATACCGAAGTAGCCCAGTGTATAGAACACAATGTAAACATACATGTTCTCAATGCGGAGAATGAAAGCAGCGGCAAACGCGATAACGGCGACCACGTTGCCGGCAATGGCAATCTCCTTTTTACCAAATCTTTTAGAGAGCGGCGGGATAACAAACGCAGCCAAAATCAACATCATCACACTGCCGACGAGAGAAGCGATAGACGCGCCAGTTGCATTGTTGAAGTAGTTGGGGTAGATATAGTTGTTCATGCCCTGCATGGTCAGCTGAGCCAGCAGCAGGACGATGGCGGCGGCGATGATGGAAATCAGGGCGCGGCTGGAACCCAGCTGCTTGAGCAGAGCGCCCAGGCTGAACTTTTCGGTCTTGGTGGGAATCTTGACGCGCTCAGTGCAGAGGCTGGTGCAGAGAAAATAGCAGATGACAGCGCAGATGGAGCAGACCAGAGCCGCAATGGTCATCTTGGTGCCGGAGAGCTGGGTGTTGCCGTTGGCGTCGGTGTAGTAGACCACCAGGGGCAGAACCACGCCGATGACGGTGCCAGCCAGGGTCGCGCCGATGTTCCGCCAGCTGGACAGCTGGGTACGCTCGTCGGGGTCGTCGGTGATGGCGGAAGCCATGGAGCCGTAGGGGATGTTGACGCCGGTGTAGCAGATGCTGCCCCAAAGCAGGTAGGTGAAGAACATCCAGAAGATCTTGAACGCCATCGGCATATTCTGGAACCAAGAGGCGTACAGCAGGAAGGAGGCCAGGGCCACGGGACCCATGAAGCGCCGCATCCAGGGGATGAAACGGCCCTTCTCGGTAGGCTTGCTGCGGTCCACGACCTGGCCCATAGCGGTGTCAGTGAAAGCATCCACGAAACGGGCCATCATCATCAGCAGGCCGACCAGACCGGCGGAGACGCCCATAACGTCGGTGTAGAACTTCAGCATGAAGCTGGAAGCCAGGATAAAGGTAAAGTCGTTGCCGAAGTCGCCCATGGCGTAGCCGATTTTATCAGCCCAGCCAAAGGGCTTTACGGCAGTGGTGTTTTTTGTTGCCATTTCTCTCAAGCTCCTTTTCTAGTAGTTTGACAATGTTCCGCCGTGGCAATCCGGCGGAGGTGGTATGAAAACTGCCTTGTCCGCGCCCCGTTGGGAATAGCGGGTGAGATGTTTCCTCCTTCCTTTGGACAGGCAAATATGCTGGTTCCCCGCCGCGGAACCCCGCGGCGGGGCAGAAACCGGCGAACCGGTTTTCTACGGAGTAAAGCGGGTGGGAAGGGTCACACCTTCTTCACCTTGATGAGCTGGGCGTTCAGGCTCTCCAGGAAGCCTTCTGGCATGGTGCCGCCAGCCATATCGACCATTCCCTCAGGGGTCATGACCTTCATCATGTCCCACATGCCAACGCCAGGGGCCACATCGAAGTTGCTGGCCAGCTTGATGGCTTTCCGGGCAATTTCCATAGCCTCATCGCTCTTGGAGATCTCCAGGAGGGTATCCTTGACGCTGTACATGCCCTCCGGGAACTCCATGGGGGCTGCCAGATCCATGTCACCGATGGAGCTGAACCAGTTGGCGACGCCCTCGCGGCGCTCGTTGACTTCGGGCAGGGTGTAGATGGCGGGTTCGGTCTCCACCTTCTCCAGGGTGGTGGAATCCTTCACGCCGCCCGCGTCGGCCACCAGGATGTTGAAGCCGTCCTTCATGGCCACGGTGAACGTAGCGATGTGGTCCACAGCGGCCTTGGCCTCCACCAGCTCACCGTTCAGGTACAGGGAGACGCTGGGCTGGTTGGTGTAGACCTTGACGAGGGTGGTTTCCCCGGCGCGCTGGGCGTAACGCTTGCCCGTGATGTGGACCATGGGAGTCTTGGTCCAATACGCCTGATAGATGTAATAGGAATCCTTCTTGGTCTTGCGGTCCATGGTGACCAGGCCCTTGTTGTTCCGGCCCGCTACGCCGCCCTCGTTCCGGGCCGCGCAGCCGAAGTCGAACATGTTCCAGACGTGGGTGGACCACATCCAGGGCCGCTCGTCGAACACCTTTGCCAGATGCTCGTGGTACACGGCCTGATACTCCTCGCTGTAGTCCTTGCAGGCGGGTTCGGGGCCGTGGTTGGTGATGACGCCCTCGCAGCCGTACTCGCTCATGCCCAAGCACAGGTCGGGATGCTTGGCGTGGAAGTCATCCAGCCAGGGCCCGTTGTCTTCCATCTTGCCGCCGTACCAGCCGAAGTAGTGGTTGTAGCTGATGACGTCGGTGATGTGGTGCACGGGGCTTTCCACGGGGGTCATGGAGACGTGGGCGATGGTGGTCAGACGGGTGGGGTCCATCTCCTTGACCATCTTGTTCAGCTCCACATGGTTGTCCACCAGCTGCTGGGAGATGCCGCCGATCAAAATCTCGTTGGAGATGCCCCAGAAGCAGATGATATAGTCCCCTTAGAGTAGACACTCGAAAAGCAAAAATTCGAGGCTACAC
>JAJPXY010000069.1 GCA_021205205.1 Clostridiales bacterium
ACTGCTATTTTAGCACCTTTCACAAGCGTTGGCTACAAAATTGATTTCCGTGGCTATTAGCTTTGTAGTTCTTGACATTACGTGCTGCGCTTACTGTTTGCGTTGCTTTACAAACGGTTGGATTTGTTTTTCGCTTTTATTTGTAGCTGTTCACCGTTGGTTTGTAGTGCCTGACTAACAGCTAACGACTAACGGCTAATAGCTTATCACAATGAGGCTGATTCAAAGGGACAACCGGGAAGAAAACATGCCCGGGTGAAAGCTGCACGCTTCACCCGGGCATGTTTATACAGTTAAATGTTCACTTGACCTCTGCGTCGGCGTAGCCGTAATCCTTCTCTACCTGCTCGATGAGGCCCACGCGGCGGGCGTGGCGGCCTCCCTGGAACTGGCTGTCGAAGAACACGTCGCAAATCATCTTGCCCAGCTCGTTGCCCACCACACGGGCGCCCATGGCCACGATCTGGCAGTTGTTGTGCTCGGCGATCATCTTGGCGGTATACGGTTCGCTGCACACACCAGCCCGGATGCCGGGGACCTTGTTGGCAGCCAAAGAGATACCCACGCCGGTGCCGCAGACCAGCACGCCCTTGTCGATCTCGCCCCGGCGGATGGCCTCGGCCACGGCCCGGCCGGGTACAGGATAGTCCACCTTTTCATCCGGGCTGTACGCGCCGAAATCCACGCACTCGAAGCCGCGTTCTTTCATGTGCTCCAGCAGACAGTTTTTCAGCTCGATTGCAGCATGGTCGCTGCCAAATCCAATTTTCATGATTGTTTTATCTCCTTTTGTGTGCGTTTTTCCCCAAACACCTTTTCTGAATAGAGTATAGCACAAAACTTTTTTCTGTAAACGACTTATGACAAGAAATTTCGTCGCCGCGCCGCCTGTTCAAACGCCTTTATATTTCCGCCGGGTGGCGATGCCGCCACGAATGTGCCGCTCCGCCTTGTTCTCGTCCAGGACGACCCGCGCCTGCTCGTAGAGAGGGCGGTTGAAGGTGGGCAGACGGTCACGGATGTCCTTGTGTACGGTAGACTTGGAAATCCCAAACTCCTTCGCGGCCATGCGCACAGTGGCCCGATTCTCGATGATATACCGGGCCACCGCTGCGGCCCGCTCCTCCATATCCTGCTTCATGGCAACCACTCCAGACCGCCGGGCAAAAAGCCCGGCTGTTGGAGCCTATGTGGGAGAGGGCGGGTTTATGACCAGCCCTAACGCGATAAGTGACCTCTGTTCGCATATCGGGAGCCGTTGTCCGGCGATTCGGCTCTTTCAGTTGCCCAAATTCCCTTCGGCTCTCGCTGGCAATGACGGTCAGGATGTTGATGTTATGCACGTTATTCTCCAGCACGTTGGTGTCCATGCGTTCCCCGTCCTGGTTGACACAGAGGCGCAGGCCACGGCCCACCTCCTGACGCTTACGGACATCGCTGCCGCTCTGCTTTAGTGTGCAGATTTGGAACACATCGAGGTTTCCAATCATGGTCTGACTGTACTTGTCGGCGTGTAATAGACATCTTCCCGTTGGTGTCGTCCAGCTTGAACACCCGAAAGCCGTTGTCCAAATCAGCAGAAGTCACAGGATTCTCCGCCTTGATTTTCTGACCGGCGCAGCGGATGCGCTCCTTGCCGATTTCGCAGATGTTGGCATAGCCCGCCTTGTACGCCTCTGACTTTTCCTCAATTCTTCATCAGCATCCTCATTAGAACCCCGCCCAGAACGATTCAGGTTTTCCAAATCGACATCCGCTTTATGTGGAGTAGCGTTGATTCCGGCTCACAGCTGACTGCTGGCTTGACAATTCCTGATGGATCGAGCAGAACGTCTCACGGTTCTCCGATTCGTCTGCCGTATGTGCAGGAGCCGCCCGGGGAGGTATACTCTGAACTAATGGCGGCCAAGGGCCGTCTACAGACTGTTACAGACCAATGGAAAACAGCTCAAGACTGTATTCCTTCTGCAAAATTTCCGAAAAGTGACGAAAATCGGTTTTCTTTTCCCGAATGGGGTGTTATAATGTGGCCGCCGGGATCTCCAGGCCCCCCGTGACCGGGCGGGCGGGGATCTGCCGGTCCAACGTCTGCCCAATAGGGAGGATCATTATGGAAAACAAAGAAACGAGAACAACTGTCCTGCTGGACGAGGACGACACCGGAAGCCGGGACCGGTTCCCGCTGGCCTGCTACGCCAACCGGGAACTGTCCTGGCTGCAATTCAACGAACGGGTGCTGGAGGAGGCGGCAACGACCGACAACCCCCTGTGTGAACGGCTGTCTTTCGCCGCCATCTTCCAGAGCAACCTGGACGAATTTTTCATGGTTCGGGTGGGCACCCTCCACGACCAGCTGCCCATGAACATCCGGGAGAACAAAACCGGCATGACCGCTCAGGAGCAGCTGGACGCCGTTTTGGACAAGGTGCGCACCGACCTGGAGCGGAAGGACTGGGTCTACAGCGAGCTGATGGAGCAGCTGCGGCCCCATGGCGCGGAAATTTTGAACTTTTCCCAGCTGAACGAACAGGAGCGGCAATACCTGGAGACCTATTTCATGGAGGAGGTGCAGCCTCTGCTCTCCCCTCAAATCATCGGCTCCAAGCAGCCCTTCCCCTTCCTGAACGGCAAGGACATCTACGCCGTGGTCTCCCTGCGGACCAAAAACAGCAACGAGCGTCTGGGTATCATCCCGTGCAGCAACCGGGTCCTCCGGCGGCTGGTGTCCATCCCCGGCGAGGGATACCGCTATATCCTGATGGAGGACCTGATCCTGCACTTCGCCTCCCGCATCTTTGAGCGGTACCGCATCGTCAGCAAGGCGCTGATCCGCATCCTCCGCAGCGCGGACATCAGCATCGACGACGCCATCAACGACATGGACGACCGCCACGAGGACTACCGCCGGAAAATGGAAAAGATGATCCGCACCCGCCGCCGCCTGTGCCCCATCAAAATGGAGTATCACGGCCTCATCGACGAGCAGGTTATCGACACTGTTTGTAAATATCTGGATATGCCCCGGAAGCAGGCGTTCCCCTCCGCCGCGCCGCTGGACTTGACCTTCCTGTTCCAGCTCCAGGACGACCTGCGGGACAAAAAAGAGCTGTTCTACTCCCGGCGGACCCCCCAGCCATCCCCGTCTGTGGACCGGAACCGCACCATGGTGGAGCAGATCAAGGAACACGATGTGCTGCTGTCCTACCCCTATGAGAGTATGCAGCCCTTCCTGCGGATGCTGCTGGAAGCCTGCCACGACCCGGCGGTGGCCTCCATCAAGATGACCCTCTATCGGGTGGCCCGGAACAGCCGGGTGGTGGACGCCCTGTGTCAGGCGGCGGAAAACGGCAAGGAAGTGGTCGTTCTGGTGGAACTGCGGGCCAGGTTCGACGAGGAGCGGAACATCGAGTGGTCCCGGGTGCTGGAGGACGCCGGGTGCCGCATTATCTACGGTCTGGACGGCATTAAAATTCACTCCAAGCTGTGCCTCATCACCCGGAAGGAGGGCGACCAGGTCAGCTATATCACCCAGTTCGGCACCGGCAACTACAACGAAAAGACCTCCAAGCAGTACACCGACCTGTCCCTGATGACGGCCAACCAGGACCTGGGCCGGGAGGCGGCCAAGGTGTTCAACTGCCTGTGCATGGGCCAGGTGGTGGAGAACATGGACCACCTGATGGTGGCCCCCCACTGCCTGCAAAACAAGCTCTGCGACCTGATCGACGGCGAAATTGCCAAGGCACAGTCGGGCCAGGCGGCCTATATCGGCGTCAAGTGCAACTCCCTCACCGACAAGGTCCTCATCGACAAACTCATCGAGGCGTCCCAGGCCGGAGTGAAGGTGGAGATGGTCATCCGCGGCATCTGCTGCATGGTGTCCGGCATCCCCCACTACACCGACAACATCCGGGTGGTCAGCATCGTGGGGCGGTATCTGGAACACGCCAGAATCTACCTCTTTGGCCAGGGAGATGAGGGCCGGGTCTACATCTCCTCGGCGGACTTCATGACCCGCAACACCACCCGCCGGGTAGAGGTTGCCGCCCCCATCTACGACCCCGCCCTGAAAGACCGCATCCGGTCGATGTTCCAGACCATGATGAGCGACAACGTCAAGGCTCGTGCCCAGCAGTCCGACGGCACCTATCAGCGGCCGGTCGTCTCCGGCGAATTGCTGAACGCCCAGGAGTATTTCTTCGCCCAGGCGTATCAGGCGGCGGAGAAGGTGCTGCCCCCACGCGGGATACCCACCGCGCCCCGCGCCGCCGCCGTGCCGGTGATGGCCCCGGCGGAGCAGCCGCCTGTCGTGGAGGAGCCTGCGCCTGCCGCCTCGAACGAGGAACCCGCACCCATGGAGCCGCCGAAGGCCGCCCCGGATACGACTGCCCCCGCGGCGCAGCCGGAACCGGCGCAGAAGTCTGCTTCCTATGAGCCGTCCTATCGTTCGGCTCCCGCCGATGAGGAACGGCCCTCCGCTCTGGCGCGGCTGGCGGCCTTCTTTGGCCTCGGGAAGCGGAGATAAACCGCCCCGCCTATTCAAAGTTTCTTCTCATTTTCTTCGCAATTTGTCCGCCAATTCCCTCCCCCGTTTTGGTATTATATACTGGCAGGGAGCGAACAGGGCAACGCGAACCGCAACAACGCTTTTTCATTTTTCTCCTTTCTTTTCTCTCTTTTCTCAAAAAAAGGCCGCCGGGCGCAAGCCCGGCGGTTCTTTTGTCCCACCCCATCCGGCTGTGGGTAGGGGATCACTTTAATTTCCAGGTGTAAAAGGGGTCATGCCAAAGGCCGCCCGTATTTATCCTTGAATACACCGATAATGATGCAGATAATATCAACAATCCAGCCGATACCAAACAAGCCTCCTGTAAAGAGCCAGATAAGTCCTGTTCCGACTTTCCCAACGTAGAACCGATGAATGCCGAGGAGTCCCAAGAAAATAGCCAAGAGTAACGTTACCGTTTTACTTTTGAGGGCAGGCCCAAAACCGGTGTTGACATTGGTGAAGGAGTTGGCGTTGGTGTTCGTGTTCTTGACTATAACCTGAGGGTGCTGGGCCTGCATATTAGCCGTAGCGACTCCGCAATGGGTGCTCACGACAGCTTCAGCATCAATTTCTTTGCCGCATTTTGCACAGTACATAAGACATCTCTCTTTCTCGCTGGCCGTAACAACGCTTCTCACATGGATGCTCCCATGCTGCATAGAGATGACGGAGACACATTGAGTGAAAAGAATTGTTTACATACGCCATTTTTATTCTGGCTCAGAGTATGTCGCCTACACGAATAGTAAAATATGACGGTAGTGCTGAACCTTTTTTATTCTAGCAAAAAATCGGGGGGGGGTGTCAAGGGGGGACTGTATGCTTTTGCATTTTATTTCTTCAAAAAAACCGCCGGACATAAATCCGACGGTTCTTTTTTGCTTCATTTAATTTTACGTTACACCGTCACGTCGCTGCCCACGGGGACAGCCTCCACCGGCGCGGAGTCCTCCTCCACAAAGAGGTCCTCCTCCGGTGCGTCGACGGGTTCCTCCTCGGAGATAACGTTGCCGTCGTCGGAGATCAGGTCGTCGCAGCGGAACTGGTCCATGCCGGTGCCGGCGGGGATCAGCTTGCCGATGATGACGTTTTCCTTCAGGTCGGTCAGGGGGTCCACCTTGCCGCAGATGGCGGCCTCAGTCAGCACCTTGGTGGTCTCCTGGAAGGAGGCGGCGGACAGGAAGGAGTCCGTGGCCAGCGCCGCCTTGGTGATGCCCAGCAACAGGCGGGTGCAGGTGGGCAGCACCAGCGGGGTACCGTCCTCGTGGACCTCGCCCGCGTCGATACGTGCCTGCACCGCATCTCTGGCGTCCTCAAAGTTGGCCAGGCTGATGTTGGAACAGGAGAGCAGGTCGGAGTCGCCCACGTCGTCCACCTGGACCCGGCGCATCATCTGGCGGCAGATGACCTCGATGTGCTTGTCGTTGATGTCCACGCCCTGGCTGCGGTAGGGTTTCAGAACCTCCTTGACCAGGTATTCGTGGAGGGCGTGGATACCCTGGATGCGCAGCACGTCCTGGGGATAGAGCGCGCCGGGGATAAGCTGGGTGCCCTTCTCCACAAAGTCGCCGTTCTTCACCAGCAGTTGGGCCTGGGGCAACATATAGGTGCGGGTGTCGCCGTCGTCGGCGGTGAGCGTCACGCTGACCAGCGTGCCCTTGTGCTGCTCGCCGATGGTGCATTTGCCGGAAATCTCCGCCAGCTGGGCCATCTTCTTGGGACGGCGGGCCTCGAACAGCTCCTCCACTCGGGGAAGACCCTGGGTGATGTCGCCGCCGGCGACGCCGCCGGTGTGGAAGGTCCGCATGGTCAGCTGAGTGCCCGGCTCACCGATGGACTGGGCGGCGATGATGCCAACGGCCTCGCCGATGCCCACCCGCTCCTGGAGGGCCAGGTTCAGGCCGTAGCACTTGGAGCAGACGCCCCGGCGGGCGTGGCAGGTCAGCACGGAGCGGACCTTGGCCTGCTTGATGCCGTGGGCCTCCAGGAACTCGGCGTCCTCGGAGAAGATGATGGTCTCGGTGTCGAAGGTGCGGCCGGTCTTGGGGTTGTGCAGCACCTCGCCGGTCTCCGGGTCACACAGCGGTTCGCAAAGGTAGCGGCCATTGATGCGCTCGGCAAAGGTCTCGATGACCTGACCGTTTTCCTCAATCTCGTAGACCATGATGCCGTCGTCGGTGCCGCAGTCCTCCTCCCGGACGATGACCTCCTGGGAGACGTCCACCAGACGGCGGGTCAGGTAGCCGGAGTCGGCGGTCCGCAGGGCGGTGTCGGACATACCCTTTCGTGCGCCTCGGCTGGAGGTGAAGTATTCCAGCACGGAGAGGCCCTCACGGTAGTTGGCCTTGACGG
Source organism: Clostridiales bacterium (assembly GCA_021205205.1). Taxonomy (GTDB): domain Bacteria; phylum Bacillota; class Clostridia; order Oscillospirales; family Oscillospiraceae; genus Onthomonas. Next base: position 6,902 of record JAJPXY010000069.1, read on the forward strand.
GGATCTCGATGGTCTTACCGGCGGTGTTGGCCAGCAGGCCGCGCATACCGGCCAGCTGACGGATCTGGGCCTGGGAACCACGGGCGCCGGAGTCCGCCATCATGAAGATGGGGTTGTACTGGTCCATGGCCTCGGTCAGGGCATCGGAGACGTCCTTGGTGGTCTTTTCCCACTCCCGGACCACCAGGCGGTAGCGCTCGTCGTCGGTCAGCAGGCCGCGGCGGAACTGCCGCTCGATTTTGACCACCTGCTTCTCGGAAGCGGCCACCAGGGCATATTTGGCTTGGGGGATGGTCATATCGTAGATGGAGACGGTCAGGGAGCCAATGGTGGAGTAGTGGTAGCCCTGGGCCTTGATGCCGTCCAGCATGACAGCGGAATCGGCGAAGCCGTGCTGCTTGATGCAGGCGGAGATGATCTTGCCCAACAGCTTCTTGCCGCAGATGCTGTTGATCTCGGGGTCCAGGAAGTGCTCCGGGTCGGTGCGGTCCACAAATCCCAGGTCCTGGGGAATCTGGTCGTTGAAGATCAGGCGGCCCACGGTGGTGCGCACCATCCGGGTGATGGTCTCGCCGTTCAGCACGCCGGTGCGGCGGACCAAAATGGGTTCGTGGATGTCCAGGTCGTCCCAGTTGATGGGGTTGGTCTGGTCGATGGTGGTGTGGAGCATCTTGGGGCGGCGGAGCAGCCCTTCCTCATAGGCCAGCCGGGCCTCGGTGTCGGAGGCGTAGCACTTGTAGATCTCCCGAGGCAGAGCCGCGCCCTGGTTCAGGGCGTCCTGGCACAGGAAGGCGTTGGTGGCGATCCAGGGCTGATACCGGCTCTCGTCGGTGTCCCGCACCCAAATCTTCTCGTCCCCGGCGATGGTGCCGGCCTCCATGGCGGCCACGGCGTCGGCGCAGGTCTCGTAACACTTGTCCTCCTGCACCAAGGGGTCCTTCTCGTAGGTCAGGTAGTAGGAACCCAACACCATGTCCTGAGAGGGAGTGGTGACGGGGCCGCCGTCCTGGGGCCGGAGCAGGTTATTGGCCGACAGCATCAGGATGCGAGCCTCGGCCTGGGCCTCGGCGGACAGGGGGACGTGGACGGCCATCTGGTCGCCGTCGAAGTCGGCGTTGAAGGGGGTGCAGACCAGGGGGTGCAGCTTCATGGCGCGGCCCTCCACCAGCACCGGCTCAAAAGCCTGGATGGACAGGCGGTGCAGCGTAGGCGCGCGGTTCATCATGACGGGGTGGTCCTTGATGACATACTCCAGAGCGTCCCACACCTCGGGGCGGCCCTTGTCCACCATCTTCTTGGCGGACTTGATGTTGTTGGCCACGCCGTCCTGCACCAGCTTCTTCATGATGAAGGGGCGGAACAGCTCCACAGCCATCTCCTTGGGCAGGCCCATCTGGTAGATTTTCAGCTCAGGGCCGACCACGATAACGCTTCGGCCGGAATAGTCCACGCGCTTGCCCAGCAGGTTCTGACGGAAGCGGCCCTGCTTGCCCTTCAGGGAGTCGGACAGGGATTTCAGCGCCCGGTTGTTTGCACCGGTGACGGCCCGGCCCCGGCGGCCGTTGTCGATCAGGGCGTCCACCGCCTCTTGGAGCATCCGCTTCTCGTTGCGGACGATGATCTCCGGGGCGTGGAGGTCCTGCAAGCGTTTCAGACGGTTGTTGCGGTTGATGACCCGGCGGTACAGGTCGTTCAGGTCGGAGGTGGCAAAGCGGCCGCCGTCCAGCTGGATCATGGGGCGGATGTCGGGGGGGATGACGGGCAGCGCCTCAATGATCATCCACTCGGGCCGGTTTCCGGAGTGCAGGAATGCGCCCACGACCTCCAGCCGCTTGACAATGCGGGCCTTTTTCTGGCCGGAGGCGTTTTTCAGGTCGGCCATCAGGCTGTCGTACAGCTCTTGCAGGTCGATGTCCTCCAGCAGCTTCTTGACGGCCTCGGCGCCCATCCCGGCGTCAAAATCGTCCTCGTACTTCTCCCGCATATCCCGGTATTCCTTCTCGGAGAGGATCTGGTTCTTGGTCAGCGGGGTGTTGCCGGGGTCGGTGACGATATAGGCCACGAAGTACAGCACTTTTTCCAGCACGCGGGGGGAAATATCCAGAATCAGACCCATCCGGGAGGGGATGCCCTTGAAATACCAGATATGGGAAACGGGGGCAGCCAGCTCGATGTGGCCCATGCGCTCCCGGCGCACCTTGGAGCGGGTGACTTCCACGCCGCAGCGGTCGCAGATCTTGCCCTTGTAGCGGATCTTCTTATACTTGCCGCAGTGGCACTCCCAGTCCTTGGTGGGGCCAAAGATGCGCTCACAGAACAGGCCGTCCCGTTCCGGCTTGAGGGTGCGGTAGTTGATGGTCTCCGGCTTTTTCACTTCGCCATAGGACCAGGCCCGGATCTGCTCCGGAGAGGCAATAGAAATTTTTACGGCGTCAAAATCAGGACAACTCATATCTCAATTTACCTCCTCGTCTTTATTCTTCATCGTCATCCATGCCGTCGCTGAGGTCGTCAGCGTCGTCAGTGATAAAGTCGCCCTCTTCAAACTCCACATCGGCGGTGACACTGCCGTCGGCCTCCATCTTGCCGGTGGTGAAGCCGTGGCTGGCGTATTCGCTTTCGCCGCCGCCGGCGTTGGAATTGGGGTAGGGGGCAAAATCGTCGTCGTCGAAGCGGCGGCCGGGCTGGATGACATCGTCATCGTCGTCGTCCTTCAGCTCGACGGGGTTGCCGTCTTTGTCCAAAATCTGGACGTCCAGGCAGAGGGCCTGCAGCTCCTTCATCATGACCTTGAAGGACTCCGGCACGCCGGGCTTGGGCACGTTGTGACCCTTGACGATGGCCTCGTAGGTGCGGACACGGCCCGTCACATCGTCGGACTTGACGGTCAGCATTTCCTGGAGGCAGTAGGCCGCGCCGTAGGCTTCCAGCGCCCAGACCTCCATCTCGCCGAAGCGCTGGCCGCCGAACTGGGCCTTGCCGCCCAGCGGCTGCTGGGTGACCATGCCGTAGGGGCCGGTGGAACGAGCGTGAATCTTGTCGTCCACCAGGTGGTGGAGCTTGAGGAAGTACACATACCCCACAGTGACGGGGTTATCGAACCGCTGGCCGGTGCGTCCGTCGTAAAGCCAGCTCTTGCCGTTCTCGTTGAGCCCGGCCTGTTTCAGCAACTCCTGGATGTCCTTCTCGTTGGCGCCGTTGAAGATGGGGGTGGCCACCTTCCAGCCCAGGGCCTTGGCGGCATAGCCCAGATGGACCTCCAGCACCTGACCAATGTTCATACGGGAGGGGACGCCCAGGGGGTTCAGCACGATGTCCAGCGGGGTGCCATCGGGCAGGAAGGGCATATCCTCCACAGGCAGGATGCGGGAGACCACGCCCTTGTTGCCGTGGCGGCCGGCCATCTTGTCGCCCACGGAAATTTTCCGCTTCTGGGCAATATAGACGCGGACGGTCTCGTTGACGCCGGGGCCAAGCTCGTCGCCGTTCTCCCGGGTGAACACCTTCACGTCGATGACGGTGCCGTACTCGCCGTGTGGGACTTTCAGGGAGGTGTCCCGGACCTCACGGGCCTTCTCGCCGAAGATGGCCCGCAGCAGCCGCTCCTCCGCGGTCAGGTCGGTCTCGCCCTTGGGGGTGACCTTACCCACCAGGATGTCGCCGGCGCGGACCTCCGCGCCCACGCGGATGATGCCCCGCTCGTCCAGGTCTTTCAGCGCGTCCTCGCCCACGTTGGGGATGTCCCGGGTAATCTCCTCGGGACCCAGCTTGGTGTCCCGGGCCTCCAGATCGTGTTCCTCGATGTGGATGGAGGTGAACACGTCCTCCTTCACCATCCGCTCGCTGAGCAGGACGGCGTCCTCGTAGTTGTAACCCTCCCAGGTCATGAAGCCCATGAGGATGTTGCGGCCCAGGGCGATCTCACCGTTGCAGGTGGAGGGGCCGTCGGCCAGGGTCTCGCGCTTTTTCACCCGCTGGCCCACGTCCACGATGGGGCGCTGGTTGATGCAGGTGGTGTGGTTGGAGCGGAGGAACTTGGTCAGCTTGTAGGTTTTCACATCGCCCCGGTCATAGCGGACGGTGATGGCGGTGGCGTCCACCCGCTCGATGACGCCGTCGTCCTCGGCCAGCACACAGACCTCCGCGTCCTGGCAGTTTTTGTACTCCTGACCGGTGGCCACGATGGGGGCCTCGGTCACCAGCAGCGGCACGGCCTGCCGCTGCATGTTGGCGCCCATCAGGGCGCGGTTGGCGTCGTCGTTCTCCAGGAAGGGGATCATGGCGGTGGCCACGGAGACCATCATCTGGGGGGACACGTCCATATAGTCCACCCGCTCCCGGTCCACATCGACGATTTCGTTTTGGTGACGGCAAGTGATACGCTTGTTGGCCAGACAGCCGTTCTCGTCCACCGGCTCCGTGGCGGGACATACGATAAACTCGTCCTCGATGTCGGCGGTCATATAGGTGACATCGTCGGTGATGAAGCCGGTGTCTTTGTCGATGCGGCGGTAGGGGGCCTCGATGAAGCCGTATTTGTTCACCCGGGCATAGGAGGCCAGGTAGGAGATCAGGCCGATGTTGGGACCTTCGGGGGTCTCAATGGGACACAGACGGCCATAGTGGCTGTAGTGTACGTCACGCACGTCGAAACCGGCCCGCTCACGGGACAGGCCGCCAGGGCCGAGGGCGGAGATACGGCGCTTGTGGGTCAACTCGGCCAGGGGGTTGGTCTGGTCCATGAACTGGCTCAGAGGGGAGGAACCGAAGAACTCCTTGATGGCGGCGGTGACGGGGCGGATGTTGATGAGGGACTGGGGGGTGACGATGTCCAGGTCCTGGATGGTCATGCGCTCCCGGATGACCCGCTCCATGCGGCTGAAGCCGATGCGGAACTGGTTCTGGAGCAGCTCGCCCACGCAGCGCAGGCGGCGGTTGCCCAGGTGGTCGATGTCGTCCTTGGTGCCGATGCCATGGGCCAGGCAGTTCAGGTAGTTGACGGAGGCCAGCATATCGTCCACGATGATGTGCTTGGGGATCAACTCGTCGATGTGGTCTTTGAGCTGCTGCTTCAGCTCCGCGCCGGAATAGGTCTCGTACAGCTCCTTAAAGACGCTGAACCGGACGGGGACACTGATGCCGATCTCCTCCGGGTCAAAGTCCACATAGCTGCTGATGTCGACCATGGAGTTGGCAAAAACCTTGACGTTTTTGCGGTCCTCGGCCCGGTCGCCGACCACCACCACGACTTCGTTGACGCCCCGGTCAGCCATCTGCCGGGCGCGCTCCCGGGTCAGCACCTCGCCGGGCATGGCGATGATCTCGCCGGTCCATGGGTCCACCACCGGCTGGGCGACCTCCCGGTCGGTGATGCGGCGGGCGATGTCCATCTTCTTGTTGAACTTGTAGCGGCCCACGTCGGACAGGTCGTAGCGCCGGGGGTCGAAGAACATGGACTGGATCAGGCCCTCGCAGGAATCCACCGTGGGCGGCTCGCCGGGGCGGAGCTTGCGGTAGATCTCCAGCATGGCGTCCTCATAAGTCTTGCAGGTGTCCTTCTCCAGGGTGGAGACGATGCGCTCGTCCTCGCCAAATACCTCCAGAATTTCGGCGTCGGTTTTCAGGCCGATGGCCCGGAGCAGACAGGTGACGGGGATCTTGCGGTTTTTGTCGATACGGACATAGAAGGTGTCGCTGACGTCGGTCTCGTACTCCAGCCACGCGCCCCGGTAGGGGATGACGGTGGTGGAGTAGATGACGTTGCCCGCCTTGTCCATCTCCCGGCCGTAGTACATACCGGGGGAGCGGGTGATCTGGGAGACGATAACGCGCTCCGCGCCGTTGATGACGAAGGTGGCGCCCTCGGTCATCAGCGGGAAATCGCCCATAAAAATTTCCTGCTCCTTGATCTCGTCGGTCTCCCGGTTGCGCAGGCGGACGTGGACCTTGATGGGGGCGGCATAGGTTGCATCCCTGGCCTTGCACTCCTCCACGCTGTACTTGGGCGGCTCGTTCATGGTGTAGTCCACAAAGGACAGCTCCAGATTGCCCTGGTAGTCGGTGATGCAGCCGACGTCCTGAAAGGCCTCCCGCAGGCCGGTATCCAGGAACCATTTGTAGCTCTTCTTCTGGATGTCCAACAGGCCTGGCATATCGATGATGGTTTTCTTCCGCTCGAAGCTCCTTCTCAGGGTGTTGCCGAAGTAGACTTCTTTGATCATAGATGAATCACACTCCGCTTTCCGTAGTTTGCCGTCCGTTCCCCTGGTGGGGCGGCAGATGAAATTGGTCAAATTCCACAAATCACCGGCTTGTGCGCCTATGCGACACGCCCGGCGGCGTTGAAAGAGATATTGCTTGCCCTCTTGCTCTTTTTCCGGAAACGTGGTATCCTACCGATTGTAAGGTAAAAGGAAAGGTGCCGCGTTTAACTTGTAAAGCACTTCATCGTACCATGTTCCGGCGGAATTGTCAATCCTTTTTTTCTTTCAAATAACAGGAGGCGGGGTTCCTTCTGTTTTTCTTTTGCCCTGAGAGCCTGCCGTCGGCTTTTCCCGAAAATTCACATTTTGTTCATGTTTGCCGGGCAAGTGAGGCATATGATACAGATGGTGATTATCTTCTGACTTCAATTTTCATGCAAGGAGCAGGTGCTGCACAAATGGATGCGTTTCAACCCCAAAAGCCGCTGGACCGACGCCAGAAAAAAACACGTCAGGCCATCCAAAACGCTCTTTTGACCCTGATGAAGGAAAAACCGCTGAACAAAATCACGGTCAGCGAGCTGGCCGCCACCGCAGACGTCAACCGCAAAACCTTCTACAACCACTACTCCAACATTCAGGAGGTCCGGGACGAGCTGGACCAAGAGTACATTGACCGGATCTTCTCCCTCCTGAAAACCGCCCACGAGATGGAGCAGCCACCCGACATGGGGCTGCTCATCGAGTCGCTGGTCAACGCCCTGACGGAGCATCCCACCAGGACCCGTCTGTTGTTCGAATCCGGGGAGCAGCTCTACCTGATCGAGCGGCTGAAGGAACTGACCATGCCCTACCTGGAGCAGCGGGTCATGGACCCCCAAACGGCCACCTTCCTCCCCTACGCCCTGGACTACACCGTCTACGGGATGACCGCCCTGCTCAACACCTGGATCCATGCGGAAAAGCCGCTCCCGCCCCAGGAACTGAGCCGCCTGATCACGGATCTGCTCCAAGCCAGCGCTTCCGCCGGGAACACGGAGCCTCAGGAGGCATGACCATGCTACAGCCGGAGAAAAACATCCCTCTCTACCACTACACGGACTTCCAGGCCCTGGACGGCATCCTCCGCAACGCGGAGCTGCGGGTCAACAACATCCTGAACATGAACGACGCCTCAGAAATGCGGCTGTTCATGCGGGGGCTGGCAAAGGCCGTGTGCGCCCGGCTGGAAAACGAGGACCGCGGCGCTCAGGCCCAGGCCATGCGGCAGCTCTTTGACCAGGAGCTGAAAAAGGAGTTCGCCTATTCCGCTTACGCCGCCTGCTTCTCCCGCTACCGGGACGACGCCGCCCAGTGGGAGCGCTACGGCAACCGGGGCAAGGGGGGCTGCATCGCCTTTTATGGCGAGAAGCTCCAGCAGCTGACGGTAGGGGCGCTGTCCCTCCAGACTGTCTTTTACCAGGATGATATGACAGAGCATCCGCTGGTCGAGGTCTTTTACCGGCTGGCCCGGACAGTCTCCCCGCTGGAGGAGAACCAGCCCCAGGTGCGCCGCGCCCTCCACGAGGCGTGGGTCTGTTCCGCCGCCTTCAAGCACCCCTCCTTCGCCTGCGAAAACGAGGTGCGGCTGGTGGTCTCCCCCTTCGAGCAGGAGTATTTCAACGTCCAGCCGGGCTACCACATCTCCCCGGACCGCATCAAGAAATATTACCCTCTGCGGCTGGACCGGATGTGCCAGCGGGCCGGGCTGGCGTTGGAGGACCTGATCGCTGAAATTATCGTCGGCCCGGAGTCCACCCAGTCCCTGCCCATTCTACAGGACTACCTCCGGGACCACGGCCTGTGCCGCCTGGCGGAAAAGCTCTCCCTGTCCGCCTGCCCGCTGCGGCGGAGCGCTCCCTGACCGACGAAGCCTGACTACACAAAGGAGGAACCGCTATGCCCCTCGCTTTGCCCCTTTCCCCGCC
>JAJPXY010000128.1 GCA_021205205.1 Clostridiales bacterium
TTTACCGCAGATTAACCTATTACGACACCGCCCGGAAAATGCGCTCCTCCACCGACTCGAAGCTGACGTGCTGGCAGAGGACCACCTCGGAAATCAGAATCTGCTTGGCGGAGTGGAGCATCTTCCGCTCCCCGGTGGAGAGGGCCTTCACCTGGTCCCGCAGCAGCAGCCCCTTGATGACGGAGGCCACCTGCATCATGTTGCCGCTCTTGATTTTCTCCATGTTCTCCCGGTAGCGGCGGTTCCAGTTGCCGTCCATATCCACCGACAGGAAGGGGATGGCGGTGAGGACCTCCTCTGCCCGCTCCGCCGTGGCGATGGGCCGCACGCCGATCTGCTCGCTGGTGTCCACGGGAATCATCACCTTCATGTTGCCGACAGGCAGCTTGAGGCTGTAATATTGCCGCACCGTGCCGTCGACCGTCCGCTCTACAATGTCATCTACCACGCCTGCGCCGTGCATGGGGTGCACGATCTGGTCGCCGATTTGAAACATAAGACCCACCTCCAAAAAGTTTAGACTTTCGCCTTATTATAGTATAATTATAGCACTCTTTTCGGTGGAAAACAACGGCAAAACGTACAAAAAAGAAAAGTTCCCCCTCCGAAAAGGGGGAACTTTTGCCGGAAAACCGCAGTTTTACGGGCATTTCGGCCCGGAAAAGACGGAATTAGTCCTCGTCGTACTCCTCACGCAGAACGGCGCGGCGGGACAGGGAGACCTTCTTGGCCTCCATGTTGATGTCGGTGATCTTGACCTCGACGATCTGGCCCTCAGCCAGCTCGTCCTCGGGCTTCTCCACCCGGTGGTCGGCGATCTGGGAGATGTGGATCAGGCCGTCCACGCCGGGGACGATCTCAGCGAAGGCGCCGAAGCTCATCAGCTTGACGATCTTGACCTCGGCGTTGTCGCCGATGGAATACTGGCTGATGAAGTTCTCCCAGGGGGAGACGCTGCGGTCCTTCATGCCCAGAGAGATCTTCTTCTTCTCGGGGTCGTACTTGATGACGTAGACGTCCACCACGTCGCCCACAGAGACGGCCTCGGAGGGGTGCTTGATGCGGCTCCAGGACAGCTCGGAGATGTGGACCATGCCGTCCACGCCGCCGATGTCCACGAACGCGCCGTAAGAGGTCAGGCTCTTGACGGTGCCCTGGTAGTGCTTATCCACCTCGATGTTGTCCCAGATGGCCTGGGCCTTGGCGGCGCGCTCTGCAGCGGCCACGGCGCGGATGGAACCCACCACGCGGCGGCGGGAGCGGTTGACATCGGTGATCTGCATCCGGGCGGTGGTGCCCACCAGGACGTCCATCGGCTCGTTGCGGCGCAGGCCGGTCTGGGAGGCGGGAACGAAAACGCGGATACCGTTGACGTTGGCGACCACGCCGCCCTTGTTCTCCTCGCGGATATAGCCCTCGACGACGGTGCCGTTCTCACGGGCCTCCTCGATCATCTCCCAGTTCTTAGCAGCGTCCAGACGCTTCTTGGACAGGGTGACGATGCCGTCCTGGTCGTTGATGCGGGTGACCTGAGTCTCGATCTCGTCGCCGACGTGAACCAGATCCTCCACCTTCACAGAGGGGTCGTCAGACAGCTCGCTCAGCGGAATGTAACCGGTGTGCTTTGTGCCCAACTCGACCTGGATCTCGGTCGGAGTGATGTTCACAACGGTGCCTGTGACCTTGTCCCCTGTATTTAAAGTTTTGATCGATTTCTCCAGCATTTCGGCGAAAGATTCCTCGATCTCCATTTTTTCCTCGCTCATAGTGTAAAAAACCTCCTTTATTATCCACCCGGGCGTGGACGCGCCCGCAGTGATTCCAACAGACGCTGCGCACTTAATCGCATCCAATGGCAGCTCTGACGCCTGTTCGATCCAATAAACATGACTGCAATGCTGCTGACAAAGCTCGGCCAGGTGGCGGGTGTTGGCGCTCTTATGGTCGCCGATGACCACCATGACCTGACACTGTCGGGCCAAAAACTCTGCTTCTGACTGGCGCTGATACGTAGCATTACATATTGTATCAAATGTTTCCGCGTTTGTACAGAGTTTTTTTGCAATTTCCACAGCTTTTTTCCAAACTTCCCGGGTTGACGTTGTCTGAGAGACAAGTGTCAGCGGCAGGCTGTCACCCTCCGGATGGGAGCGGATCCAGCGCTCCAGTTCCTCCCCGGATTCCACCACCACGGCGTTTTTGCACCACCCTGCGGTGGCTGTGACCTCCGGGTGGCCCCGCTTGCCCACGATGACGGGGACCCGTCCCCGCTCCTCCGCCTGGGCCACCAGCTTGTGGATGCGCGCCACGCTGGGGCAGGTGGCGTCCACCACCCGCAGGCCCCGGCGCTCCAGCGCCTCAAAGACGGCGCGGCTCTCCCCGTGGGAGCGGACCACCACCGCCGCCCACTCTGGGACGTCATCGGGGTCGGTGACGCAGGTCATGCCCTCCTGGGCGAAGTGCTCCACCACATGGTCGTTGTGGACCAGGTGGCCCAGCATGGCGCAGGGGCCGCCCGCGGCGGCGGTCTGCTCCGCCAGCTCCACCGCCCGGCGGACGCCGTAGCAGAACCCGGCGGTTTTGGCTAAGGTGACGGTCATTTGGTTTCCGCCTCCAGGGCGTAAATGCGGCTGAGCAGGTCGTCGGCCACGGCCTCCTGCTCCTCCTTGGTGGCCCGCCGCCCGGCGGGCTTGACCACGTAAGGCTCCCCAAAGACCACCGTGGAGCGGTGGAACATCTTCTTGGGCCGGGTGGAGTACACCGGCACGATGGGCGCGCCGGTTTTCAGGGCCAGCATGGCCGCGCCGGTCTTGGCGCTGCCCTCCTCGCCCTCGCCCACGCGGGTCCCCTCGGGGAACATCATCAGCTTGCAGCCGTCCTTCAGCACCCGCAGGGCATTCTTGATGGCGGACATATCGTTGTTGCCCCGGTCCACGGCGAAGGTGCCGATGGCGTCCAGCACCCGGCCCATGATGGGGATCTCCAGCAGGGACTTCTTGGCCATGATGCGGATGATGTGCTTCCGGCTGGCGGCGAAGCAGATCATGGGCGGGTCGGCCAGGGAGGTGTGGTTGGGGCAGATGATGCACGGCCCATCCGGGATGCGGTCCCGGTGGAGGACCTTAAAGGGGTAGAAAAAGTTCCAGATGGGGTAGAGCAGCACGTACAAAATGCGGTAGTTCCGCTCCTCCTGTGCCCGGGTGCGCTTCTTCTTTTTTTTCTTTTCCTCGGCCATAGGCTCACATCCTCTCCCGAATGGCGTTCAGCAATAATTGCAGGCTTTCTTCCAAATCATAATTCGTGGTGTCCACCAGCACCGCGTCCTCCGCCTGGCGCAGAGGGGCGATGGGGCGGTTTTTGTCGTTCTCGTCCCGGAGGATGACATCCGCCAGCACTTCCTCATAGGGGACGGCGCTGCCCTTTTCCCGCAGTTCCTTCCAGCGGCGCTCCGCCCGGGCCTCCGGCGCGGCGGTCAGGAACATCTTGACCTCCGCCTGGGGCAGCACCACGGTGCCGATGTCCCGCCCGTCCATGACGACGCTGTGTTTTTTTGCCAGGTCCCGCTGGAGGTCCAGCAGGAAGGCCCGGACCGCGGGGATGGCGGACACCGCCGAGGTGTAGAGGGACAGCTCCGGCTGACGAATCTCCTCCGTCACGTCCTCGCCGTTGAGCAGCATATGCTGCAAGCCGTCCTCCCCGTAAAACAGCTCGGGATGAATTTCCGGCAGGCGGGCGGCGATGGCCTCGCCGTCGCTCCGGTCGATGCCTGCCCGGTAGCAGTACAGGGCCACGGTGCGGTAAATGGCCCCGGTGTCCACATACAAAAAGTCCAGCTCCGCGGCCACCTTTCGGGCCAGGGTGCTTTTCCCCGCGCCGCTGGGGCCGTCGATGGCCACGCTGATTCTTTTTTCCATATTTGTCGCTCTCCTTATTCCGCGCCCGCCGCAGCGCGGCCCGCCGCCGCGCCGGTGGCCCAGGCCGCCTGTAGGTTGAAGCCGCCGGTGTAGCCGTCGATGTCCAGCACCTCCCCGGCGAAGTACAGCCCGGGGCACTTTTTGGAGGCCATGGTGGCGGGGTTCACCTCGCCCAGCTTGACGCCCCCCCGGCGGTGACGATGGCCTCGGCCACGGGCCGGGTGCCGGTCAGCTCCAGCCGGAAGGCTTTCAGCTCCTCCACCAGCCGCCGCCGCTGGGCCTTGGTCACGTCGTGGACCTTGGTCTCCGGCGGGATGCCGGTGCGCCGCAGCGCCACCGGAATCATCAGCCGGGGCAGCAGGCCCCCCAGCACGTTTTGCACGTCCCGGTTGGGGTTCTGGCCGAAGTCCCGCAAAATGCGCTCGTCCAGCTGCTTTTCCGACAGGGCGGGTTTCAGGTCTATTATAGCAGAGTATTTCTCTTTGTCAAAGCCCTGTAAGCAGGCGCTGGCGGAAAGCACCAGTGGCCCGGAGAGGCCGAAGTGGGTGAACAGCAGCTCCCCAAAGCCCTCGTAAACCGTCTTTTTCCTCTGGTTTTTGACCCGCAGCGTCACATTGCGGAGGGAAAGCCCCTGCATTTGGGGGCAGTCCTCCCCCGCCGCCGTCAGCGGCACCAGAGAGGCCCGGGCGGGGACCAGCGTGTGGCCCGCGGCGCGGGCCAGGGCGTAGCCGTCCCCGGTGGAGCCGGTGGCGGGGTAGGAGACGCCGCCGGTGGCGACGATGACCGCACCCGCCCGGAGAACGCGCCCGTCCTCCAGCGCCGCGCCGACGGCCCGGCCCTCCGTTTGCAGCAGTTCCGTCACCCGCCCGGTGACGGTTTTGACCCCCAAACGGCGCAGCTCGTAAAACAGCGCGTCGATGACATCGGCGGCCCGGTCGGAGACGGGGAACACCCGGTTGCCCCTCTCCACCTTCAGCGGCACGCCCAGCCCCTCGAAAAACGCCTGGGTGTCCTCCGGGGAGAAGCGGCTCATGGCACTGTGGAGGAACCGCCCGCCCCGGGGGTAGTTTTGCAGGGCCTCCTCCACGGGGCAGCGGTTGGTCAGGTTGCACCGGCCCTTGCCGGTGATGTAGAGCTTGCGCCCCACCTTCTCGTTCCGCTCGATGAGCGTCACGGCGGCGCCCGCCCGGGCCGCCGTGATGGCGGCCATCATGCCGGCGGCTCCGCCGCCGATGACTAATACGGTGTTCAAACAGTTCCCCCTCATACAAAAACGGAGCCAGTTCCCGGAAGAACTGACTCCGGCCGATAGATAGTGGGTAGTGATTAGAAAAGCAAGTCTGCGTATTGCCTTGAATCGGACTGACCAGTAATTCCGGCGGAAACCCCTCCACCATGCTTCGCATGGGAGGCGTAAGCCGCGACGGAGGGGTTTCCCCCTTTACCTCCGGTCCGTCCGCTCGTACACGTCGTACTCCTGCCAAATCTGCTCCAGATGGCTCAGGTTGTGCTCCAGCTTCTCGGAGCGGATGCGGCTGACCGAGACGATGAGCGCCGTCACCAAACTCAGCGGGGCCACGAGGGAGTCCACGAAGGAGGCCATGTCGCTCTTGGCCAGCAGGGAAACGTCAGCGATCTCCGCCAGGGGAGAGGCCTTGCTGTCGGTGATGGCGATGGCGGTGGCCCCCCGGTCCTTGGCGTAGCGCATGGCCTTCACTGTCCGCCGGGAATACCGGGGGAAGGACAGGCCGATGAGCACGTCGCCCTCTTTGATGTGGAGGATCTGCTCGAAGGTCTCGCTCATGGCGCTGGTCTCCACGCAGATGACGTCGTCGAACATGAACCGGAAGTAATAGGTCAGGAACTCCGACAGGGCGGACGCCGAGCGGACCCCCAGGATGTAGAGCCAGTTGGCCCCGGCGATGCGCTGCACCGCCTCGTTGAAGGTGGCGCGCTCCGTCTCCTCCAGGGTCAGGCGGATCTTCTCCACGTCCGACTGCATGACCATACTCAGCACGTCCTGGTCGCCGATGCGGTTCTTGGAGACCTCGATGCGCTGGATGGAGGTCAGCTTGTTGCGGATCATCTCCTGCAAAGCCTTCTGCATACTGGGGTAGCCGTCATAGCCCAGTTCCGCCGCGAAGCGCACCACGGTGGATTCGCTGACGTTGACGGTGCGGCCCAGCTTGCTGGAGGTCATGAACGCCGCCTTGTCGTAGGAGTTGAGAATGAAGTTGGCGATCAGCTTCTGCCCCTTGGAGAAGTGGGGCATATTTTCCTGAATGGTCGCCAAAATGTCGCTTGCCATAAAAACCTGCTCCTCTTTTGTGTGGTGGATAGGGTCTCTGCGTTTTGTTAGAGATACTATACCCTTTTGCAGCAGGAATTGCAAGCTATTTTTGCAAGATTTTTTTCGCTTCTTGCATTTTGACGGTTTTCACAGGGCTTTCAGCCGCTGAATTTCCTCGGTTGTGAGATAACGCCAGCATCCGCTGTTCAAATCGCCCAGGCGCAGCGGGCCTTCCCGCACCCGGCGGAGCCGGTGGACGGTGAGTCCGCAGGCGGCGCACATTTTCCGCACCTGGCGGTTTTTCCCCTGGCGGATGGTAACGGACAGCAGGGCGGAGCCTTGCTCCCAGGAGGGCAGGACGCGGACCTCCGCCCCCTGATAGGTCACGCCCTCCACGGTCATGCCCAGGCGCAGCCGGGGCAGGGCGGCCTCCGCGTCCCCCGTCACCCGCACCAGATATTCCTTCTCTACCTGGTGGCTGGGGTGGGTCAGCCGCTGGGTCAGTGCCCCGTCGTTGGTCATCAGCAACAGCCCCTCAGAGTTCAGGTCCAGCCGCCCCACGGGGTAGACCCGCTGGCCGCAGTCGGCCACCAGCTGGGCCACGGTCCTGCGCCCCTGCTCGTCGGAGAGGGTGGAGACGTACCCCCGGGGCTTGTTCAGCAACAGGTACACCAGCTCTGTCTGCCGGGGCAGCTCCACCCCGTCCACGGCGATGACGTCCCGGTCCGGGTCGGCCTGCTGGCCCAGCTCTGCCGGGATGCCGTTCACCGTCACCCGGCCCGCCTGAATATACCGCTCCGCCGCCCGGCGGGACAGCACGCCCCGGGCGGAGAGAATTTTTTGCAGCCGCTCCACGGTCATTCCTCCTGGGTCTGGGGGGTGTAGACCAGGTCGGTGCGGCCAATTTCCTCGCCGCTCAGGAAGTAGGCGATATACCCCACCGTGTCCCCCTCTTTTATAGTCACGTCGCTGTTCTGGGGCAGACGCATCCGGGCGTAGACTTTTTGGGCCTCGTCGTCGGTCAGGGGATAGGAGACGGTGTCCACAGCGGTCAGCGTGTAATCCGTGCCGCCCGCTGTCAGGGTGGTGACCACGTCCCCGGCCTGGCAGAAGGTGCGGGTGGGGTAGTTCTCAAAGGCCCAGTCGTAGACGGCGATGTGGTCCTGGTAGTCGTAGGAGTCTGCCATGGTGCAGCAGACAATGCGCTGGCCGGTGTCCGGGTCCTCAAAGCAGGAGACCAGCGTCCGCCCCGCCGCGGAGGTGTAGCCGGTTTTGATGCCGATGCAGCGGCTGTCCATGCTGAGGAGCTGGTTGTGGTTCTCGATTTTCCAGCCGTCCTCCGTCTCGATATAGGTGGTGCCCACGATTTCCGCGAACAGCTCATTCTGGATGGCGTAACACCCCAGCAGGCACATATCGTAGGCGGTGGAGTAGTTGCCCTCGTCCTCCAGCCCGTTGGGGTTGCCGTAGAGGGTGTTCTCCATGCCCAGCTCCTGGGCCTTTTCGTTCATCAGCGCCACGAAGGATTCCTCGTCCCCGGCGATGGTCTCCGCCAGCAGCATGGCCGCGTCGTTGCCGCTGCGGAGCATGGCCCCGTAGATGCAGGAGAGCAGGGTGATTTTATCCCCGACCTCCATATAGAGGGAGCTGCCCTTTTCGGCGTTGGCGGTCTCGGAGCAGGTGAGGACCTGTTCCAAATCCTCCTGGCTGCTCATCTCGCAGGCCAGCAGGCCGGTCATGATTTTGGTGATGCTGGCGATGGGCCGCTTCTTGTTGGCGTTGTTGGCGTACAGCACCCGGCCGGAGTCCACGTCCATGACGCAGGTGGCCACGGCGTTGGTGGAGGTGGCAAACGCGCTGCCCACGCCGCCCAGGGTCAGGCACACCGCCAGCAGTCCTGCCAGCAGCCGCCGAAGGAGTTTTTTACCTGTCTTATTCTTCACTGGCGGCCTCTTCCGGCTGCTCGGCCTTTTCCGTGTCCGCTTTCTCCGCCTTCTCGGCCTTGCGCTTGTCCACGAAGTTCTCCACCCGGTCCACGATCTCGGGCATCAGGTCGATGACCTTCTCCACCGGGCCGCCGGGACAGGGCGCCACCGGCAGGAACCGGACGCTCTCGCTCTTGATGATGAGAAAACCGGTGGGTTCAACGCTGACGCCCGCCCCCGCGCCGCCGCCAAAGGCGTTGTCCTTGTCGGCGGGCTGGTTCTTGGTGGCCCAGTCGCTGCCGCCGGAGCCGAAGCCGAAGCTCATCCGGGAGATGGGGATGACTGTGACCCCCTCCGGGGTGTGGATGGGCTGGCCCACCACGGTGTTCACGTCCACCATCTGCTTGACCTTGTCGATGGTGATGTCGATGACCTCATTCAGTGGATGCTTTTTTTCCATTGCTGTTCTCCTCCTGCTGTGATTTGTCAACGGATTTGTTAAGAATACTCTGTATTTTTTGCAGCTCCTTCAACACATGGATGCCCAGCACGATGAGCTGGGCCACGGTATAGGACAGGGTGATACGGACGTAAACCTTTGTCTCCCGGGCGGTGAAGTCCACCCGGCACCGCACCGACTGCTCCTTGATGGTCAGCTTTTGTTGCAGCACCCCGGCCACCGCGCCGCCGGTGGCGCAGATGCCGCCGTAGAGGATGCCGGCCCGGGCCGGGTCGTTCCGCCCGGCGATGGTGTAATCCAGCAGCAGCTCGTCCACCCGCAGCTTCTCCACCGCATCTCCCAGCAGGTCCAGCAGGGCGGGCAGCTCGTCCATCAGCTCGTCCAGGCTGCCGCCCACCCGCTGGAGCAGAGAGGGCCTCTCCGGTTCCGGCTGCTTTTGGGGCTGGTCGGCCTTCTTTTTTGCCGATTTCTGCTTCTCTTTTTTCTGTCGGGGTTTCCTGGGGTACACCGTCAGGAAGGCGGGGCCGATTTTGACCTGCACCAGCAGCCCCTGGGCGGAGTACTCCACCCGCCCCCCCAGCCGGAGCAGAAAGACGACAGCCGCCAGCGCCGCCACGACCAGCAGCACCACCAACAAAATCTTCACTTCGCCGCCTCCTTCTCCGCCAGGGCCTCTCCCGGCTCGCCGTTTTCCGGCAGGGGCGGCAGCTCCTCCAGAGAGGAGAGGCCAAAGGTCTTTAAGAACAGCCGGGTGGTGCGGAACAGGGTGGGCCGCCCCGGGGCGGCCAGCTTGCCGCACTCCTCAATGAGGCCCCGCTCCAGCAGCGTGTTGACGGAGTAGGCGGAGGACACCCCCCGCACCTGCTCCACATAGCCCCGGGTGGTGGGCTGGAAGTAGGCGATGATGGCCAGCACCTCCAGCACCGCCGGGGACAGCCTGGGGGGCTTGCGGGTCTCCAGCGCCCGGCGGATGACGTCGGCGTGTTCCGGGGCGGAGGCCAGCTGGTAGGAGTCCTCCAGCCGGAGGAGCCGCAGGCCCCGCTGCTCGTAGCGGTAGTAGTCCCCCAGCCGCCGGGCGGCGTCCTCCAGCTGCTGCTGGCTGATTTCCAGCACCTGGCACAGCCGTTTGCACTCCACCGGTTCCCCCGCCGTGAATAGGATACCCTCCAGGGCGGATTCTATCACTTTATCCTCCATCACTCTCGCCGCCTTCCTCCTGCTGCGCCGTCACGCAGGTGACGGTGCAGTCCCTGCCGAACCCCGCCAGGGAGATGCGGCAGCTTTTGCACAGCTCCAATATCGCCAAAAAAGTCGCCACGATCTCCGACCGGGAGCGGCAGGCCAGGAACAGCTTTTGCAGCTTGGTGACGCCGTACTGCACCAGCCGGTCCAGCACCTCCCGGGCCTTGTCCGCCACGGGGTATGGCTCCCGGCCCACGATGCCGTGGAACACCGCCTCCGGCGGGGGGAGCTGCTCCCCGTTGCGCCGGTACAGGCCCAGCATGGCCTGGTACAGGTCCTCCGGCTGGTGCTGGTAGCGATAGGTCTTGTCCGGCTGGACCGGCAGCTGCCCCCGGGTCAGCAGGTCGGCCCCCAGGTCGCAGCGGCGGCTCAGCTCCGGCAGGAGCTGCTTCACCTTCGCGTAGTTCTCGCTGCGCTTGCGCTCCTCCAGGGAGGCAATCAGCTCCTCCATCTCACTCAGCGTTTCCTCGTTGTTCAGGGCCAGCAGCATCCGGGTCTTGATGTAGACCAGCTGGGCGGCCATGGTCACGAACTCGCTGGCCACGTCCAGGTCCAGCTCCTTGCGCTGGTCCATCCAGGCCATATACTGGTCCAAAATCAGGGAGATTTGGATGTCCTGAATTTCCATCTTGTTTTTGCTGAGCAGGCTCAAAATCAGGTCCAGCGGCCCGTCGAAGTTTTCCGCCTGGTCGCGGGCGCGGACCACCCCCTCCAGGTGATAGACCGGCGTATCCATCAGGTCACGATCCCTTCCGGCAGCCCTACCAGGCGGCAGAGTGCGGTCAGCACCGCCGTCCGCGACGCGTAGAGGGGGGCGTCCAGCCAGCCCAGGAACACCAGCGCGAACAGCAAAATGCCGATGTACCGCTCGTAGTGCATCAGCCAGTCATAGAGCCGGTTGGGCAGCAGAGAGAACAGCACCTTGGAGCCGTCCAGCGGCGGGATGGGGAACAGGTTGAACACCCCCAGGCCCACGCTCAAAATCGCCATATAGAGCAAAAACACGTACACCCAGGAGACGATTTCGTAAATCAGCTGGGAGGAAAACGCCGCGTAGTGGTAGAGCAGGCTGGCCCCGCCCAGGGCGACCAGCGCCAGGATGAAGTTGGAAATCGGCCCCGCCAGGGCGGTCAGCGCCATGCCCTGCTTGGGGTGCTTGAACCGGCGCATATCCACCGGCACAGGCTTGGCCCAGCCGAACCCCGCCGTGATCATCAGCAGCAGACCCAGCGGGTCGATGTGGTGCAGGGGGTTGAAGGACAGGCGGCCGCTGCGCTTGGCGGTCTGGTCCCCCAGGGCCAGGGCGGCGTAGCCGTGGCTCATCTCGTGGATGACGATGCACAGCAGCGCCGCCAGTGCCCGCACCAGGTAGTAAATCAAATTGGAAAGGTCAAAGGAATTGATAAAGGTCTGGACCGTCCCCACAGGGGGCCACCTCCTATGATAGCTGTTAGTTGTTAGCTATTAGCTGTTAGCTTGGCGCTGCCAGCTTTCGCGGTTGTCCCTTTGAACCGGCCGTGTCAACCATTTCAGTGAGAAACCCCTCCACCATGCTTCGCATGGTCCCCCTCCCCTTTCAGGGGAGGCGAGAGGGGTGGTCGGTTACGGAAAGCAATTTGTTAAAGAAAAGCTCCTTTTGATTACGGAAATTTCACTCTTACTTTGTTTTTATAAACCTGTTTTTTGAGAAAAAAGAAAACCAAACGACAAGCACTCTCCCCCTTGCCTCCCCTGAAAGGGGAGGAGGGCCGCCGCCTTTAGGCGGTGGCGGAGGGGTTTCGCCCAAAAGCCAAACAAAGGGATAATCAAAATCCATTTTATTATACCAGCATCAGGGTGCAAAAAACAAGCCCTCTTTCAACAAAAGGGCTTGTTTGGGTAAAAAACGACTTTTCAGCGGGCAAAAACCGGACAAGTTCACCGTTTACTGGGGAAATTCGCTGTCCAGCACCTCTTTCAGCACCTTTGCGGAGGCCCGGAGGGCGGCGACCTCCTCGTCGCTGAGGTGGATAGGCACCAGCGTCTCCATGCCGTCGGCCCCCACCACGGCGGGCAGGCTCAGGGCCACGCCCTCGATGCCGTAGGCTCCGTGGACCATGCTGGAGACGGGGAGGATGGAATGCTCGTTGCGGACGATGCACTCGCAGATGCGGTTCACCGCCATGGCGACGACGTAGTAGGTGGCCCGCTTTTTGGAGATGATCTCGTAGGCGCTGTTCTTCACGTTCTCGTAAATCTTCTGGGCGGCCAGGTCGTGGTCGTTGTGGTGGCCCCGCATTTCGCAGAAGTCGGGCAGGCTGACGCCGCCCACGTCTACGCAGCTCCAGGCGGCCAACTCGCTGCCGCCGTGTTCCCCGATGATAAAGGCGTTGACGTTGCGGCTGTCCACGCTTAGGTGCTGGCCCAGGGTGTATTTCAGCCGGGCGGTGTCCAGCACGGTGCCGGAGCCGATGACCCGGTGTTCCGGGAAGCCGGAGAGCTTGACCGCGGCTGCGGTCAGGATGTCCACCGGGTTGGCCACCACCAGCAAAATGCCCTCGAAGTTCCGCTTGGCGATCTCCGGGACGATGGAGCGGAAAATGCCCACGTTTTTGTGGACCAGGTCCAGCCGGGTCTCGCCCTCCTTTTGGGCCGCGCCGGCGGTGATGACGATGACGGAGCAGTCCGCCACGTCGTCATAGTCCCCGGCGTAGATCTGCATGGGCCGGGCGTAGGGCAGGCCGTGGCTGATGTCCAGGGCTTCGCCCTCGGCCCGCTGGCGGTCGGCGTCGATGAGTACCAGTTCCGAAAAAAGTCCGCTCTGCATCAGGCTGAACGCCGACGCGGAGCCGACAAACCCGCAGCCCACGATGGCTGCTTTCCGCATATTGACCAAGATGATCCTTCCTTTCTGAAAACGGGGTGGGCGGTGTGCCGTTGAAGCAGCCTGAAAGCTCCACCCGATTCCTGTAGGGGCGGCCCGTGGCCGCCATTGGCAAGCAGGCGGTTCCTGCGGGCGGCCAAGGGCAGCCCCTACACATACCGTTGTGTAAAATACGGCCGGTTCAAAAGCACACCAAAAGTTATCTTGGGCTTACCATCCCCTTGCCCCCTTGTCAAGGGATTCTGTGCGATTGGATGAGCCAATTTTGACGAGCGCATTTTCCCGGTCGGACGTGCATACCCTTGTTCCTGAATGGGGGTGGCCGCATGAAACAAGATTCCGATTCCCTCACCCGCTCCACGCTGCTGCTGACCGGGGGGGGGGTGGGGTCCCAGGGGCTGGGATTCTTTTACCGGGTGATGCTCTCCCGGCTGGTGGGAGCGGAGACCATGGGGCTGTATCAGCTCATCATGCCGGTCTATTCGGTGCTGGTGTCCGTCACCATCACCGGCATGACAGTGGGGCTGTCCTCCCTCTCGGGCAAATACGCCGCCACCGGCAACCAGAAGGCCGCCACCCAGCTGCTCTATACCAGCCTCCGGGGGCTGGCGCTGCTGTGGGTGCCCATGGCGGCGGCGGTGTGTCTTTTTTCCCGGCCTCTGGCCGCCCAGGTGCTGGGGGACGAGCGAACCCGGCTGGGGCTGGTGCTGCTGCTGCCGGTGCTGCTGCTGACCGGAGTGGAGAACCTGACCAAGCACCACTTCTACGGCCTGGGGGAGACCCGTCTCCCTGCCGCCGTGGAAATTGGGGAGCAGTTCATCCGCACCGCCGCCATTTTGGGGCTGCTGGCCCTGCTGCTGCCCCTGTCCCAGGCCCACGCGGTGGCGGTCATCGTGCTGGGGATGGTGGTCAGCGAGATTTTTTCCTCCACCACGCTGACCTGGTTCCGCCGTCGGCGGGAAGGCCCTTACCGGCTCCAGCCGGGGGCGGGGGAGCGCCCCGCCAGCCTCCGGCGGCAGCTGGCTCAGGTGGCGGTGCCGGTCAGCGCCGCCGCGCTGCTGAACAACCTCATCTCCTCCGCCGACTCGGTGCTCATCCCCCGGCAGCTGGAGCTTTTTGGACTGGCGGCAGGGGACGCCATGGAGCTATATGGCGTGGTGTTCGGTATGACGCTGCCCCTGCTGACGCTGCCCTTCGCCTTTGTCAACGCCCTGAGCCTGGCGCTGCTGCCCCGGCTGACCCGGTGCGCCGCCCTGGGGGACAGACGCGGCGGCAACCGCCGGACAGCCAAGGCCCTCCAGGCCACCTCATTGGTGGTGCTGCCTCTGCTGGGGCTGCTGGTGCCCCTCAGCGGGGACGTGGGCCGGGTGCTGTTCCGGGAGGAGCGGGTGGGACTGTACATCCTGCCACTGGCGGCGGCGGTGGCCCTCTCCGCCTACGAGAGCGTGCTGTCCACCGTCCTCAACGGCGCAGGGAAACAGTCCACCTCCGCCGCCATTTCGCTGCTCTGCGGCCTGTTGCAGCTGGCGTTCACCTGGTTCGGCGTGGGCCGGTACGGGTTCCCCGCGTTTCTGGCGGGGATGCTGACCGCCTCGGCACTGAGGGTGCTGCTGCGGCTGGAGGTCGCGGTCAGGGCCACCGGCCTGTCGCTGGACTGGTTTTCCGCCTTCGTTGGGCCTGCGCTGGCGGCGGTGCTCAGCGGGCTTTGCGTCAACCTGCTCTATCAGGCTTTGCAGCGAAATGGGACCTCGGACGGGGCCTCGCTGCTGCTTTGCGTCCCCGCCGGGCTGGCGCTGTATTTTTTGACGCTCCGCGCGCAAGGGGTACAGATTTTTTACCTGGTGCCGTCTCTGCGGCGGCGGGGTGTCAATTAGCAATTAGCAATTTGCAATGTGCAATGGGTGAGGAACCAAGCCGTTTATTCCCGCCTGACGACGGGGGTAGGCGTATGGTGATTTCATTGAGTGTGGTTAGAATCCCATAATTGCTAGCTTGGTTGTCCATTTGAATCAGCTGAAGCAGCTTTACTTGGAATTGCTACCACACACCTGTAGGGGCGGCCCGTGGCCGCCCGCCAAGAAAGCGCGGGTGCCACCGCGGGCCCCCGCCCCCCCCCCC
>JAJPXY010000113.1 GCA_021205205.1 Clostridiales bacterium
GTCCCTTCACAGGTGTTACCTATGTGTCTCTTGACACAAGGGCCGCCCCTACACATACGGCAGAAAAAAGAAATCCTCAGAAGAGTTTTTCCCCTCCCGCCCGGCGGGGCGCGCCTCCGGCACGCCCTCCACCAGGATGATGTCCTCCCCGAAGCGGCGCACGTCCTCCCAGCGAACCAGCCGCTCCTCCCGCCGTCCGAACAGGCCGAAGAACCTGGCCCGCCCCGGCACCACCAGCGCCCGTATCTGTCCCGTGTCCAGGTCGAAGGACACGTCCCCCACATAGCCGTACCGGGTCCCGTCGGTGACGCAGATGACTTCCTTCCACCGTAGGTCGTTCAGTGTGGTCTCCATCGTCAGCCCCCCTTGTCTCCTTTATCCTACGCCGGGCGCGGGTTGTCCTATGTGCCTTTCCTCCGCTTTTCAAACACGAGAGAAGAATTTAATCAGATTTTTAAGAAATCCCCCCTTGCGGGAATTTCCGTTTATAGTATAATAAAAGTTAGGATACAGAGTGCGGGGCCTTTCCCCGCTTTGGAGATAAGAGGAGGACACAATGAACAATTCCCGCAACAACCCTTCCCCGCACATTCCCTGGGGGCTGATCATCGTTGGATTCATCGCCTTCTGGCCGGTGGGCCTGGGCCTGTTGGTCTATAAAATCGTCACGGAGAACAACGCCAACCGAGAGCAGCGCCCCAACTGGGAGGAGCAGCTGGACGACTTCGCCGACGATGTCCACGTCATTGGCAACAACTTCAAGGAGGACTTCCAGCGGGAGTTCAGCCGCACCCGGGACGCCGCCCGGCAGAGCCGCTCCTCCACCCAGCGGACGTCATTCTCTTTCCAGCGGGAGACGTCCTCTTACCAGCGGAGCTATGGCGGAACAGAGCCCCGGCAGAGCCAGAAGTCCCAGAAGAAGTCCGCCAAAATCAAGGACGGCAAGCTGATGACCGCGCTGGGGGCTGTCCTCGGTCTGGGCGGCCTGGCCGCCTGCCTGAACGAGCTGGCCTTCTGGCTGCCCTATTATCCCCTCTACGCCCTCCAGGACGCCATGGCACCCTTCCTCGTGGCCGGGGTGGGTGCGGGGATGTGCGTCTGGGGCCAGTTCAAGCACCGGAAGGCCCGCCGGTTCCGCAAGCTGCTCAACCTCATCGGCGACCACAAGCAAATCGACATCCGCACCCTGGCTGAGGCCATGCCGTGCAGCTACAACCGGGCCTGCGACCTGGTGCAGGACATGGTGGACGACGGCCTGCTGGGGCCGAAGGCTTACATTGATATGTCCACCGGCTACCTGGTGCTGGACGGACAGGGCGTGACCCAGAAGCCCAAGCCGGAGCCGAAGCCCGAGACCCCGGAGGAGGCCCGCTCCAGCGACGAATCCGTGTTGGCGCAAATCCGCCAGATCAACCAGGCCATTCCCGACCCAGTCCTCAGCCGGAAGATCGACCGCATCGAGGAGATCACCGGCCACATCCTGGACTACCAGAAGCGCCACCCGGAAAAGGCCAGCGACCTGCATCGGTTCCTGAACTACTACCTGCCCACCACTTTGAAGATCCTCAACTCCTACGCCGAGCTGGACAGCCAGGGCGTAGACGGGGCCAACATCACCGCCACCAAGGAGCGCATCGAGAACATGATGGACCTGGTGGTGGAGGGCTTCGAGAAGCAGCTGGATAAGCTCTTCGAGGGGGATATGATGGATATCTCCTCCGACATCTCCGTCATGGAGAAAATGCTCAGCCGGGACGGCCTGGCCGGGGGCATCAAGATCCCCAAGGCCGACGAGGGGGAAAAATCCGACGACTCTGGCATCCGCCTGACCCTGGACCCGGAGGGGACCGTCTCCCAGGCGAAGGCCGCCCCCGCCCGGGAGGAACCGGCGGCCTCCGACCAGGACGCCGCCCAGCCCTTCCCCCAGTCCTTCTCCCAGTACAGCGAGAACCCCTTCCCCGCCCGGCGGGACACCACCACGGACGCCTCCTGGGCCGACGGCTTCTACCACCGCACCAAGGACGATTTGGAGGACAAAGGGGAGAACTGAACCCTTCCGCCGCGCCTGCGCATCGCGGGCGCGGCTTTTTTCTGCCCGCGGCCCGGTATAGAACGCTGCGGGTGGGCATATCCTGGGGCTGTTGGGGCCGCGTTTGGCCCATTCTTCGGTCGAAAAAGCACTGCTTCCACAAAAGCAACAGAATTTGTGTATATTTAGCCTTCGAACTTCATAAAAAATTCAAAAAAAAGGGCTTGCAAAATGCCGCAAGGTGGGCTATTATAATAGCGAACTGGCACTCAGGCAAAAAGAGTGCTAATTCCCATCAACTTATTTACAACCAATCTTTTCTCTATAAGGAGGCAATTCCAAATGAAACTCAAACCCCTGTCTGACCGCGTTGTCCTGAAGATGGTCGAAGCGGAAGAAACCACAAAAGGTGGCATTATCCTCACCGGCTCCGCCAAAGAGAAGCCCGAAGTGGCCGAAGTTGTGGCCGTTGGCCCCGGCGGCATGGTGGACGGCAACCAGGTCGAAATGACCGTCAAGGTGGGCGACAAGGTCATCACCAGCAAGTACTCCGGCACCGAGGTGAAGATCGACGGCGAGGAGCTGACCGTCGTCCGGCAGAGCGACATTCTGGCAATCGTCGAATAATGCTGCTAAAAAATCCGCTCAATTTTTCTCTCTCACTTACTTGGAGGTAATGCGTTATGTCTAAACTCATCAACTACGGCGAGGAAGCCCGCCACTCGCTCCAGTCCGGCGTGGACCAGCTGGCCGACACTGTCAAAATCACCATGGGCCCCAAGGGCCGCAACGTGGTGCTGGGCAAAAAATATGGCTCTCCCCTCATCACCAACGACGGCGTGACCATCGCCAAGGAGATCGAGCTGGAGGACCCCTTTGAGAACATGGGCGCGGCTCTGGTGAAGGAAGTCGCCACCAAGACCAACGACGTGGCCGGCGACGGCACCACCACCGCCGCCCTGCTGGCCCAGGCCATCACCGCCGAGGGCATGAAGAATCTGGCCGCCGGGGCCAACCCCATGGTCATGAAGAAGGGCATGGCCAAGGCCACCGCCGCCGCTGTGGACGCCATCAAGGCCAACAGCCAGCCCGTCTCCGGCACCGAGGACATCGCCCGGGTCGGCACCGTTTCCTCCGGCGACGAGACCATCGGCAACCTGATCGCCGAGGCCATGGATAAGGTCTCCGCCGACGGCGTCATCACCGTGGAGGAGTCCAAGACCGCCGAGACCTCCTCCGAGGTGGTCGAGGGTATGCAGTTCGACCGGGGCTACGTCTCCCCCTATATGGTCACCGACACCGAGAAGATGGAGGCCGTGCTGGACGACCCCTTCATCCTCATCTATGACAAGAAGATCTCCGTCATCCAGGACCTGTTGCCCATTCTGGAGCAGATCGCCAAGATGGGCCGTCCCCTGCTGATCATCGCCGAGGACGTAGAGGGCGAAGCCCTGTCCACCCTCATCGTCAACAACCTGCGGGGCACCCTGAAGGTCTGCTGCATCAAGGCCCCCGGCTTCGGTGATCGCCGCGCCGAGATGCTGGTGGACATCGCCACCCTGACCGGCGGCCAGGTCATCTCCGCCGACACCGGCCTGGAGCTGAAGGACACCGACCTGTCTCAGCTGGGCCAGGCTCGCCAGGTGAAGGTCTCCAAGGAGAACACCATCATCGTGGACGGTATGGGCGATCCCCAGGCCATCAAGGGCCGCGTGGCGCAGATCCGCGCCCAGATCGCCAACACCACCTCCGACTACGACCGTGAGAAGTGCCAGGAGCGTCTGGCTAAGATGGCCGGCGGCGTCGCCGTCATCAAGGTCGGCGCGGCTACCGAGTCCGAGATGAAGGAGAAGAAGCTCCGCGTGGAGGACGCCCTGAACGCCACCCGCGCTGCCGTTGAGGAGGGCATCGTGGCCGGCGGCGGCACCGCCTATGTCAACGCCATCCCCGCTGTCAACGCCCTGGTGGAGAGCCTGGAGGGCGACGAAAAGACCGGCGCCCAGATCATCGCCAAGGCCCTGACCGCCCCCATCAAGCAGATCGCCGCCAACGCCGGTATCGACGGCTCCGTGGTGCTGGACCGGGTGCTGAACTGCGGCAAGGTGGGCTACGGCTTCGACGCCTACCAGGAGGTCTACTGCGACATGATCACCAGCGGCATCGTTGACCCCACCAAGGTCACCCGCTCCGCTCTGGAGAACGCTTCCTCCGTCTGCTCCATCCTGCTGACCACCGAGTCCTGCGTGGTGGATAAGCCCGAGCCTCCCGCGCCCGCTGCTCCCGCCAACCCCGACATGGGCTATTAATTCGCAAATTTCTGTTTCCCCTCCTATGGGGCCGCTCCCGCGCGGGGCGGCCCCGCTTTCTTTGTGCTTGTAATATTGCAGGCCGCCCTTACATATATGAAGAAAAACCCATACGGAGGCCCCCATGTACACCTTCCACCTGCAAAAAAACGTCCATATGTACAACCATCTGCTGACCATCTCTGACGGAAAATCCACCTATCAGGCCATTGTGGAGTCTGCGCCCACCAGGGAGCCAACCATTCTGGTCTGGCTGGCGGACTTCGGCCTCCCCCCGGAGGAACAGGACGCAGTACAGGCGGCGCTGGAGCGTTGGCTGGCGGCGCAGGGGGTGCGGTGCGAGTTTCGCCCCGGGCGGGGAAGGTAATATCTGAAATTGAGAGGAATCCACTATGCCATTTGCCCCTATCAACCCCAATACCAACAACAAACCATCGACCTGATTTTGCACATCCAGAACGATGAGGCCAAAATCGCCCTGCCTCTGGAGGAGCAGCCCGACCTGCTGGACACCCCCGCCGTAGCGGTGGCCTCCCACCGCTTTTATGAGCGGGCGGGGTTTGTACGCATCACGAAGGAGCAGCTGCCTTTCCCCTTCCCCTACCAGTACCCGGAGCGGGACTCGTGGCTGTATCTGTTGGTGTTGTGATTTTGCTTTCTGGCGATTTTGTCCCATAAATGGGCGGTTTTGTGCTACCAAAGGGAAGGGATAGCTGATAAAATGCGATTTGTGTTTTAGAAGCGATCCTTTTGTTCCGCTTTGCATGACTGCGAATGTGCAGGGGCGGCCACGCGCCCCACGGGAATCGGGTGGAACTGCCCCGCCTGATACAAAGGGAACCGCAAAAATTAAAAATCAAATGAGGGATTCTAACATGGACCTGCAAGCCTTCCAATGGACCAGAGAGCCGCTGGCCTGCCGCGTGGACGGCGACACCGTCGCCATCACCACCAAACCCCACACCGACCTGTGGCAGCGGACTTACTACCACTTCCAAAACGACAACGCCCCGGTGTTCCAGATGGAGACAGCGGAGCGGTATTTCAGCTTCACCGTGAAAACCGACTTCGCCCAAAGCCACCAGCGGTTCGACCAGTGCGGCATCGTCATGTATCTGGACAGCGAAAACTGGCTGAAAGCCTCTGTGGAGTACGAAAACGAAACCTTCCAGCACCTGGGCAGCGTGGTGACCAACCACGGCTATTCCGACTGGGCCACCACGGAGATCCCCGCCGAGGTGAAAACCATGTGGTACCGCCTGAGCCGCCGGGAGGACGACTACTGCGTGGAGTGTTCCGAGGACGGCGTTCGGTTCAAGCAGATGCGCATTTGCCACGTCCACGAGGGCGGCGGCGCCGTCCGCTTCGGCGTTTACGCCTGCTCCCCGGAGGAGTCCTCCTTCCAGGCGGTCTTTTCCGAGATGAAGTTGACCGAGTGTATGTGGAAGGCCCACGACGGCCAGCAGCCGGACTGAACCGCGCCGCGCTCCGGCGGCAAAACGCCGCCCTTGCCAGTGCGAGCTGACCGGGGCGGCGCTGTTTTGCCATGGGGTGAGCGGCGGAAAAATTCCTTGACAAACGTGCCTTCGCCTTATATAATACTGTATTGTCATCGGGACGTGGCGAAGTTTGGTATCGCGCTTGGTTCGGGTCCAAGAGGCCCGGGGTTCGAATCCCCGCGTTCCGACCAGAAAAGCACCGGGTTTTTGCCCGGTGCTTTTGTACGTTGTGATGTGTTTTGCGTAAAAGCAGCCGCCGCAAGGGATATTCCTCTGCAACGGCTGTTTTGAGTACAAATCGGGTTACTTCCGATACAGGTCCACCAGCTTCTGGAACACCGGCAGGGCCTTCTGGATGCGTTCGGTGGGGACGCAGTGGGCGATGCGCACATGGCCGGGACAGCCGAAGCCGCTGCCGGGCACCACCAGCAGGTCCAGAGACTTGGCCTTCTCGGAGAAGGCCACATCGTCCGGCTCCAGGGACTGGGGGAAGATATAGAAGGTGCCGCCGGGGGCCACGCAGGGGATGCCCATTTCTTTGAAGCCCTCCAGCAGCAGGCGGCGGTTCTCCGCGTAGACGGACATATCCGCCGTCTCCTCGCAACAGGCGGCGGCCACCAGCTGCAACATGCTGGGGGCGCAGACATAGCCCAGGGCGCGGGCGGCTCCGGCGCAGGCGGCAAAGACCAGCTTGCTGTCGGCGCACTCGTCGGGGACGACGATGTAGCCAATGCGCTCGCCGGGGAGGGACAGAGACTTGGAATAGGAGTAGCAGACCAGGGTGTCGTCGTAGTACTTGGTCAGGTAGGGGACGGTGACGCCGTCAAAGACGATCTCCCGGTAAGGCTCGTCGGCAATCAGGTAGATGGGATGGCCGTACTCTGCCTCTTTCAGCCGCAGCAGGTCGGCCAGCTTCTCCACCGTGGCCTCGGAGTACACCGCGCCGGAGGGGTTGT
Organism: Clostridiales bacterium; assembly: GCA_021205205.1. GTDB lineage: Bacteria > Bacillota > Clostridia > Oscillospirales > Oscillospiraceae > Onthomonas. The sequence goes on from JAJPXY010000113.1 coordinate 6,791, forward strand.
TGGGGGAGTTGACAATGAGGGCCTTGGTCTTGGGGGTCAACCGGGCCTCCAGCTCGTCGAAGGGGATCTGGAACGCCTCCACGTCGGCGGGCACCAGCACCATCTCAGCGCCGGTGTGCTCGATGAACACCTGGTACTCCGGGAAGTAGGGGGCGAACACCACCACCTCGTCGCCGGGGTTGCACAGGCCGTTCAGGGCGCTGGTCAGGGAGGCGGCCGCGCCGCAGGTCATGTACAGGTTGTCCCCGGTGAAGTGGGTCCCCTGGCGGCGGTTGATGGACTGGGCGATGGTCTCCCGCACGGCGGGCGCGCCGGGGGCGCTGGTGTAGCCGTGGAGCTGAACCGGGTCCGAGGTCCTGCACAGGTCGTTGATGGTATCGTTTACCTTGGGCGGGGCGGGGACGCTGGGGTTGCCCAGGGAGAAGTCGAAGACGTTTTCCCGGCCCACGACGGCGGCCCGCTGGTTGCCGTACTCGAACAGCTCCCGGATGACGGAGCGGGCGGTGCCCAGGCCGATCATTTTTTCGTTTAACATGGCGTATGTCCTCCTCAATGCGCGGCGGGGCGCAGTTTTTCGCTGGAAATAAGTATACCACGTTGGAGGGGGAAAGGAAAGGGTGAATCAGGGGAAATCCGCGAGGGACAATGTGCTTTTTATTCATTCAAATACCGGTGAATCATGTCCTTTATTGCCCTTTGTGCGTCCTCTTCGCCAGAAAGTGAAATGAGTTTATTGTAATCTTCAATTTCATCGTCTGTAAAAATAAGAGCAATCATCTTTTCGGGTTTCCCTGCCACATGTTCATACTGTTCCGGGTGTGCCCAAAAACAGTGCATACAAAAATAGGCATCCTTTCGTTCCCAATTTTCGCAGTGTTCACAAGTCCATGACTTTGCCCGATTGGCGGATGGGCTCAGAAGCATATAATAATCAATGTCCGCCTCATCATGCTCACCGCCGATTTCATATGGTATACGGTGGTCTACCTGTAAAATGGATGAATCCATAGTTTCCAGATATACAAAACATTTTGAGCCGTACTTATCAATCAACGCCTGTTTCAATGCTTTTGACAGAACCGTTCGCCCGGCTGATTTTGCAAGGGTATTTTTGGCGTCCGCAGGATCTCCAAATTTATAAGCTGCGATACTGCGTCCGTCCTCGCCGGTCACACGATAGGTAATGATGGGTATCCCTAGTTCTCTGACATCTCGAACGGCCCGCGGCGGGTGGTTATACCCATATACGTTTTTGAGTTCCTCGGAGGTGATATACCCATGCTTTAGTATGTGCTGAATCACTGTTTTGGGACGTTTAGCTTGAACTGAATTGAGCAAGTCAAGGAATTCCTGTGGAAACTCTGTCACACTGCGGCACCTCCAAACAGGACTGCCTGTTCTGGCAGAGAAGTAAAATGTGGAATTAAAGTCCTGCTGATATAAAGCGCCTCATATGTTGTGGATTTTCTTCCAAGCAAAATTGCCTGACTGGACAGACCGGCATTTAGCATGATTTTTTTGCAATCCAAACTTTGCGGCAACTCTTCGCCATATGCTTTCCCACCACATTCTCCATCATAGCTAACGATGTAATCAATGCCCTTTTCATTCAGGACTTCGAGCGCTTCGGCAAATTCATCAAACGGAACGCCCGATAGATACCGGTTATCCCGAACATTGGTCACGCCCTGATAAGGCGGGTCCAAATAAACCAAATCGCCCATTTTTAGGGTTTTGAAAACGTCTCGATAATCAAGTGCAGAAAACGTGGTCTTGCCCTTTAGCAATTTTGATATCGCATATACATTGCGTTCCAGATTTTTGGGGGTTGTTCCATGTCGGCGCTTATCGGGGGACTGATTGAATTTTCCATCGTTCCCATATCGGACGGCTCCTTTTACGCAACGGGCAATCAAATATAAGATATTTGAGGGTGTTTTTTCACCGGCATTAAAGCGGTCTCGAACGACATAAAAATGCGCCGCATGGTCATCGCCATATTCAAATTGCTCATTCCACACAGTAGCATAGTCGTTCAGCAGCTTTTCAGGATGATTGATTGCTTCCTGCAACATGTTGACAAGCGGTTCATTCAAGTCATTGACATAATAGGTATCTGCCCTGCCTTCCTTTGCGACAGCGATGGAAATTGCTGCCATGCCAGCAAAGGGTTCAACCAGCCGAACAATGTGAGAAGGCATATATTGCAGGATTTGAGGCGCTAATTTTCTTTTTGAACCCTGGTATTGCACAAGATGCGGTACTGTACCGTTCATAATGATAATACACCTCTTTTCGGGGCTATCTGCATATTCACAGCATAACATAACAGAGCGGGAAAAGCAACATATCTTAAATAATCATATGGCATTTTCTCCTATTAGATTGCAATATAGTATCCATTTTCTGTCCCAAAAAACCGCCCGCGCCCCTTCCCAGAGACGCAGGCGGTTTCATTCACTTACTCATCCCGTCCCCGCAGCGCGGGGAAAGCGGGAGCGGAACCCTTCAGCAGACCTCCACGGTCCAGCCCTTGGTGTCCTCGATTTTGCCCCACTGGATGCCAGTCAAGGTGTCGTAGAGCTTCTGGGTCAGGGGGCCGATCTTGCCGTCGGAGATATAGGCGACCTCGTCCTTCCAGCGCAGCTCCTTGACGGGGGAGACCACGGCGGCGGTGCCGGTGCCAAAGACCTCCTCCAGCTTGCCCTCCCGGGCGGCCTTCATCACGTCGGCGATGGGCAGCTTGCCCTCGATGACCTCATAGCCCCAGTCCTTGCACAGCTCGATGCAGCTGCGGCGGGTGACGCCGGGGAGAACGGTGCCCACGCAGGCGGCGGTGTAGATTTTGCCGGAGATTTTGAACATGATGTTCATGGAGCCGACCTCTTCCACGTACTTCTTCTCGACGCCGTCCAGCCACAGCACCTGGGCGAAGCCCTGCTCCTCGGCCATCTCGCCGGCCTTGATGGAGGCGGCGTAGTTGCCGCCGCACTTGGTGAAGCCGGTCAGGCCGGGCGCGGCGCGGATGAACTCATCCTCCACGTAGATGCGGACGGGGTCGATGCCCTCGGCGTAGTACGCGCCGGAGGGGGAGCAGATGATGGCGAAGGTGTAGTGCTTGGAGGCGTGGACGCCCAGGCCCACGTCAGTGGCGAAGGTATAGGGGCGGATATAGAGGGAGGCACCGTCGGTATGGGGGACCCAGTCCTTCTCCACCTCTACCAGCGCCTTGACGGCCTGGATGTAGTCCTCGGTGGGGATGCGGGGGATGCACAGCCGGTCGGCGGAGTCGTTCATCCGCTGGGCGTTGCAGTCCGGGCGGAAGAGCTGGATCTTGCCCTCGGCGGTACGGTAGGCCTTCATGCCCTCAAAAATCTCCTGGGCATAGTGGAAAACCACGCAGGCCGGGTCCAGCACGAAGGGCTGGTAGGGGATGATGCGGGGGTCGTGCCAGCCCTGGCCCTCGGTGTAGTCCATCACAAACATATGATCGGAAAAGAGCTTGCCGAAGCCCAGCTTGCTCTCGTCGGCGGGCTTGGCCTTCGGGGTCTTGGTCAGTTCGACTTTAATGTTCAACATAGGATTCCCTCCCAAAAAAGATTCTCATTCAGCGTCTGTCAAAAACCGCTTCACAGTTATTATAGCAACCTGATTCCCCAACTGCAAGGGGCAAAGGGAAACAAACGCGGTTTTTTCGTTCTTCTGCGGGGTAAATGCAATAAATCCTGCAAAAACAGGTGGAAATGGTTGCAGAGATGATGAAGCTGTGGCAAATTCAAATCAGCAGGCGTCCGTTTCGGCGGGCAGGACCCGGTTCAGACCAAATGAAGGAAGAACGGGCGCAACGCAAAGCGCAGTGAAAAAATCACCAAAGGGAAGGCCGCGGCAGGGGCCGAAAAGCGGCGAAAAAAAGAAATTTTTATAAATTTACGTTTTTCCAGTTGTTTTTTCCCTTCGCTTCATTATAATATTCTCTACTGAAAGAGAAATTTTACACAGACGCGACACGCCGCTTGCGGCTTTTGGAAACAGACGGTATAATATAATGTGCAATGTGCAATGAGCAATTTGCAATTATGGTTATCCCTTTGGTTCAGCCTTCTCTATTATCTGGTCGTGAAACCCCTCCACCATGCTTCGCATGGTCCCCCTCCCTCGTCGCCGCAGACTCCATAGCGTTCGCCCCGCCGCAAGCGGCAGGTCTCGCTTATTTCGTTGCGGCTCCTCTCCCAACCGAACCCGCTGTCGCTGGGCTTCGGTTGGGTCCCATAAGGGGGAGGCGAGAGGGGTGGTCGGTTACGGAAAGCAATTTGTTAAAGAAAAAGCTCTTTTTGATTACGGCAATTTCGTTCTTACTTTGTTTTTATGAACCTGTTTTTTGAGAAAAATGAAAACCAAATGACGAGCACTCTCCCCTTGCCTCCCCTGAAAGGGGAGGAGGGCCGCCGCCTTTAGGCGGTGGCGGAGGGGTTTCGCTCCATTGCACATTGCACATTGCTCATTGCTAATTGCAAATTGAACCCAGGCACATACCGGAGGGACCCGCATTGAAAACCCTGCTTTTTATCTATAACCCCCACTCCGGAAAGGCGAAGATGGCCGCCCGCCTCCACGAGATCACCGAGGTATTCCAAAGCGAGGGCTATCTGGTGACCACCTACGCCACCACCGGCCCCCAGGACGCCACCCGCGCCGCCAGAGAACTGGCCTGGGACTACGACCACGTGGTCTGCGCCGGGGGCGACGGCACCCTGAACGAGGTGGTCTCCGGTCTGATGGACGGGGACTATCAGGGGGCGCTGGGCTACCTGCCCGCAGGCAGCACCAACGACTTCTCCCGGACGCTGCGCCTGCCCACCGACCCGGTGGAGGCGGCGAAGGTGGCCGTCACCGGCCAGCCGGTGCTCTGCGACGTGGGGCGGTTCAACCACAGCCGGTTCGTCTATGTGGCGGCCTTCGGGCTGTTCACCGCCGTCTCCTACGAGACGCCCCAGGAGTTCAAAAACCTCTTTGGCCACACCGCCTATGTGCTGGCGGGCATCCGCAGCCTGACGGACGTTACCCCCTACCGTCTGCGCCTGCGCTGGGACGGCGGCGAGTTGGAGGACACCTTCATCTACGGCGCGGTGTCCAACTCCACCCGGGTAGGGGGCTTCCGGGGGATGTTGTCCGACCAGGTGGTGCTGGACGACGGCCTGTTCGAGGTCATGCTGGTGAAAAAGCCCACCTCCCTGCCCCAGCTCAACGCCATCATCGCCGCCCTGCTGAAGGGCCAGCCCAACGACAACGTCATCGCCTTCCAGACCGGGGAGATGGAGATCGCGTCCGCCGACGAGATCCCCTGGACCCTGGACGGGGAGAACGGCGGGCGGCACTGTCTGGTACACATCGGCGCGTACCCCGGCGCGGTGCGGCTGATGACCCAGTAAATGAGCTATTAGCTATTAGCCGTTAGCTGTTAGTTGGGATAGTGCTTTCTGTTTGAACAGCATTTTTGTTCAGCATAATATAAATTTTACTGGTTATCCATCTGAACCAATTCCGGCAGCTTCATTCGGAAGTAGTACCACTCACTTGTAGGGGCGGCCCTTGGCCGCCCGCAGAAACCACCTGCGTACCTTGGGCGGCCACAGGGAACGAAACGGAAGTATCGCTTGACGGTAAGGGCCGCCCCTACACATACGATATAGAATAGGGAACATCAAACGGCAAAAAGGAGGGGCCGCCTATGGACACCATTGCCGCCATCGCCACGGCTCCGGGCCGGGGCGCCATCGGTATTCTACGCATTTCCGGCCCCGAGGCGGTGGACGTGCTGGACCGGGTGTTCACCCCACGGGGCAAAACGCCTCTCCGGGCGCGCCAGCCGGGGACGCTGATCTACGGCGACCTGCGGGATGAGACAGGGGCGCTGCTGGACCGGTGCCTGGCTACCTTTTCCATCGCCCCCCACAGCTACACCGGGGAGGACACCGCCGAGCTGCAATGCCACGGCTCCGCCGCCGCGCTGCGGGCGGGGCTGGAGGCCCTGTTCCAAGCGGGGGCGCGGCAGGCCGGGCGGGGGGAGTTCACCCGGCGGGCCTTCCTGAACGGCAAGATGGACCTGGTGCAGGCCGAGGCGGTCATCGACCTGATCGATGCGGAGACCGACCAGGCGGCGAAGAACGCCGCCGGACAGCTCACCGGGGCCATGAGCCGCCGCATCAACGAAATTTACGACGGGCTGGTGGATCTGATGGCCCACTTCCACGCAGTTTTAGACTACCCGGACGAGGACATCGACCCCTTCGAGAGCCGGGAAATCGCCCAATACGCCGCCTCCGCCGCCGGGGAGCTGGCGGCCCTGGAGGCCACCTATCGCCGGGGGCGGCAGCTGACCGAGGGGGTCGCCACCGCCATTGTGGGTGCGCCCAACGCGGGGAAAAGCTCCCTGCTCAACGCCCTGTTGGGCTACGAGCGGGCCATCGTCACCGACATCCCCGGCACCACCCGGGACACCGTGGAGGAAAAGGCCCAGCTGGGCGGTGTCCTGCTGCGGCTCATCGACACGGCGGGCCTGCGGGACACCGCCGACGCTGTGGAGCGGCTTGGCGTAGCCCGGAGCCGCGCCGCCCTGGCGCGGGCGGAGCTGGCGCTGGTGGTCGTGGACGGCAGCAAACCCCTCAGCGACCATGACCGGACGGCGCTCACCGCCGCAGCCGCCGCAGAGCGGGTGCTGGTGCTGGTGAACAAGGCCGACCTGCCCCGAAAAATCGACCTGTCAGAGCTGGACGGGTACGAGTTTCTGTCCGTCAGCGCAAAGACCCAGGCCGGTCTGCCCGAGCTGGAGCAGCGTGTGGGCCAGCTGTTCGCCCGGAACAGCGCGCCGGGCGGCGAGCTGCTGACCAACGCCCGCCAGGCCGAGGCCGTGGGCCGGGCTGCGAAGTCGCTCCAGGGGGTGCAGAGCGCCCTAGACGCGGGGATGCCGCCGGACGCCATCCTGGCCGACGTGGAGGACGCCCTGGCCGCGCTGGGCCAGGTGACGGGCCGTCAGGTGTCCGAGGACATCACCGACCGCATTTTCTCCCGGTTCTGCGTGGGGAAATAACCGCAGGTGCCGGTACATAGAATAAAAAGAAAAACACAATCGTTTGCATGGCCAGGGAGCCAACGGAGGATTGAGCATATGTTAAAAACAACGTTTTGCCCGGTGTGCGGCAAACCCTACGACGTGAGCCTGGGGGAGTGCCCGGTCTGCGCCCGCCAGCGGATGGCGGAGCAGGCGGAAAAAGCCGCTGCGGAGAAAGCCGCCGCCGACAGCGCCGCGCCCAAGCGGAAGTGGATCTTCGGCGAAAAAAAGAAGGAAAAGCCCGTTGACCCGGACATGGAGGAGACCATCGTCCTGCCCAAGGTGGACAGCGCTGCTCAGCCGCAGGAGTCCGCCCCGGCGGAGGAACCCACCCTCCTGGCAGAGGAGCCGACTGCGGAGGAACCGGCGGCGGAAGCGCCTGCGGCTCCCGTGAGCGAGGAGGCGTCCGCAGACCCCGCCAGTGAGGAAACACCTGCCGCGTCTGCGGCAGAGGAGGAACCTGCCGCCCTAGAAGAACCGTCCCCCTCTCCGGAGGAACCGTCCACCGCCGCCGAAAAACCCGTTTCCCAGCCCGGGAAGAAAAAGGTGAACGGCAAGCTGATCGCGGCTGTAGTTGCGGCAATCATTGTGGTGCTGGCCGTGGCCTTCGCCGTGGGCAGCGCCGGGAACGGCAGCGGCGCGGCGGGTCAGGTGAATACCGGTACCTCTCAGACAGCGGATGCGGACAGCGAAACCGACGAAGAAACCAACGCCGGCAACGACATCGATGGCAATACCACAACCGGCAACAAAACCACCAGTGATGACACTACTGGCGGCAACACCGACAACACCACCGACAATAACGCCACCGGTGACACCACGGAAAACGACGCCACCGACACCACCACCTCAAACTACTAAACAGCAACAGCAAACAAAAAAACAGCAGAAGAACAAAACAAAAAACTCA
>JAJPXY010000134.1:0-1310 GCA_021205205.1 Clostridiales bacterium
CCACTACCTACATCAACCCCCTGTACGCCGACGTCATCACCGAGGACGACCTGGTGCAGCCGTCGGAGGACGAGGGCGACGTGACCGTCAGCGCCGCCTCCACCACCTACTACACCACCAGCGAGGAAGTGGCAGAACAACTCCGGGCGGGAATGAAGAACCGCACTGAGACCATTGAAATTGCCTACAAAACCGGGACCGAGTTGACCGAGGAGACTTTTAACGAATTATTTAACGAGATTCTCTCGCTCACACTGGAACACACCGGTGCCCCCGAGGAAGGAGATTACCTGGCCTACCAGTATGGCACAATTAACGTAGGTGCCGGAGGCTATAGCGATGGCAATAGTTGCTTTTACACTCTGACCTTCACCGTGACCTACTACACCGACGCCGAGCAGGAGGCGGAGGTCACCGAAAAGGTGGCCGAGGTGCTGGATGAACTGGGTGTGGACGGCATGAGCGACTACGACAAGATCGAAGCCATCTACGACTACATCTGCACACACGTGGTCTATGACTACGAGGACCTGAGCAACAGCGACGAGGTGCTGGAGTACACCGCCTATAACGCCCTCATCAACGGCACCGCCGTCTGCCAGGGGTATGCGGTCCTGTTCTACCGGATGGCGCTGGAGGCCGGGGTCGACGCCAGGATCGTCTCTGGCACGGGTACCAACAGCGAGGGCACCACCAAGGCTCACGCCTGGGACATCGTCAAGCTGGGCGGCTGCTACTATAATGTGGATGCCACCTGGGATGAATCCTCCTATCTGGCGGGCATAGACTATCGCTATTTCCTGCTGAGCGAGGCCAGCTTCAGCACCAACCACTTCCGGGGCGCGGAATATACCACCGATGAATTTTACGCGGCCTACCCCATGGCGAGCTGCGACTACACGGAGAGCATTGATCTGTCCACCTGCACCGCCACTGTCGCTTCCGCCATCTACACCGGCGAGGCATTGACTCCCCCTGTCACCGTGAAGAATCCGGCAGGCAGCACCCTGCTCCTTGACACAGATTATACGGTCAGCTATGAGGGCGACCTGGTGAATATCGGCTCTTACACCATCACCATCATTGGCCAGGGCAATTACACCGGCGCCATCACTGAAACCTTTACCATCACCAAGGCCGATATGACCGTGAAGGCGACCAACTATACCGGCAGCTACGACGGCTCCGCCCACACCTTTACCCTGACGGTCAGCGGACCCAGCAGCTACACGGTTTATTACAGCACCTCCACCGAACTGACCAGCAGCAACTACAGCACCAGCGGCACCACCACCAAACCTACCCGCACC
>JAJPXY010000134.1:1320-11843 GCA_021205205.1 Clostridiales bacterium
CTGACCAGCAGCAACTACAGCACCAGCGGCACCACCACCAAACCTACCCGCACCAACGCCGGGCAGACCGTGGTGTATTACTACATCAAAGAGAGTACCGGAAATTACAACGACGTCTCTGGCAACCTCTACATCTACATTAAGCCGAAGGTGACAGCCACCGCCTACGCCGGCGTCTATGACGGCTCCTCTCACGCAGCCACTGTCACCGCTGCCGGCAGCGCGAAGCTGTACTACAGCACCTCTACCAAGCTGACCTACAGCAATTACAAATCCAGAGGCACCACCACCAAGCCCACCCGGCGCAGCGTGGGAACTACAACGGTATACTATATCGCTGTCCCCACGTCCGGTACGATTAACTCCAGTGATGTGACCACCGGCTCCACGACCATCACCATCCTGGACAGGCTGAGCACGCCCACCCTTTCCAGCCTGACCAACTCCTCCAGCGGCGTTACGGTCAAGTGGAAGAAGGTCGCCGGGGCCAGCGGCTATTACATCTACCGGAACGGCTCCAAGCTCAAGACCATCACCAGCGGTTCCACCGTCAGCTATACCGATACCGGGGCCAAGAACGGCACCAAGTACCAGTACAAGATTTACGCCTACTCTGGTTCCATCAAGAGCTACGCATCCTCCACCAAAACCATCTATTATGTCTCCGCAGTCAGTATCTCTAGCCTGAAAAACAGTTCCACCAAGACGATGACCGTCAAGTGGGGCAAGAACAGCAAGGCCACCGGCTACCAGATCCAATATTCCACCAGCAGCGGCTTCTCCAGCAGCAAAACCGTGGCCGTCTCCGGCGCGTCCAAGGTCAGCAAGGTCATCTCCAGTCTGACCAAGTACAAAACGTACTATGTCCGGGTGCGGGCCTACAAGACCGTTTCCGGCACCACGTATTACTCCGCCTGGAGCAGCACGAAATCCGTGAAAATCAGCAAATAACCTTGCAAACCAACTAAAACCAGCCTAGAATAAAGGGGAAAAGCGCCCGCGGCCTTTTGGCCCGGGTACTTTTCCCCTGTTTGCTGACAAGAATCCTTTTTGGGAGGGACTGCCGTGAAAAATTACAAAATGACCCTGATGTACGACGGGACCCGCTACTACGGCTGGGAACACCAGCCCGGGCGGGACACCATTCAGGGCAAGCTGGAGGCCGTGCTGGAGCGGATGTGCGGCGCGGCCGTGGAGGTCATCGGCGCGGGGCGCACCGATGCGGGCGTCCACGCCAAAGGGATGGTGGCCAGCTTCCAGGCAGAGACGGAGCGCGCCCCGGAGGAGATCCGGGACTACCTGAACCGCTACCTCCCCGACGACATCGCCGTAAAGGAGGTGCGGGAGGCCGCCCCCCGGTTCCACGCCCGCTACAAGGCGGTGGGCAAGACCTACTGCTACACCTGCTTTGACGGGCCGGTGAAGCCGGTGTTCAACCGGCGCTATGTGACCCGGCTGGACGCCGCCCCCGATCTGGAGGCCATGCGCCGGGCGGCGGCTGTCCTCCAGGGGGAGCATGACTTCCGCAGCTTCTGCGGCAACCCCAAGATGAAAAAATCCACCGTCCGCACGGTGGATACCATCGAAATTGTCCGTAAGGGGGGCTACCTCTATTTCAACGTCCACGGCACCGGTTTTTTGCAGAACATGGTCCGCATCCTGGTGGGGACGCTGCTGGAGGTGGGCTATGGCCGGATGAAACCGGAGCAGATGGAGGACATTTTGGAGGCCAGAGACCGGCGGCTGGCAGGCCCCACCGCCCCGCCGGAGGGCCTGTGTTTGATGAAGGTGGATTACTGATGGAAACCGTAGAAATGAAAATCATTGCCCGCATCCACACGGACTTCGCCAGCAAGTTCGGCGTCCCCCGGCAGAGCGGTCTGGTGGAGGAATTACAGGCCACCGTCGTCTTTGAGCCAGAGTATCGGGTAACTGAGGCGGTGCGGGGGCTGGAGGGCTTCTCCCACATCTGGCTGATTTGGCAGTTCTCCCAGGCCGTCCGGGAGGACTGGTCCCCCACGGTGCGCCCGCCCCGGCTGGGCGGCAACGCCCGGATGGGGGTGTTCGCCACCCGGTCCCCCTACCGGCCCAACGCCATCGGCCTGTCCTGCGTCCGGATGGAGCGGGTGGAGCTGGACCCGGCCCTGGGGCCGGTGCTGCACGTGGCGGGAGCCGACCTGATGGACGGCACCCCTATCTTCGACATCAAGCCTTACATCCCCTACGCCGACAGCCACCCGGACGCGGCGGGGGGCTTCACCGGCAACCAGCGCCCCCAGGAGCTGGAGGTGTTGTTCCCCCAAAACCTGCTGGAGCGGGTGCCGCCGGAGCGCCGGGCGGCGCTGACCGGCGTGCTGGCCCAGGACCCCCGCCCCTCCTATCAACACGACCCGGAACGGGTCTATGGGCTGGGCTTCGCCGGGCTGAACGTGCGCTTCACCGTGGCGGAGGGGGTGCTGACGGTAACAGAAATTACACCTTTGGACAAATGAAGCGGAGCCTCTGATTTCAATTTGCAATTAGCAATTAGCAATGTGCAATTCCACTAGAACAGCTAGAATTTACAGTTCAGGCATCGCTGCTCAATCGTGTTGTCAGTTCAATGAACAACGCTAAATTTTCCTTTTTGCATCAGCCTTGTCAGTAGCTCCAGCGCAAAACCCCTCCGCCATGCGTCGTGGCGGAGGGGTTCATTGCTAATTGCTAATTGTTAATTGTTAATTGCTTGGTGTCCCCGGGCGATGATGACATCGGTGACCCGCTTCACATAGGCATCGCACTCCTCCTGAGTCTCCGCCTCCACCATGACGCGAATCAGCGGCTCCGTGCCGCTCTCCCGCACCAGGATGCGGCCACTGTCCCCCAGCTCGTCGGCCACGGCCTGGACCGCCGCCTGGACGGCGGGGTCGCTCTGGGCCTCCGGCTTGCTTTTGACCCGGACGTTCTCCAGCTTCTGGGGGTAAATTTTCACCGGCGCGGCCAGCTCGGATAGGGTCTTTTTGGAGCCGATCATGGCCTGCATCATCTTCAGGGAGGTCAGGATCCCGTCGCCGGTGGTGGCGTACTTGCTGAAAATGATGTGGCCGGACTGCTCGCCGCCCAGGCGGCAGCCGTTGGCAGACATATACTCATAGACGTACTTGTCCCCCACGTCGGTCTTGGCGTAGTCGATGCCAACCTCGTCGAAGGCTTTGTACAGGCCGAAGTTGGACATGACGGTGGTGACCACGGTGTTGGTCAGCAGGTGGCCCCGCTCCTTCATGTACCGCCCGTAGATGTAGAGGATCAGGTCGCCGTTGACCACGTTGCCCTTCTCGTCCACGCACAGACAGCGGTCGGCGTCGCCGTCGTAGGCGAAGCCCACGTCCAGGTGGTTCTCCCGCACCAGGGCCTGAAGGCCCTCGATGTGGGGGCTGCCCACCCCTTCGTTGATGTTGGTGCCGTTGGGCTGGTTGCCCATGATGGTCACCTCGGCCCCCAGGGCGTTGAACACGTTCTGGGCGATGCGCCAGGCGCTGCCGTTGGCGCAGTCCAGTCCCACCTTGATGCCCCGGAAGTTGTAAATGCCCTGAGAGATCAGGTAGCCCGTGTAGCGGTTGCGGCCTGCCTCGAAGTCAAATTGGCTGCCGATGTTCTCCCGGCTGGCCATGGGGATGGACGGCGTCTCGCCGTCCATATAGGCTTCGATTTGGAGGATAGTCTCCTCGTCCATCTTCTCGCCCCGGCTGTTCAGCAGCTTGATACCGTTGTCGTAGAAGGGGTTGTGGCTGGCGGAGATCATCACGCCGCAGTCGAAGCCCTCCGTCCGGGTGATATAGGAGACGCTGGGGGTGGTGGTCACCCACATCATATAGACATCGCCGCCAGAGCTGATGATGCCGGAGGACAGAGCCGACTCCAGCATATAGCCGCTGCGGCGGGTGTCCTTGCCGATGACGATACGGCAGCGCTTGCCTACCCGTGCGCCGTAGTACCAGCCCAGAAAGCGCCCGATTTGGTAGGCGTGGCTGGGCAGCAGCGTAACGTTGGCCTCGCCCCGGAAGCCGTCGGTTCCAAAGTATTTTCCCATGTTGAATCCTTCCTGCTATTTGTATTCGCCCGGTCCCCCAGGGAATGGGCGTGATGCTTCTCACATGACAAATTATTATACCACAGTTTGCCGGGACTTCCAACAGTTATTTTTCCGCGTTATGCAGGTTTTCCTGCAAAAGGTCACCCCAGCAGCAGCGCCAGCCCCCGGACCGTCGGCCCGGCCAGCAGCTTTTGCAGCGCCGCCGACCCGGCCAATAGCAGAATACAGACCAGATAGACCCGCAGGCTCTCTGATTCCTCCCCGGCGCGTGGCTCCCGGCCTCGGCGCTCCGCCCCCAGCCAGCTCTCCACCGCCAGCAGGAACAGCGCCGTCACCTGCAAGCACTCCGGCGCGCCGAACAGCAGCAGCGCGGCCCCCAGTCCCCGCCAGCAGTAGCAGCGCACAAAGGCGGAGATGGCGAAGGACAGCAGAAAGCCCTTGACCCCCATGACCAGGGGGACCAGCAGCACCCCCAGCACCGTGAACCGCAGCAGCCCCACCACCAGCGCCTCCCGCAGCACCTGCCAGCCCACCGCCAGCCAATCCGGCGGGGCCGTTTCCCCGGTTTCCGCCAGGGCCAGGTAGCGCTCCAGGTAGGCGGTCAGCGCGGAGACGCCCTCCCCCTGGAGGCAGGCGGAGAACAGACACCCCAACAGTCCGCCCAGGGCGAAGCCCCCGGCGGTGAGGAGGATGGCCTTGGTCGGCTGCATGGAGGGCAGCGACCACAGGCGCACCCGCGTTTGTTTGCCCACAAAATCACCCCTGTCCAAGCCTATGCGGACGGGGACGGAGAAATGACAGAGCGCGGGCGGCTTTACTGCTGCCCCATCAGCAGCCGAGAGAAGCTCTGGGCGCTCCGGAAAAAATTTTCCTGGTTATCCCTTTGAATCAGCCGCGCGTTAGGAACCCCTCCGCCACCGCCAAAGGCGGCGGCCCTCCTCCCCTTTCAGGGCAGGTGGCACGGCGTAGCCGTGACGGAGGGGTTTCCCGCCGCAATAATCCACAGCTTTTCGTTTAAGCTCGTCTCTTTTCGTTAGAAGTGCCTGACTAGTAGCTAACGGTACAACAGGACTGAGTAAAAGGGATAGTCAGAAAAAATTTTTATCAAATTTCGAGTTACCTATTGACAACCGTCGGATTCTGTTTTATACTCTCAACAGTTAGCAAGAGCAAACCGCTTGTTGTTCCTCCTTTCTCCGGCAGGCGGTGCTTCCGGGACCTTTTTCTTCCTGTCTCTGGAAGGTGTCGCAAAGCTGACAGAATCCTCCAAATGATTCCTCACTTTTGGAGCCTTGCGCCGGGGACTGAGGCCATAGCAGTCCCCGGCGCACAGTCAAACGCCGCAGTTGCAGCCTGCGGCGAAACAAATCCCCAGTAGTTAGCGATAGCTAACTACTGGGGATTTTACATCGGCTTCCCCCTCCTTTCGCCATGAGCGGGACAGCAAAAAGCCCCGGACCACAGCGCGGCGGTCCAGGGCCTCGAAAAACGGTTCCATTTGCAGTTGAGGATCAATGGTGCGTTAATCGTTCGCGTCCAGACTCAGCCAGAAGGCGGCGCGGCCCTGGATGGCAGCGCTGTCCACCGGATAGCCTGCGGTCATCAATGTGCCGTCGCAGGAGACAAAGGCCGCGGTTCCGGTAGCCTCGTCCAGGTCCCGCAGCCACCATAGTGCGTCCTTGGACCCCATGACATCCTGATAGGCCAGGTACTCCGACACGCTGAGCAGGAAGATCTGGTCGGTGACACCGTCCTCGGTCTCGGTCTCCAGCATCAGGTCCCGCTCCGCCTGGGAGAACCGGTCCTCGGCGTAGGTGCTGTTCAGGGCGGCGCGGATGTCGCTGTCGGCCCAGGTGACGCCCTCGGTGGTGGCGTTATAGGGCGCGTCGCCGTAGAGCTTGGAGGAGAGCATCAGCACGCTGTCCGCAGTTTTGTCCAGCAGGATGTACTCGTCCTTGCCGTAGGTCATCCGGTCCCCCGGCTCCAGTTGGGCCAGGTAGGCCGTCTCCGCCTGATAGCGCAGCGTCTCGCTGCCCTCCCGGTTCCACGCTTTCCGCAGGTGCTCCAGAGCAGATTCGTAATCTCCGCTCTCCATGGCGGCCTCCGCCAGATCATAGTGGCAGTCCAAGATCAGCGTTTCGCTGTCCTCCCAATCCCCTGCTTTGTCCAGTTGTTCCAGGGCGGTTTCATAATCTCTGCTCTCCATGGCGGCCTCTGCCAGGTAGTAGTGGCACTCCTGGGCCAGGGCTTCGCTGTCGGCATAACCTTCGCAGCTGTTAAAGCGGCTGATGGCAGAGGAGTAACTGCCCTCCTCCATCTTTTCCAAGCCCTGCTCGTAGCGGATCTGATTCATCAGCTCATCGCTGTCCTCGTATTCCAAGCCGCTGAGCAGGTAGGAGGCAGTGGACTCCATCCCCATGGAAGAGAGGGCCTTGGCCGCCTGATAGCGGAACACATCCGTCTGTACCCCCCAGACAGCGCCAACTAACACCAGCGCCACCAACACCAACGCTGCGATGGTGTTGGGCCGCCGGGCGGCGTGAATTCGGTTCAGCCGATGCTCACATTCTGCGGCCATCTGGTCGGCGTCCTGGTAGCCGGAGATGCGCTCAAAGGCCCGGGAGGCGTTGAACCAGTCGTTTTCCGTGATGGCGTGTTTTTTCTGGTCCATCGCCGCCTGATAAGCGTCCCGGTAACCCTCCTCCAGGGTGGTTTTGGCCTGAGCGGCGTACTGCTCCGCCAACTGTGGGGCGTCGTTCAGTTCCCCTGCCTGGGCGAACATCTCCGCCGCCTTGTTGTAGTACGTGGACTGTTCCTGGAAGGGGACCGCGCACCGCGCGCCGGCCAGGTATTTCACACCCTGGTCGTAAAAATCCTCCGGTGTCTCCAGCTTGGGTTTTGCCGCCGCCTTTTTGCGGGCGGCATCCCGCTTTCTCGTGGCGATCTGCTCAATGGCGTTGAGGTTCAGGTAGCGGCTGGCGATTCGCTTAGCATATATGATGTCCTCCCGGGTCTTGGGCTTTGGCGGATGAGAGGGCAGACAGATGATGTCCACCTCCGGCGCGGGGGGATTCTTTTGGGGCGTTTTGGCGGCAGCCTTTTCGGTTGCTTTTGTTTCGGCCATATAGTTGACAGCTCCTTTTGGATTCGCTGTTCGTCGGTGACTTATTTCTAACAGCGAATAGCTAACAGCTACATTATATCATCATTTGCAGGAATTGCAACGTTATTCTTGCAGACTCTCCTGAAGCTGCACCGGGTCCAGCAGGCGGATGGAGCCGTAGCCGGTCTCCACCAGGCCCTCCTGCGCCAGCCGGTTGACCACCCGGCTGACCGTGACCCGGCTGGTCCCCACGGCGGCGGCGATCTCCTCCTGGGTGCAGGCGGTGGAACCGTCCACCCTCCGGGGCAGGGAGAGCAGATACCGGACCACCCGCTGCCGGGCCGGGCGGAAGGACATATCGTCTACGTGAGTGGAGAGCATCCGCACCGTCCTCGCCAGGTATTGCAGCAGCGCCCAGGCCAGCTGGGGGTCGTCAGCCAGCGCACGGGCGGCGTCCTCCCGGCCAATGCGCACCACCTGGCAGTCCTCCGCCGCCACGGCGGAGGAGACCCGGGGCAGCCGGTCAAAGAAGGACGCCTCCCCAAAGAGGTTCCCCGCCTGATAGACGGTCAGCACCTTTTCGCTGCCGTCCTCCGAGCTGATAAAGGTCCTGACCCGCCCGGACCGGAGGTAGTAAAAGCTGTCCGCCGGGGTGTCCTGCAAGTAGATGAGCTGTCCCGCCCGGTAGGGGGTCGGCCGCCGGGTCCGGGCGAAGGGCAGCCAGATGTCCTCCGGCAGGCCCATTTCCTGAATGTTGAAGTATTCCACAGCGTCTCCACCACTTTTTCTGATTTCTGGTTAAATTGTAACATGGTTTACATTCTTTTTCAAGGGAAGCTGTCATAATAGAAAAAGAAATTGATTTTGTTGAACAGAATGCGGTGACAAGGGCGGATTCCAGTGTATATCTGGGCGCTTTCCCTTGCCTGTAGGGGCGGCCCATGGCCGCCCGGGAAAAGAACGCGAGCTCTGCGGGCGGCCGAGGGCCGCCCCTACACAAAACGATGTGTTTTACCGCACGGTTCAAAACCTGATTTCCGTGTATCGCAACGAGGAAAGCTACTATCGTGAAGGAGGAACGAACCCTATGGGCATGACAATGACCCAAAAGATTTTCGCCGCCCACGCCGGGCTGGATCATGTGGAGGTGGGCCAGCTCATCGAGGCCAAGCTGGACCTGGTGCTGGGCAACGACATCACCGCCCCTGTGGCCATCAGCCAGTTTGAAAAGTACGGCCTGACCCAGGTCTTTGACCGGGAAAAAATCGCCATCGTGCTGGACCACTCCACCCCCTGCAAGGACATCCAGTCCGCCCAGCTGTGCAAGGTGGCCCGGGATTTCGCCAAAAAGCACAACATCACCCACTTCTACGACGTAGGCACCGTGGGCGTGGAACACGCCCTGCTGCCGGAGCAGGGCCTGACCGTCCCCGGCGACCTCATTATCGGCGCGGATTCCCACACCTGCACCTATGGCGCGGTGGGGGCCTTCTCCACCGGCGTCGGCTCCACCGACATGGCCGCGGGTATGGCTACCGGCCTGAACTGGTTCAAGGTGCCCCCCGCCATCAAGGTCAACCTGACCGGTTCCTTCCGGCCCTTCGTCTCCGGCAAGGACGTGATTTTACATTTGATTGGCATGATCGGCGTGGACGGCGCGCTGTACAAGTCCCTGGAGTTCGACGGGGAGGGGGTCAAGGCCCTGACCATGGACGACCGGTTCACCATCGCCAACATGGCCATCGAGGCCGGCGCGAAAAATGGCATTTTCCCCGTGGACGAGCAGACTCTGGCCTATCTCAAGGGCCGCACGGACCGGGAACCGGTCATCTACGAGGCCGACCCCGACGCGGAGTACGAGCAGGAGATCACCATCGACCTGAGTACGCTGGAGTCCACCGTGGCCCTGCCCCACCTGCCGGGCAATGCCAAGACCATCGGTGAGGTGAAGGGCATGGCCATCGACCAGGTGGTCATCGGCTCCTGCACCAACGGGCGCATCTCCGATATGCGGGCGGCGGCGGCCATCCTCAAGGGCCGCAAGGTGGCCGACGGCATCCGCTGCATCGTCCTCCCTGCCACCCAGGACATCATCAAGGAGATGATTGCCGAGGGCATCTATCAGGATATGCTGGAGGCGGGCTGCGCCATTTCCACCCCCACCTGCGGCCCCTGCCTGGGCGGGCATATGGGCTGTATGTGTGACGGAGAGGTGGCAGTTTCCACCACCAACCGGAACTTCGTGGGCCGCATGGGCCATGTGGACTCCAAGGTGATTTTGGCCAGCCCCACCGTGGCCGCCGCGTCCGCCGTCAAGGGCTGCCTGGCAGACCCCGCCGAGCTTTGAGGAGGGAGCAAGTATGTCTAAAATTTATGTGTACGGTGACAACGTGGACACCGATGTCATCATCCCCGCCCGCTACCTGAACGACCCCAGCGAGAAGGCCCTGGCCTCCCACTGCATGGAGGACATCGACGCCAACTACGCCTCTACTGTGGAGCCGGGCGACATCATCGTGGGCGGCGCCAACTTCGGCTGCGGCTCCTCCCGGGAGCACGCGCCTCTCGCCATCAAAGCCAGCGGCGCCAAGTGCGTCATCGCCGCCTCCTTCGCCCGCATCTTCTACCGCAACGCCATCAACATCGGCCTGCCCATCATGGAGTGCCCCGAAGCCTCCGCCAACATCAAGGCCGGGGACCAGGTCTCCGTGGACTTCGCCACCGGCGTCATCACCGACGAGACCACCGGCCAGCAGTTCCAGGCCGCGCCGTTCCCGGAGTTCATCGACAGCATCATTCAGTCCGGCGGGCTGATGGAGTCGCTGAAAGCCCGCGGGCTGGCGAAATAATTAGCAATGAGCAATTAAGGAGAACCGGATGTTTCGTTGTCGCCTGACGGCGAGGGTTGGAAGGAAAGTTCCGAACCCATTGTTTTCCGGCGGCGTTTCCGCAAAACGAACAGGGCAGCAAACCCGGCCATTGCACATTGTACATTGCAAATTGCAAATTGTAAAAAGGGTGACACACATGAAAGAATACAAAGTCGAATATTGGAAAAAGCCCCTGAGCAACAAGAACGCCGCAGAGCAGCTCACCACGCTGCTGAACCAGTACGCCCAAGAGGGCTGGAAGGTGTGCGCCGTCCAGTCGGACGAGTCGCTGCTGGTCAACATGATCGTGCTGGAGCGGGAAAAGTAAATAAATTAGCAATGAGCAATTAGCAATGTGCAATTCAAGGAGAACCGGATGTTCCGTTGTCGCCTGACGGCAAGGAGTGAAAAGAAGGTTCCGGCCCCATTGTTTTCCGGCGGCGTTCCCATAAAAGGAACCGGGCCGCAAACCCCGCCA
>JAJPXY010000134.1:11943-14694 GCA_021205205.1 Clostridiales bacterium
CCCATTGTTTTCCGGCGGCGTTCCCATAAAAGGAACCGGGCCGCAAACCCCGCCATTGCACATTGCTCATTGCAAATTGCAAATTGAAGGAAAGGGATGTTGTATCCATGAATTATAAAATCGCCGTCATTCGGGGCGACGGCATTGGCCCCGAGATCGTCAACGAGGCCGTCAAGGTCATGGAGACCGTGGGGGAGAAATTCGGCCACAGCTTTCAGTTTGTGGACGTGCTGATGGGTGGCTGCGCCACCGACGCCTGCGGCAAGAGCTACCCCGACGGCACTGCCGAGACCTGCAAGAGCTGCGACGCGGTGCTGCTGGGGGCCGTGGGCGGCCCCAAGTGGGGCAGCGACAAGCCCGCCGAGCAGCGGCCGGAGACCGCCCTGCTGAGCATCCGCAAGGACCTGGGCCTCTTCACCAACCTGCGCCCCGCCACCATGCGCAAGGGCATGGAGGACGCCAGCTCCCTGCGCCGGGAGACGGCGGAGAAGGGCTTCGACATCATGATGGTGCGGGAGCTGACCGGCGGCATCTACTTCGGCAAGCGGGAACGGTACCAGACCGAGGACCGGGGCCAGGAGGCCACCGACCTGATGGCCTATTCCGAGATGGAGATCGAGCGCATTGGCCGCCAGGCGTTTGAGCTGGCCCGGCTCCGCCGGAAGAAGGTCACCAGCGTGGACAAGGCCAACGTGCTGGCCACCTCCCGGCTGTGGCGGGAGGTCATGCACCGCCTGGCTCAGGAGTACCCCGACGTGACCTATGAGGATATGCTGGTGGACAACTGCGCCATGCAGATCGTCCGGGACCCCAGCCAGTTCGACGTGGTGGTCACGGAGAATATGTTTGGCGACATTCTCTCTGACGAAGCCTCCCAGGTCACCGGCTCCATCGGCCTGCTGCCCTCCGCCTCCCTGGGGGAGAAGGCCCCCGGCCTGTACGAGCCGATCCACGGCAGCGCGCCGGACATCGCCGGGCAGGACAAGGCCAACCCCATGGCTACCATCCTCTCCGTGGCGATGATGTTCCGTTACTCCTTCCACCTGGCGGCGGAGGCCGACGCCATCGAGCAGGCGGTGGATGCCGTCCTCTCTGAGGGGTGGCACACCGCCGACATCGCCGGGGAAGGCGCGCCGGTGGGCACCAAACGCATGGGTGAACTCATCCGCGCGCACATCTGACCGCCGCTGGCGGTTGGTCAGGCTGCTATAAAAAAGCGGCCCTGTGCAGGGGCTCTTTGTGAAAGTTGCAGAAAATGAATTGCAGGGCGACCTGCAATTCATTTTTTATCGTTTTCCGCAAAAAAGAACTTGCAATTCTGCAAGTCCGAGAGTATAATATGTCAAGTAAGGTTCAAGGACGCGCCGCACAAGCCATTTTTGGTTTGGGCGGCGTTGGTTCGGAGCAGGTCGGCCCGGCGGGGAGAGGAACATCTGCCGGGCAGCGGTATGGATAGAAAGGAACGTTGCAAGTATGAAAGAGCTGTCTGTCATTGCGGAAAATGTCCAGGCGTCAACCACCCTGGCTATGGACGCCCTGTATAAAGAGATGAAGGCCGCCGGTGTGGACGTGATCGGCTTCGCCGCCGGGGAACCGGACTTCCCTACTCCGGACTATATCAAGTACGCCGGTATCGAGGCCATTGTCAACAACGCCACCAAGTACACCCCCGCCACCGGCACGATGGAGCTGAAAAAGGCCGTCTGCTACCGGTTGAAAGAGGACCTGGACCTGGACTATGAACCGGACAACATCGTGGTCACCAGCGGCGCGAAGCACTGCCTCTATGTGGCGCTGCGGGCCATCATCAACCCCGGCGACGAGGTCATCATCCCCGTGCCCGCCTGGGTCAGCTACAACGAGATGGTCAAGATGGTGGGCGGTCTGCCCGTCTATGTCCACTGCGACGAGGACAATGACTTCAAGATGACTCCCGCCCAGCTGGAGGCCGCCATCACCGACAAGACCAAGTGCATCATGCTCAACAACCCCTCCAACCCCACCGGTATGCTCTACGAGCGGGAGGAGCTGGAAGCCCTGGCGGAGGTCTGCGTCAAGCACGACATCTTTATCATGGCGGATGAGATTTACTACAAGCTGCTCTATGACGGAAAGACCTTCACCTCCGTGGCCTCCCTGGGCGACAAGGTCAAGGAGCTGACCATCATCATCAACGGCGTGTCCAAGTCCTACGCCATGACCGGCTGGCGTATCGGCTACATTGCCGCCGATGCCCGTGTGACCTCCGTCATCGCCAAGTATTTGAGCCACTCCACCGGCAACCCCTCCGCCCCGGCTCAGGCCGCCGCCGTGGCCGCGCTGACAGCCCCCCAGGACACCGCGGAGGAAATGCGCAAAGCCTTCGAGGAGCGCCGGAACTACATGGTGGAGCGGATGAACCAGATCCCCGGCATCAGCTGCCTGAAGCCGGAGGGCGCGTTTTATGTGATGATGAACATCACCAAGCTCATCGGCAAGACCATCCACGGCAAGATGATCCTCAACGCCGACGACTTCGGGGACGTGTTCCTGAAGGAGGGGCTGGTCTGCCTGGTGCCCTGCACCGGCTTCGGCGACCCCTACTTCCTGCGCTGGTCTTACGCCACCTCCATGGAGAACATCAAGGAGGGCCTGGACCGTTTGGAGAAGTTCTTGGAGGGGTAACACTCCCTTTACAATTAGTTCCCCCGCGCCGATTTGATGTGCCTCCTGTCAAGTAGACAGTGAAAAAACGAAAAAGGATTTCTATGA
>JAJPXY010000161.1 GCA_021205205.1 Clostridiales bacterium
GTGTAGCCTCGAATTTTTGCTTTTCGAGTGTCTACTCTAAGGGGACTATATCATGATGCCCATTGTGCGGGTCTTTTTGGTTTTCAGGTTTTTTGCGATGGAGTTCGGCGTGTAATTCATCTCACGCACCTTCTCCATGACCCGATTGCGCATCTCCTCTGAGACATTCTTCTTGCCATTCAACACGTTGGATACCGTCGCGATGGACACACCGCACGCTTGGGCAATATCCCGAATGGTCACCATGTCGATCCCCCCAGTTCTTCCCCGCCAGTTCATTGCAAACATTCTTTGATATTTTAACATAGACAGCAAGCGCTGTCAAAAGAAAACAAATTAAGAACGTATTTTCTCTCAGAAACGGCGAGTTGACCGCCAGGCGTACAAAAACAAATTGCTTGATAAGCCGCCGGTTTTGCGGTACGCTTATCCTTAACCTGCGGCGGCGCAATTTGGCAGAGCAATATCGCTCTTTGTCCGCGCCTCGCATGGCCCGCGGCTGCGCGCAGCCGCGCGGACAAAAAACCGCTTTTCCGCCGACCGGCGGTTCCCAGAGAGAAGGTCTTTTCCCATGTCCAAACAGGACACCGACTTCAGTCAGGGGTCGGTCCGGGGCGCGGTGCTGCGCATGGCCGCCCCCATGACGCTGGCCCAGCTCATCAACATCTTATATAACATCGTGGACCGGGTATTCATCGGGCAGATCCCCGTCACCGGGCGGCTGGAGCTGACCGGGCTGGGCCTGTGCCTGCCCATCATTTCCATCATCATGGGCTTCGCCAACCTGCGCGGCGTAGGCGGCGGCTCCCTGTTCTCCATCCACCGGGGCGAGGGGAACGACGAGGAGTGCCGCGCCATTTTGGGCAATTCCTTCGCCCTGCTGATTTTGCTGGGGGCGGCAGTGACGGCGGTGCTGCTGCTGGCGCGGGAGCCGCTGCTGTGGCTCTTCGGGGCCAGCGAGGAGACCTTCGGCTACGCCAACGACTACCTGACCATCTACCTGTGCGGCACCCTGTTCGTCATGGTCAGCCTGGGCATGAACCCCTTCATCAACGCCCAGGGCTTCGCCACCACGGGGATGCTGACAGTGGCTCTGGGGGCAGCCATCAACCTGATTTTGGACCCCATCCTGATTTTTGTCTGCGGCATGGGCGTCCGGGGCGCGGCCCTGGCCACCGTCATCGCCCAGGGCTGCTCCGCCGTGTGGGTGCTGCGGTTCCTGACCGCCAGGAGCACCCCTCACCGGCTGACCCTGGCGGGACTGCGGCTGAAAGCCCGGCGGGTACAGCGCATTTTCTCCTTGGGGCTGTCGGGGTTCTTCGTGAACCTGACCAACTCCCTGGTGCAGATCGTCTGCAACGCCACCCTCCAGGCCACCGGCGGCGACCTGTACGTGGGGGTGATGACCGTCATCAACTCCATCCGGGAGGTGGTCATGCTGTTCGTCCAGGGGCTGAACAACGGCGCCCAGCCCGTCATGGGCTACAACTACGGCGCAAGGCTCTACAAACGGGTCCGCCAAACCATCCGGTTCAGCGTCTCTTGCACCATCGGCTGCGCCATCTGCGTGTGGCTGGTCACCATGCTGCTGCCGGGGCAGCTCATCCGCATCTTCAACGGGGAGGAAGCCCTGGTGCAGGCGGGCATTCCCGCCATGCGCATCTACTTCTGTATGTTCCTGTTTATGTCGCTGCAAATCGCCGGACAGACGGTGTTCACCGCCCTGGGGCGGTCGAGGAACGCGGTTTTCTTCTCCCTGTTCCGCAAGGCCATCATCAACGCCCCACTGACGGTCCTGCTGGCCCACTGGATGGGCAGCACCGGTGTGTTCACTGCCGAGGCGGTGTCTCAGCTGGTGGGTGGCCTGGCCTGCTTCACTACCATGTGCCTGACGGTGTACCGGCCCCTCTCCCGCCTGGCGGACGGGGAAGAACTTCCCGCTCACCATCACCTATCCCAACGCCACGTCTAAGGCCATCATCAGGGTGAAGCCCACGGCAAAGAGCAGCGTCACCCGGTCGGCGTGCTTTCCCTGGGCCATCTCGGGGATCAGCTCCTCCACCACCACGTAAATCATGGCCCCGGCGGCGAAGCTCAGCAGATAGGGCAGCACGGGCACCACCAGCCCTGCCGCCGCCACGGTGAGCAGCGCCCCGATGGGTTCCACCACGCCGGAGAGCACCCCATAGAGGAACGCTTTGAACCTCCGGGTCCCCACCGCCAGCAGAGGCATGGAGATGATGGCCCCTTCCGGGAAGTTCTGCACCGCGATGCCGATGGACAGGGCCATGGCCCCAAAGAGAGACACCTGTCCGCCGCCGGTGAGCCAGTCGGCGTAGACCGCGCCCACCGCCATCCCCTCCGGCAAATTGTGGAGCGTCACCGCCAACAGCAGCATGGTGGTGCGCTGGAGGCGGCTGTGGGGGTCTTCGGCCTGTTCGCTGAACATATGCAGGTGGGGAATGGCGTGGTCCAGCGCCAGCAAAAACAGTACCCCCAGCCAGAAGCCTGTTACCGCCGGGACGAACCGCCACTGTCCCAGGCCACCCGCCTGCTCCAGGGCGGGCAGCAGCAGGCTCCAAATGGACGCCGCCGTCATCACCCCGGCGGCAAAGCCGGTCAGGGACCGCTGCACCAGCCGGTGCAGCTCCCCCCGGAGAAAAAACACACAGGCGGCGCCCAGCGCCGTCCCCAAAAACGGGACCAAAATCCCCTTTAACACTTCACTCATTGTCTGCCTCCATCGCCGTTTGTGGAGCCTCCACGTTTAAGGAGCCTCAGCCGCCGCACAAAGCCGCCGAACCGTCCCCGTGGATGTCACCTCTGACAATATACGCGGCAAAGAGGCCGGCGGTGAGCGTCTATACTGAGCAAGGAGCGCTAAACAATGAAAAACCAACAACCCCATTTGATAAAACGATACCTCTTGCTGGCCCTGGGGCTGGCAGTCATGGCCTTCGGCGTGGCCTTTTCCATCAAAGGCGCGCTGGGCACCTCCCCCATCTCCAGCGTCCCCTACGTGGTCAGCCTGTTCACGCCGCTGACGCTGGGGACCGCCACCATCTGTATGCACTGTCTCTTTATCCTGCTGCAAATCGTCCTTTTGCGGCGGAAGTACGACCCCGTCCAGCTAATGCAGCTGCCGGTGGCGCTGTTCTTCGGCTATCTGACCGACTTCGGCACCTGGGCCATCCAGGGTATCGCGTGCCCGCTCTACTGGCAGAAGTGGCTGTGCTGCGTCGTCGGCATTGTGATGGTGGCCTTCGGCGTCAGCTGTGAAGTGGTGGCCGGTGTGGTCACTCTGGCCGGGGAGGGCCTGATTTTGGCCATCTGCCAGGCGGCCCACACCAAGTTCCCGCCCACCAAGGTGGCCTTCGACGTGACGCTGGTGGTCATCGCCTGTGTGCTGTCCTTCCTGTTCCTGGGACGACTGGAGGGCGTCCGGGAGGGCACCGTGGCCGCCGCCATCTGCGTGGGCATCGTCTCCAAACAGATCAACAAGCCGTTGGGTTGGCTGGAGGAGCGGTTCCTCTCCGCCTGAACCCCCAACGAAGCAGAATCTTCACAAACCGTATCTTCCGTTTAAAAAATGTTCTTGAATTTTTCAGGTATCTTTAAGGTCAACAGGGTATCTTATAGTCAATCCAGGGAAGGATACAAATTATTGCGTGTAACTTCATAATTTATACACATCCTTCGGGTAGAATACAAAATGCAGAGCATACACTTTCCCATCCCCTCTGTTAAGGAGTGAACACATATGTATTACGATGACCAGGAGAACACCAACCCCATCCCCAACAGCGGCGAAGGCCCCGCCAACGGCGCAGGACCGGAGAATCCCGCCTCCGGCGAGTACCACTACACCGCCGGGTCCGGCAGCAGCAGCTATAACCCCGACCTGAACGCCGCCGCAAACACCGGCAGCGGTCAGCCCAACGGCGGCAGCTATGGCGGCTACAACAACCAATCCAACGGCGGCTACAACAGCTACAACAGCCAGCCAAACGGCGGCTACAACAGCTACAACAGCCAGCCAAACGGCGGCTACAACGGCCAGTCCACAGACGGCTACACGCCCAACTACCAGTACACTCCCTACGACGAGCCGCAGAAAAAGCGCCGCAGAAAGTCCAAGGAGCCAAAGCCCCCCAAGCCGCCCAAGCAGAAGTCTGGCGGGCGGGGCGGCATCATCGCCCTGGCGCTGGTGTTCGCCATCATCGGCGGCCT
This sequence comes from Clostridiales bacterium, assembly GCA_021205205.1. Lineage (GTDB taxonomy): Bacteria > Bacillota > Clostridia > Oscillospirales > Oscillospiraceae > Onthomonas. The sequence continues at coordinate 4,231 of JAJPXY010000161.1, forward strand.
CATCGGCGCAGGCGGCATCTACGCCGCAGCCTCCTTCGGGCTGATCTCCACCGGTTCCTCCTCCGGCGGCAGCGCCAACGTCTCCGTCAGCAACCGGACCGAGGGTAGCAACGTCTCCACCACCACGGTCGAGGCGGGGGATGAAATGACCGTCTCCCAGATCTACGCCGCCTATAACGACGCGGTGGTGTGCATCACCGTGGAGACCTCCAGCGGCGAGGGTGCGGGCACCGGCTTCATCACCGATGCGGAGAACGGCTATATCCTCACCTGCTACCATGTGGTAGACGGGGCCACCGCCATCTCCGTCACCATGACCGACTCCACCAGCTACGAGGCCACCTATGTGGGCGGCGACGAGGACCAGGACGTGGCCGTGCTGAAAATCGAGCCGGGTGAGGACGCGACCCTGACCGCCGTTGTGCTGGGCGACAGCAGCCTGCTCTCCGTGGGCGACACCGTCTGCACCATCGGCAACGCCCTGGGCACCCTCTCCAACACCCTGACCAGCGGCAGCGTCAGCGCCCTGGACCGGGCCATCACCATGAGCGACGGCACCGTCATGAACCTGCTCCAGACCGACTGCACCATCAACTCCGGCAACTCCGGCGGACCGCTCTTTAACCAGTACGGCGAGGTGGTGGGCATCGTCAACGCCAAGTACTCCTCCTCTGCCTACGACACCAGCACCGCCACCATCGAGGGCATCGGCTTCGCCATCCCCATCAACGATGTCACCGACATCCTCAGCGACCTGATGGAGTACGGCTATGTCACCGGCAAGCCTTATCTGGGCATCTCCGTCTCCACCGTCTCCACGGTGGCCGCCCAGCAGTATAGCAACATGGTGGTGGGCGCTTATGTGAACAGCGTCACCGAAGGCTCCTGCGCCGAGACCGCCGGCATCCAGGCGGGCGACATCATCACCCAGGTGGACGGCACAGACATCACCAGCAGCGCCGAGCTGATCGACGCCAAGAACGCCCATAAGGCCGGGGAGGAAATGACCCTGACCGTCTACCGGGACGAGGAATATATCACCCTCGTCGTCACGCTGGACGAGGAACAGCCGGAGTCCGCCACCTCCACCGAGGACGACGGCACCAGCGACGGCTACAGCGACGGCTACAGCTACGGCTACGGCGACAGCGAGAACGGCTGGGGCTACGGCTACAGCTACGGGTACGGCTACTGAGTGACGGCCGTTCCTCCAACGAAAAAGTCCAAATAAACGCAGAAACCCCGGCGCACACCGCAGAAAAAACGGCGTGCGCCGGGGTCATATTTTGGGTTTTGGGGTCTCCTGTCATTGCACATTGCTAATTGCTAAACTGGTTATCCCTTTTACTCAGCCAACGGCGAAGCGAGCATAGCGGCAACCAGGTGGTCATAGAGGTCAGTCATAAAGTTCCGCCTATTGAAACGATAACAAAACTCATTCAGGTAATCTGAAAGATTCTGCTTCGGCAAACCGTGGTAAGTACCGAGGATGAACGCCTTTGCATTGCCGATAATGATGTGCAGCCACATTAACTCTCTAGAGTTGGGATCATATGGTTTGGGCTGGTGGTTGTAGTTTTTCAAAGCGGAAACATAACTCCGATAACCATCGCTGATGACAGTGCTGCCGGGCTGGATTGCAATTCCGGCAAATTTCTGTACAGACAGTCTCTTAATGTTGTCAGTTACACCCATTTTAAGAAACTTTGGATTGCTATTTTGATCCAGTGACAGTGCAACAAATGCTTTTGCTTTTTCTGTACCACGGCCCCGTTTCTTTCCGACAGTAGGTCCGCCAAAGTAAGTGTCATCAAACTCAACAACACCATCCAACAAGTATTGCTCATCCCGCTGTCCCATAGCCTTTCGAATACGGCGAAGCATGAACCAAGCCGTTTTATATGTGACACCAATCAGAAAAGATAGCTGAGTTGCGGAAACGCCTCGTTTATCCTGAGTAACAAAATAGAATGCCAAGAACCATTTTCTCAGAGAAACATGGCTGCGGTGCATGAAGGTTCCTGCCGTGACGGATGCCTGATGGCGGCACTTAGAACACTGATACCGGCCATTTGAAAGCTGATGCGCGTGTGCATTGCCGCAACAAGGACACACAAAGCCATCGGGCCAGCGTTGTTCCGCCAGATGCTCCCGACAGGCTTCCTCTGTAGAATAACGCTTGGTAAATTCGACAATCGAAATCTTCTTGTGCTTGGACATAAACAAATTCCTGCCTTTTCCTTGTCTATGTCTTTATTGTACCACACTCATAGTCCTGAAAACCGGACTATTCAGGCTGATTCAAAGGGATAATCAGAATTGCTAATTGTCAATGCGCTCCGTACACCCCGCCGCCGATGAACTCCCGCAGCAGGCTGTCCTTCGCCACCAGCGCCGGGCCGATTGGCTCGAACCGCTCAAAGGCCGCGATCATCCGCAGCATATCCTTCCGGCGGATGTTCTCCTTGGGAATGGCGTTGAACAGGGGCTGGGCGTAGTGACACATGACGTTGACCTCGTAGGGCAGAGACGAGTCAAAGAGCAGGTTGGCCCGGTTCTTGTAGGGAGAGATGTAGAGCTTCTCTCCCCGGCGGATGTTGTCCCACATATCGAAGGTGCGCAGCACCTCCGTCCCCCGGAAGTTCATATCCCGGACGCTGCGGCGGGTCAGCCGCATCCAGGTGCCCTTAAACACCACCTCCCCGTGGTCCAGCACGTTGGAGCGGGCGGAGAGGTAGATTTTGAACGCCTCCGGGTGGCGGCCTCCCAGGTCGTCGTTGAGGGCGTGGATGCCCTCGAACACCGCCACCTCGTCCGGCCCCAGCCGGAGGGGGGTACACCGGCTGGTGTCCCGCATATGCCGGGGGAAGTCGAACCGGGGGATGAGCACCTCCTCCCCCCGGGACAGGGCCTGGAAGTGCTCGTGGAGCAGCTCCATGTCCATGCACAGGGGGGATTCGAAGTCGTAGTCCCCGGAGGGGGTGCGGGGGGCGGTGGCCGGGTCCACTGAGATAAAGTAGTTGTCCAGAGAGACGCTGTGGGTCTTGATGCCCTTTTTCAGCAGGGCGTCCTGGAGCTTCAGGGAGGAGGTGGTCTTGCCCGACCCGGAGGGCCCCGCCAGCAGCACAATGGGGCTGTTGCGCCGGTTCTCCGCGATCAGGCCCGCGGCCTGCTCCACCTTGCGGTCATAGTTGCGGTCCCCCATGGCGAGGAACTCCGCCGGGCTTTTTGCCATCAGATTGATTTCTTCTAGTTGAAATGCCATAGTATAATACTCCTGGTAATCGTTGCGTTTGTTGTAGGGCGGCCCATGCCGCTAAAAATTTGCATCTGTACAGATTCTATGAATCAGCCTGAAAAATGGTTCCGTGAGCTTACTGCTCCCCCTTCCCCAGCCCCCGGTGGAACTCCACCAGCGCCCGCTTGTCCCGGCAGATGGTGTCGATGCGGTCGATGTACTCCCGGGGGTACTTGGGGTTTGTGACGCGGACGATTTTTCCCGTGGAGGGGTCGGTGAGCTTGGTGGAGCCGCCGGCCCCAGGGCCACGATGGTGTGCAGCTCCTCCATGATGCAGATGTTGTACAGCCCCTCTTCCCCCGGCTTGCACCAGCCGATGTTCTCCAGCGCGCCAGTCATGTATTTCTGCCGGTAGAGATAGTAGGGAGCGTAGCCCGCCTGCCACAGCCTGGGCCAGGCGTAGTCCAGCATGGCGTGGGTCTCCTCCCCGGTGGGGAGACCCTGCTGCTCCATTTTCAGCCGGGAGCCTTTTTTCAGGGCCAGGGCGTGGACGGTGATGTTCTCCGGGGCCAGGCCGATGACCTGCTCCAGCGTCCCGCGGAAGCCCTCGGGGGTGTCCTTGGGCAGCCCGGCGATCAAATCCATATTCACCGAGGGGATTCCCGCCTCCCGGACGGTCTGGTAGGCCCGCAGGATGTCGGCGGCGGTGTGGGCGCGGCCCATGGCCCGGAGGACGTGGTCCTCCATGGTTTGGGGGTTCACCGACACCCGGCCCACGCCGTGCTCCCGCAGCACGGCCATTTTCTCCGCCGTGATGGTGTCGGGCCGCCCGGCCTCCACGGTGAACTCCGTCAGCCGGGACAGGTCGAAGGCTCCCCGCAGATGGGTCAGCAGCCGGTCCATCTGCCCGGCGGAGAGGGTGGTGGGGGTGCCGCCGCCCATGTAGATGGTGCGGACGTACAGTCCCGCCTCGTCCAACAGGGCGGCCACCGCGTCGATCTCCCGGTGGAGGGCCTCCAGAAACGGCTCCACCAGCCGCAGCGCCTGCTTCACGTCCGCCGAGACGAAGGAGCAGTAGGCGCAGCGAGTGGGACAGAAGGGGATGCCCACATAGAGGGAGATCTCATCGGGCCGCAGGCTGCTTTTCGCCCGGAGGCCCGCTTTCGCCGCCTCCAGCGCCAGCTCGGTGCGGCTCTCAGAGACGAAATACTCGCGGTAAAACTGCTCCCGGGTCTGCTGCTCGGTCAGGCCGGACTCCAGGGCACGGCTGGCCAGCTTGGCGGGGCGGATGCCCGTCAGCGCGCCCCAGGGGGGCGCTTCTCCCAGGATGGGCAGCGCCGCCCGGTAGAAGGACTGCTTCACCGCCCGCTGGAGCAGACGGTCCCGCTCCAGCGTATCCGCCCCGGCGGGGACGGCGGCGGTGGCCGTGCCGGTGGTCTCCTGACCCTCCACGCGCAGACGGGTCTCGGCGGCGGCGGTATTTCCCTCCAGCCGGAGGGCGGACCAACAGGCGTCCCCGCCATCTGCCTGGGGTGCGTCCGGGTAGACCGGTTTCTGGCCGGGGAACAGCACCATCATGATCTGTTCCACCGCATAGCGGTATTGGTGTCCAGTTAAATAGAGTTCCATAGTATCACTTTGGTTGGTAAAAGTTTATTGGTTAGCTCTTTGAATCAGCCGTGTCAGTAATTCCTGACGAAACCCCTCCACCATGCTTCGCATGGTCCCCCTCCCCTTTCAGGGGAGGCAAGGGGTGAGAGTGCTTGTCGAATGATTTACGTTTTGCTCAAAGCAGAAACAATTTGGAATGTATTTGACCCATCGGAAGAACTTTGCCCCTAATGAAGCGCCATTCCATTACTGACCACCCCTCTCGCCTCCCCTGAAAGGGGAGGTGGCACGGCGTAAGCCGTGACGGAGGGGTTTCCCGGTCGCAAGGTTGACCCCTCACTCAAACAGCGACCGCAGATTTTGGGTGATGCGCTGCTCGAAGTCGTCCAGCGCCTCCAGCTCCTCCTGGGAGAATCCGGCGCAGCGCAGCCCCCGAATCTCCTCCTCGGCGTGAGCGATGTCCTGGAGCAGCGGCTGGGCCTCTTTCATCAGCTCGATCTCCGGGGTCTTCCGCTTTTTGCTCTTGGGCAGGACGCGGAGCATTTCCCGCTTCTCCAGCTGCTCCAGCCCCCGCTTGACCTGGTTTTTGGGCAGACCGGAGAAGTCCACCAGCTCCCCCACGGTGATGACCTCCGCGTCGCTGCTCAGGCAGGCCAGCAGCTGCACCTCGGTCAGGGTCATCTGCTGCACCTCAGCGATGGAGGTGAAATACCGCTCCAGCAACTTCCGGTAACGGTACTGTTCGGTCAGCAGCCCCTCCCGCTGGATGGCGGGCAGGTGGACGGGGGGCCGCTCGGTGCCCAGCTTTTTGGTGCCCGGGGCGATGGAGGGGGCCACCAGGCCGTCTTTGGCGGCGGCGATGAGGAAGCGGTAGATGCGGGGGGCCTGCTCCTCGTACTCCTCGTCGGTGTAGATGTCCTTGTAGAACTTCTGGTAGTCCTGAAACACCTTCAATTTGGTCTGGACGGTGCCGGTCAGGGTGGCGCTCTGAGCCACCAGACTGCCCCTTGTCTTGACGTAGTAATACACCGGAGCCTGAATAGCCTGCACGGTCTTCACATGGCGCAGGTATTCCAGGTTAAAGAGGAAATCCTCGCACCAGTGGACCTCCACGTTCATCCGCAGGCCGGTGCGGCGGAGGATGTCCCCCCGGTAGAGCTTGTTCCACAGCACGCCGTAGTAGAAGTCGGCGGGGCTTTCCATCATGTACTCGGCGTACTCCTGGAGGGTGAGGATGGCGTTCTCCTGAATACTGCCCTTGTGGGCCAGCTTGTCCCCCACCACCCGGTAGAAGTCCGCCACCACCAGGTCGCAGCCGGAGCGCTGGGCGCAGCCCGCCATCAGCCGGGTGGCGTCGGGGGTGATCCAGTCGTCGCTGTCCAAGAACTGGATGTACTCCCCCTGGGCGGCGTCGATGCCCTGGTTGCGGCTGTCGGAGACGCCGGAGTTGGCCTTGTCGATGAGCCGCACCCGCGGGTCGTCGTCGACAAAAGCCCGGCACAGAGCGCCGGAGCTGTCTGTGCTGCCGTCGTTGATGAGAATCAACTCCAGGTTTTTGTACTCCTGGTGCAGGACGCTGTCCACGCAGCGCTCCAGGGTTTTCTCCGCGTTGTAGACGGGGACAATGATGCTTACCAGTGGTTCCATGTTTTCCTTTCCCTCGTCAAATCTATGCAAGGATATATTGAACTCTGTTATCCTTTTGCACCTGCCTGAATGTTTTCCTTCACTTCTGTAGGGGCGGCCCGCGGCCGCCCGCATTCAAGGCGGGGTCTTCCGGGCGGCCACGGGCCGCCCCTACACATAAGACCGAAAAAGCAGGGTCAAATAAAAGGACAACCGATCAAAAAATATGCGCGTTCCGCATGGCATAAATCAAATAGGGGTTTTCCTGCCGCTCCACCGAGAGCAGGGTGGCCTCCTCGTGACCGGGATAGACCTTATAGTCGCCCTCCAGCTGGCCCAGCCGTTTCAGGGAGGCCATCATGTCCGCCGTGGAGCTGGTCTCGAAGTCGGTGCGGCCGCAGGCCCCGGCGAAGAGGGTGTCCCCAGTGAACAGGCAGTCCTCCACCATCAGGCAGACCCCGCCCTGGGTGTGGCCAGGGGTGGACAGCACCCGGATGGTGTGGCCGCCCAGGGTCACGGTGTCCCCCTCGTCGTAGAAGCGGACGTTCTCCACCCCCTCCAGCGTCACCGGGCGGAAGAAGCTGGCCGGGGCCATGGGGTAGTCGGCGTGGTGGATATACACCGGGATGTCCCGGGTCGGGTCCTCCGCCTTGAGGGCGGAGAGGGCGTCCTTGACGCCGCCGATGTGGTCAAAGTGGCCGTGAGTCAGCAAGATCATCTTCACCTGGTACCCCGCCTCCCTGGCCTGGGTGACCATACGGAGGCCGCTGTCCCCCGGGTCGATGAGGGCGGCGTCCTTCGTGGCCTCGTCGCCCAGGATATAACAGTTGGTCTCCACCGGTCCAACGACCAGCCCCTTTACAAACATGGCATAAAACCCCTTTGTTTTATTTGTTTTTGTGGTTCCTTTTGTGCAGCAAAAGCAGATGTTTCCCTGGAAAAATCGACGTTTTGTGACCGTTTACCCTGTAGGGGCGGCCCGTGGCCGCCCTGGGCAAGCGGATGGTTTCTGCGGGCGGCCACGGGCCGCCCCTACACATACGCTGTCAATATGTGCAGCTGTTTAGAGGAACTTTTTTCGCCAAAACAGCGTAAAAGTCCTGTTCCTCACAAATCATACAGCAACGTGACCGGCCCCTCGTTGACGCTGGTCACCTGCATGGACGCGCCAAACTCCCCGTGTTCCACCTGGAAGCCCTGCTCCCGGCAGCAGTCCATGAAGTACTCATAGAGCGGGACAGCCTGCTCGGGTTTTGCCGCGTGGGAGAAGCCCGGACGGCGGGAGCGCAGATCAGCGTAGAGGGTGAACTGGCTGACCACCAGCAGGCTGCCGCCCACGGCGGCCAGGTCCAGGTTCATTTTGCCCTGCTCGTCCTTGAAGACCCGCAGATGGCAGATTTTATCCGCCAGGCGGCGGGCGGTGTCCTCGGTGTCCTCCGGGCCAACGCCCAGCAGCACCAGATAGCCCCGCCCGATCTGGCCCACCACCGCCCCGTCGATGGCGACGGAGGCGGAGGAGACCCGTGTGACAACTGCTCGCATAATGGTTTTGCTCCTTTTGCGTTCAAATAGGGTGGTTATTCCCTTAAATCAGCCGCTAGCCGTTACATCGAAAGCGCACAGCACCGCCAAGCTAACGGCTAACAGCTAATTCTTCCCTCTGGTCACGGACATGATGCCGGAAATACCGTTGATCCGGCGCATGACCGCGTCCAGCTCATACCGGTCCCGGACGCAGAGCTGCACATAGACCGTGGCGTAGCCGTCGGGCGTCCCTTTGGCGGAGATGGCGTCGGTGCGGACCTTGGCGGCGGAGAGCGCCGCGGCGATGTCCAGGAACAGGTTGGACCGGTCCTTGGCGTAGACCTCCAGACTGGTCTCGTACTCCTTCTGCTCCGACCTGGCCCAGTCCACCTCGATCCAGCGGCCCCGCTCCTCCGGTCTGCGCCGTTTGGGGTCCGCGTTGGGGCAGTCCGCCCGGTGGACGGAGACGCCGTAGCCCTTGGTGATGAAGCCCACGATGGAGTCCCCCGGCACCGGCAGACAGCACTTGGCGAACTTCACCAGGCAGTTGTCCACCCCCTCCACCACGACGCCGCTCTTGGTGACAGTGCGCTTGCGGCCCTGCTCCAGGGCGGGGGGCGGCAAGGTGGTCTGGACGTGAATGGTCTGGGCCTCCTCGGCCAGCTGCGGCTCGGCCAGGGCCGCCTGGTCCTTGCGCTCCTTGACGATGGTGGCCATCTCGCCCTTGATGCGGTTCACTGCCTTGATGGCGGTCAGGCCGCCGTAGCCGATGGCGGCATACATATCCTCCAGAGAGCCGAACTGGACCTTTTTCAGGATGCGAGGCAGCACGTCCTCGGTGGAAATTTCAGCGATGGAGTAGCCGTTGCGCTTCAGCTCCGCCTCGAAGGAGGCGCGGCCGTTGACAATGTTCTCGCTGCGGCGCTCCCGCTTGAACCACTGGCGGATTTTGTTCCGGGCCTCGTTGCTCTTGCAGAGCTTCATCCAGTCCCGGCTGGGGCCTTTGGCGGATTGGGAGGTCTGGATCTCCACAATGTCGCCGTTTTGCAACTGGGTGTCGTAGGGGACCAGCCGCCCGTTCACCTTGGCCCCGATCATGTGGTTGCCGACGGCGGAGTGGATAGAATAGGCGAAGTCGATGGGGGTGGACCCGGCGGGCAGGCCCTTCACCTCCCCCTTGGGGGTAAAGACGAACACCTCGTCGGAGAACAGGTCCACCTTCAGGCTCTTGACGAACTCCTCCGCGTCGGTGTCCTGCTGACTTTCCAGCAGCTTGCGGACCCACTCGTAGGTCTCCTCCTCGCCGTTGGGGCCGTTGATGCCCTGCTTGTACTTCCAGTGAGCGGCGATGCCGTACTCCGCCGTCTCGTGCATTTCCCAGGTGCGGATCTGCACCTCGAAGGGGATGCCCTCCCGGCCAATGACCGTGGTGTGGAGGGACTGGTACATATTGAGCTTCGGGGTGGAGATATAGTCCTTGAAGCGGCCCGGCACCGGCTTGAACATATCGTGGACGTGGCCCAGCGCGTTGTAGCAGTCGGGGATGGTGTCCACAATGATGCGCAGGGCGTACAGGTCGAAAATCTCGTCCAGCGTCCGGTGCTGGGCGTACATCTTCCGGTAGATGGAATAGATGTGTTTGGCCCGGCTGGTGATGGTACACTCGATGTGCTCCCGGTCCATCCGCTCCTTGATGCGGTTCTGGGTGGAGACCAGGAACTCCTGGTGTCGGCTGAACCGCTGGTTCAGCTGGTTCTCGATGTCATTGTAGGCCACCGGGTCCAGGTACTTGATGGACAGGTCCTCCAGCTCGTACTTGATTTTGGACATTCCCAGCCGGTGGGCGATGGGTGCGTAGATCTCCATCGTCTCCAGGGATTTTTCCCGCTGCTTTTTGGGGGTCTGATACTGCATGGTCCGCATATTGTGCAGCCGGTCGCACAGCTTCACCAGCACCACCCGGATGTCCTTGCTCATGGCCATGAGCATTTTCCGCAGGTTCTCCATCTGCTTTTCGGCCAGGGTCAGCTGGATGCGGGTCAGCTTGGTGACCCCCTCCACCAGGTCGGCCACCGATGGCCCAAAGAGCTGGGCGATCTCCTCATGGGTGGCGTCGGTGTCCTCAATGCAGTCGTGGAGCAGCGCCGCCAGCAACGACTCTGTGTCCAGCTTCAGGTCGGCCACGATGTCCGCCACCGCCAGGGGATGGGTGATATAGGGGGTGCCGTCCCGGCGCATCTGCTTGGAGTGTTTTTTGTCCGCGTATTGGAAGGCGGAATAGAGCAGCTTGGTGTCCAAATTGGGGTTGTATTCCAACACCTTTTCTTCCAATGCGTGATAGCGTTCCAAAATGGGGTCCATAAACCATCCTCCCTTCTCGTTTCTTCTCTCTGTTTCTCTATACAAAACGCTTATTCGGGTGTTTTGC
>JAJPXY010000050.1 GCA_021205205.1 Clostridiales bacterium
GGCCGCCCGGGAAACCCACGCGAAACCTGCGGGCGGCCGCGGGCCGCCCCTACAAAAAAGTGCAAGTTTTCCGCAAGCTTTTCAAAATTGATTTCCCTGTTCGCGTTCACACCCCCACCTGGTACCGTTCCATCCACTGGTTCACCTGGATGAGGTAGCCGATCATCTGCGGTCCAGCCATCAGCTGGCCGAACCATGGCCGCCCGTAGTCCCCGGCGCTGCGCAGCAGCCCCTCCCGCAGCGCGTTCTCGTCTGCCACGGCGTGGAGAGGCGCGTTGGCGTCGTCCAAAATCGCCAACAGCTTCTCTCGGGCCAGCCGCTCGAAAAGGGGGTTGTGGGTCTTGGGATAGGGGGACTTGGGCCGGTTGCGCACGTCCTCCGGCAAAATTCCCTTCGCGGCGTCCCGCAGCACCTGTTTGCGCACGCCGCCCCGGCTCTTCATTTCCCAGGGAATGTTCCGGACATACTCCACCACGTGGTAGTCGCAGAAGGGAACGCGGATTTCCAGCCCCGTGGCCATGCTCATCCGGTCCTTCCGGTCCAGCAGGTTGGTCATGAACCAGTTCAGGTTCAGCCAGGCGACCTCCCGGCGGCGGGCCTCCTCCGGCCTCTCCCCTTCCAGCCGGGGCGTCTCCGCCAGACTGGTCCGGTAGCGGGCGCGGACGGCCTCCTCCAGGTCAAGCCGCTCTGCCAGCCCCGGGCGGAGGACGCCGGTGCGGGCGGACAGGTCCATGCACCAGGGGAAGGTGTCCGCCGCCAGCATATCCGGCCGGTGGAACCAGGGGTAACCGCCGAAAATCTCATCGGAACACTCCCCGGACAGGGCAACGGTGTGTTTTTTCCGCATTTCCCGGCAAAAATAGAGCAGAGAGGAGTCGCAGTCCGCCATGCCGGGGAAGTCCTTGGCGGCCATGGCCTCCTTCAGCAGCTCCACCAGCGTTTCCTGACTGCAAGTCAGGACGGTGTGGCGGGTACCGCAGTAATCCCGCATCCGCTCCACCCAGGGCCAGTCGGCGTCGGGCTGGAAGGCGCTGGCGTGGAAATATTTTTCGTTGTCCGTGTAGTCAAAGGAGTAGGTCTCCAGGGTTGGGAGGCCCCGCTCCCGGCAGTCCTTCGCCGCCACGGCGGTCAAAAAAGACGAATCCAGCCCGCCGGAGAGCAGGGTACACAGGTGTACGTCGCTGACCAGTTGCCGCCGGACGGCGGAGGTCAGCAGCTCCCGCAGGTGCGCCACCGTGTCCTCATACTTCTCCGTATGCTCCCGGCTCTCCACGTTCCAGTAGCGGGAAACCGTCATCCCCTCCCCTGTCACCACCATCTGATGGGCGGGGCGCAGCTCGGACACTCCGGCGAACACGCCGCTGCCCGGCGTCCGGGCGGGGCAGATGCCCAAAATTTCCCGCCAGGTGTCCGCATCCGCCCGAGGCTCCAGGCCGTAGGCGAACAGCGCCTTCGGCTCGGACCCAAAGAGGAAGGTGTCCCCCTGGACGGCATAGAAAAAGGGCTTCACCCCGAAGCGGTCCCGGCAGCAGAACAGCTGCCCCTTCCGCTGGTCCCAAATGGCAAAGGCATAGATGCCCTCCAGGTGGCCGCTGACCGCCGTACCGTACTCCAGATAGCCCTCCAGCACCACCTCCGTGTCGGTGTTAGTGCGGAACACATGGCCCCGCCGCTCCAACTCCAGCCGTAGGGCCGGGGTGTTGTACAGCTCCCCGTTGTAGACCAGGGTGCAGTGTCCGCCGGTCATGGGCTGCTGACCGTGGTCCGGGTCGATGACCGCCAGCCGCCGGTGGGCCAGGGCGCAGGTGGGGGGACAAAAACAGCCCCTCATCGTCCGGCCCCCGGTGGGCCAGGGAGTCTCCCATCCGCTCCGCCGCCTCCCGCCAGCAGGGGGCGGTGTTGTCCCTGTTCCAGTTGCAAAAGCCCGCAATACCACACATAGCTGCTCCTCCTTACCATTATCTCCGTTAGTCTATGCGGGAGGGTGGGAAAACGTGCGTGGATTTTTCCGCCGCGTCTTGCCTTTTGCGCCGGTTTGGGGTAAACTGCTAAAGGAATACAAATGCACTGATATAAAAGGAGAACATCATGCGTGACGGATTTATCAAGGTCGCTGCGGCGACCCCCTCCATCCGGGTGGCGGACTGCCCCCACAACGCCGCCCAGACCATCGCCCTGATGCGGGAGGCCGCCGCTCAGGGGGTACAGGTGCTGGCTTTCCCGGAGCTGGGGTTGACCGGCTACACCTGCGCCGACCTGTTTTTGCAACCCACCTTATTGAAGGGGGCGGAGACCGCCCTGGCCCAGGTGGTGGAGGCCAGCCGGGGGCTGGAGATGTTCGTGGCGGTGAGCCTGCCCCTCCGCCGGAACAACAAGCTCTACAGCTGCGCCGCGGCCATTTGCAACGGGGAGATTTTGGGTGTGGTCCCCAAGACCCACATCCCCAACTACACCGAGTTCTACGAGGCCCGTTGGTTCACCTCCGGGCGGGATTATTCCGGCGTCGTCACCCTCTGCGGGCAGGAGGTGCAGATGGGCACGGGGATGATCTTCCGCTGCGAGGAGCTGCCGGAGCTGTGCATCGGCATCGAGCTGTGTGAAGATTTGTGGGTGCCTACCCCTCCCTCCAACGACCTGGCGGCGGCGGGGGCCACCATCATTTTGAACCTCTCCGCCTCGGACGAGATCGTCTGCAAAGACGCCTACCGGCGGAACCTCGTCACCGGCCAGTCCGGGCGGCTGGTCTGCGGCTACGTCTACGCCGGGGCGGGCGAGGGCGAAAGCTCCACAGACCTGGTCTACGGCGGCCACGATTTGGTGGCGGAGAACGGCTCTCTGCTGGCGGAGCGCCGGTTTGAGACGGGGCTGACTGTGTCGGAGATCGACGTCCACAAGCTGGCCTTTGAGCGGCAGCGGATGTCTACCTATCCGGCGGATTCAGAGGGCTGCGTCGACGAGCTTTGCTTCTCCCTGCCCCTGCGGGAGACAAAGCTGACTCGCTACGTGGCCCCCAACCCCTTCGTTCCCGCCGATTTGGGCGACCGCGCCGCTCGGTGCCAGGAGATCTTCACCCTGGTCTCTCTGGGTCTGCGCAAGCGGCTGGAGCACACCCGGGCCAAAACGGCGGTCATCGGCCTCTCCGGCGGGCTGGACTCCACCCTGGCCCTGCTCATCACCGACAACGCCATGAAGCTGCTGGGCCGCCCCGCCACGGACATCATTTGTGTCACCATGCCCTGCTTCGGCACCACCGACCGCACCCGGGACAACGCAACCAGCCTGGCCCACTGCCTGGGCACCACCTTCCGGCGGGTGGACATCGGAGAGAGCGTCATGCGGCACTTCGCTGACATCGGCCACGACCCGGCGGACCGCTCCGTCACCTACGAGAACTGCCAGGCCCGGGAGCGCACTCAGGTACTGATGGACATCGCCAACAAGACCGGCGGGCTGGTCATTGGCACCGGCGACCTGTCGGAGATGGCCCTGGGCTGGTCCACCTACAACGGCGACCACATGAGCATGTACGCCGTCAACTGCTCCATCCCCAAGACGCTGGTGCGCCACCTGACCCGGTACGTCAGCGACGTGAACCGGCAGGAAAGCCCCGCCCTCTCCGCCGTGCTGGACGACATTTTGGATACGCCGGTGTCCCCGGAGCTGCTGCCCCCGGAGGAAAACGGCCAGATCGCCCAAAAGACCGAGGATCTGGTGGGCCCCTACGAGCTGCACGACTTCTACCTCTATTACGGCATCCGCTTCGCCTTCCCTCCCAAAAAGGTCTACCGGCTGGCCCGGTACGCTTTCCGGGGAGCCTACAGCGACGAGACGATTTTGAAGTGGGAGAAGAACTTCTACCACCGCTTCTTTATGCAGCAGTTCAAGCGCTCCTGCATCCCCGACGGGCCGAAGGTGGGTTCCGTCACCCTCAGCCCCCGGGGGGACTGGCGGATGCCCAGCGACGCGGTGGCCGATTTGTGGAAGCAGGAGCTGGAGAATTTGTGATTGAACTGATTATCCCGTTTGCTCCGCCGTGTGCCAGAAACCCCTCCGCCACCGCCTAAAGGCGGCGGCCCTCCTCCCCTTTCAGGGGAGGCAAGAGGCGAGTTCTTGCCATGTGGTTTTCGTTTTTTTCTCAAACGTGGTAAATTCTGCAACTTAATTTGATGAACAGCGAGGGGCTTCCCCTAAAAATTCCATGATTTATAAGCATAAGAGGACGATTATGGTAGATTACGAACAAAAAGAACACTACGACCTGAACGACTTCCGGGAGATCATCGCCATCCTGCGGCACCCCGGCGGCTGCCCCTGGGACGGGGAACAGACCCACCACTCCATCCGCCGGAACCTGCTGGAGGAGGCTTATGAACTGGCCGAAGGCATTGACCGGGAGGACCTGGACCTGATGGAGGAGGAGCTGGGCGACGTGCTGATGCAGGTGCTGTTCCACGCCAGCATTGAGGAGGACGCCGGTCACTTCGACATCGACGACGTGGCCGACCGGGCCTGCAAAAAGCTGATCTTCCGCCACCCCCACGTCTTTGCCGCCCGGCAGGTGGAGGGCACCGAGGAGGTGCTGGTCAACTGGGAGGAGCTGAAACGGGAGGAAAAACACCAGTCCAGCTACACCGACACCCTCAACGCCGTGGCCCGGACGCTGCCCGCCCTGTGGCGGGCGGAAAAGCTCCAGAGCAAGGCCGCCAAGGCCAAATTCGACTGGCCGGACATCTCCGGTGCGGTGGACAAGCTGCGGGAGGAACACGCCGAGGTGGAGGAGGCCCTGGCCGAGGGCGACCAGGCCCACATCGCGGAGGAGATCGGCGGCCTGCTGTTCGCGGCGGTGAACCTGGCCCGGTGGTCCGGGGTGGACCCGGAGGACGCCCTCAACGCCACCTGCGAGAAGTTCATCCGGCGGTTCGCCCGGATGGAGGCCGCAGCGGAGGGCGACCTGGCAGACCTCTCACTGGACGAGCAGCTGGCCCTCTACCGCCAGGCGAAGGAGGAACCCCATGAATAAGACGGAGCTTTGCGCCCGGCTGGCGGTGGGCACCGGCATGACCAAAAAAGAGGCGGAGGAGACGGTGAACCAGCTGCTTCTCATCCTCACCGACACCCTGGCCGAGGGGGAGCGGGTGCAGCTGGTGGGCTTCGGCTCCTTCGAGGTCAAGCAGCGGGCGGCCCGGGTGGGCCGGGACATGAAAACCGGCGAACCCATCCAGGTGCCGCCCACCAGGACCGTACAGTTCAAACCCTCCAAAAACCTGAAAGATTTGGTGAAATAGAATGCGTTTAGACAAATATTTAAAGGTGTCCCGCCTCATCAAGCGGCGGACTGTGGCCAACGAGGCCTGCGACGCGGGCCGGGTCAGCGTCAACGGTCGGCCAGTGAAAGCCTCCTACGACGTGAAAACCGGCGACGTGCTGGAAATTCAGTTCGGCCAGCGCACCGTTAAGGTGGAGGTGCTGGCAGTGGCCGAGGCCGTCCGCAAGGACGACGCCTCCGCGCTGTACCGGGAAATTTTATAAGGGAACCATTCCGCCGGTGGGGCGTCGCCCCGTCGGCGGTTTTTTCGCGCGTTGGGCCGGGAATCCTCCGCCGCCGTCCCTGTCTTGGCCGTCTCCCATTCACAACTTTCTCCTGTTTTGTCACCAATTAGAAAAATGAAAGGATTTTTCTCTTTAATTTTCTCATAAGTTTGTCATTTTCTCTTTTCCGCTGGGAAAACTTCGTTTTTGAAAACCGAAAAGTTTTATGTTTTAGTTTTGTCACCAATTTGGATTCACGCCAAAGACTTGAGAAGGCAGGCATCTCTCTGGTGATTTTGTATAAAAATCACGAAACAAAACTGTGAAAAATGCTAAAAACCGGTTTTGTCACAAAAGGTTGTGGACAAAAATGGCGCAACAAAGGGTTGTTTTTTCTGTCACCAGCCGGTAAAATAACAGTCAGATAAGAGAGGAGGTTTAAAAATGTCTGGAAGTACCTCCACCGGCCCCGGCCCCCGGCGGCTGACATCCCGACAGGTCTCCATCATTCAGATGCTGACAAAAACCGGCTCCAAGCCGGTGACCATCAGCGCCATTGCGGAAAAACTGGGGGTCTCCTCCCGAACCGTCCTGCGGGAAATGCCCGCCATCGAAGCCTGGTTCGAGGAAAACGACTTCTCCTTTGTCCGCAAGCCCGGCGTGGGCCTGATGATTCAGGAGGAACCGGAGACCATCCAGCTGCTCCAGGAGCTGCTGCACACTGAGCAGGTCAAGACCACCTACAGTCGGCGGGAACGCCGCCGACAACTGTTGGGTGAGCTGCTGTGCGCAAAGGAGCCGGTCAAGTCCTATGTGTTCCTCTCCCGGTTCCACATCTCCGAGGGCGCCCTCTCCAACGACCTGGACGCCCTGAACGAGTGGCTGTCCGATTATGGCATCAAGGTCATCCGCCGCCCTGGCGTGGGTATCCTGCTGGAGGGCAGCGAGAGCGCCTACCGGCAGGCTATCGCCAACGCCGCCTTCGAGTTCATGGATGAGGGCGAAATTCTCCAGCTCCTGCGGGGGCAGAAGGAGGAACCTTCTCCCAGCAGCTCCACGCTGCTCCAGGACCGGCTGTTCAGCTTTATCGACCCCCAAATCGTCACCTTCGTAGAGCGGGTATTGGCGGAGTCGGAAAAGCAGCTGGACATCAAGTTCACCGACAGCGGCTATATGGCCCTGGTGGTCCACCTGTCCCTGGCCATCCGGCGGCTCCAGTCCGGCGAGACCATCGAGATGGACGCCGACGAGCTGGCCGAGCTGGCCGCTCTGCCGGAACACGACGCCGCGGTGCAGATTGCCGGAAAAATCAGCAGCCAGTTCCGGCTGGACATTCCGGAGGAAGAGGTCGGGTTCATCACCATGCACCTGTCCAGCGCACGCATCTGGCCCCAGTCCCGGAAGCCCCGGAGCCAGGTCCAGTCCATCAATACCCGTCAGGTGGTCATGGCCCTGGTGGATTCGGTGGAGGCGGAGATCGGTCTTCCCTTCCACACCTGCACCCGGATGATCGAGGAACTGATGAGTCACATGGACTCCATGATCAGCCGCCTGTCTATGAACCTCCATCTGGACAACGCCCAGGTGGAGGACATCCAGCAGAACTACCCGGACATCTACGCCGCTGTGGAGCGGGCCTGCGGCATCTTCAAGGACCTGCTCCAAATCAACGACATCTCCCCCTCGGAGATCACCTTCGTGGCCATGCACTTTGTAGCGGCGGCGGAGACCCTCCGGGTGGAGCAGAAGCGGGTGGCGGTGGCGGTGGTCTGCCCCAGCGGCATGGGAGCCTCCCGGATGCTGGCGGCTAACCTGATGCGCTCCTTCCACAACATCGAAATTCGCCAAATTGTCTCCGCGTTCAGCCTGGAGCCGAAGGCCCTGCGGGAGGCGGGCATCGACCTGGTGATTTCCACCGTCCCCCTCCAGCTGGACTTCCCCAACATCTGCGTCAGCCCCATTCCCCAGGCCCAGGATATGCTGGTCATCACCAACGCGGTGGAGGCCATTGACAAGGACCGCAAGGCCAACGCAGAGACCCAGAAAGCCTTGCCCCAGGCGGCAGAAGCCGTCACCCTGGCGGACATCCGCTCCCTGACCCGGACGGGGGAGGAGATCGCCCAGCTGCTGGACCACTTCACCCTGCGGGAGGTGCCCGGCCTCCAGCGGGCGGAGGAACTGCTGGGCGAGGCGGCGGGGCTGTTCGCCACCACGGTGCTGGAGCGCCAGCGTATTGGCAGCGACCTGGCCCGGCGGGAACAGGTGAAGAGCACCTACTTACCCCACATGAGTATTTACCTGTTGCACTGCCGCACCGCGGCGGTCAGCCACTGTCGGTTCGGCTATCTCAGGCTGGACCACACCATCCTCACCCACTCCGGGACGGTGATGGGCGCTGTGCTTCTGCTGGCCCCCAAAACCGACTGGCAGGAGGAGGTCGAGGTCATCAGCAGGCTGAGTATGCTGCTGGTGGAGGATAAACGATTTCTACAGGCCCTGCAAGCCGGAGACCAGACACGGGGGAAGGCCCTGGCGGAGCAGGCGCTTGTGAAATATTACGCAACCGAACTAAAAAGAATAGGAGATGGAAAACTATGAAAAATGGTGTCCAAAAGATGGGCAAGGTTTTGTCCGGCATGGTCATGCCGAACATCGGCGCCCTCATCGCATTCGGCTTCCTGGCCGCTCTGTTTATCGAGTCCGGCTGGATCCCCAACGCACAGCTGGCCGAACTGAACGGCCCCATGCTCACCTACCTGATCCCCATCTTGATCGCCGGTCAGGGCGGCTATATGTTTGGCGGAGACCGGGGCCGCGTGGTCGGCTCCATCGCCATCATGGGCGCCATCGTCAGCAGCGATTACACTATGCTGATGGCCGCCATGGTCCTCGGCCCCCTGGGCGGCTGGTGCATCAAGAAGTTCGATGACGCTATGGACGGCCATATGCCCGCCGGCTTCGAAATGCTCATCAACAACTTCTCCTGCGGCATCATCGGTATGCTGCTGGCCATCGTCGGCTACTACGCCATCGGCCCCATCATGAGCGCGATTTTGGCTGTTCTGACCGCTGGCGTCAACATCCTCATCAACGCCAACCTGCTGCCGCTAATCGCCATCTTCATCGAGCCTGCAAAGGTGCTGTTCCTGAACAACGCCATCAACCAGGGCGTGTTCACCCCTCTGGCCTCCATGCAGGCCGCCGAAGCGGGCAAGTCTATCATCTACATGCTGGAACCCAACCCCGGCCCCGGCCTGGGCGTGCTGCTGGCCTATATGTTCTTCTGCAAGGATAAGGCCACCAAGGACTCCGCCCCCGGCGCCATCATCATTCACTTCCTCGGCGGTATCCACGAGATTTACTTCCCCTATGTCCTGATGAACCCCGCCGTCATCGTCGCCCCCATCGTCGGCAACATCGTGGCTATCTTCTGGTTCAACCTGACCGGCTGCGGCCTGGTGGGTCCCGCCTCCCCCGGCTCCATCATCGCCTTCCTGATGATGACCCCCGCAGACAAGATGCTCTTCACCATTATCGGCGTGGCTCTGGCAACCGGTATCTCCTTCGCCATCGCCTCACCCATTGTGAGAATGTCCGGCGGCAAGAGCCTAGAGGCCGCCCAGAGTGAGATGGCCTCCATGAAGGCCGAGTCCAAGGGCCAGGCCGTCGCTTCCGACGCTCCCACCAAGGAGGCCGGACAGGTTAAGAAGGTCGTCTTTGCCTGCGACGCCGGTATGGGCTCCTCCGCTATGGGCGCTACCAAGTTCCGCAACCGCGTGAAGGGCGTCCGTCCCGACCTGACCGTTATCAACACCTCCGTGGACAATATCCCCGGTGACTGCGACATCGCCGTGGTGCAGACCACTCTGGTGGAACGCGCCCGGAAGTCCGCTCCTCAGGCTCAGATCGTCACCATCGGCAACTTCCTGGCCGACCCCAACCTGGACGCCCTGTATGTCCAGTTGACCACTGGCGACGTGCCCGTGGAAAAGGTCATCGCCGCCTCCGCCGCCGCTGACGATGGCATCCCCACCCCCGCCGTCAAAAAGACCGTCATGGTCGCCGAGGGCATCAAGCTGAACCAGGCCCCCGTCACCAAGGAAGAGGCCATTCAGGCCGCCGGTGAGCTGCTGGCTCAGCTGGGCTATGTGGACGCCTCCTATGCCGACGCCATGCAGGAGCGCGAGAAGCTGGTCACCACCTACATGGGCATGGGCGTGGCCATCCCCCACGGCACCACCCAGGCCAAGGGCACCGTCAAAAAGACCGGTATCGTCCTGCTCCAGTACCCGGAGGGCGTCTCCTTCGGCGACGAGAAGGCTCAGCTGGTGTTCGGCATTGCCGGTATCGGCGACGAGCATCTGGATCTGCTGGCCAAGATCTGCGAGACCCTGGAGGACGAGGAGACCCTGGACAAGATGAAGAACACCAACGACGTGGATTGGGTCCTCAAGCAGTTGACCTGATTTCTACCCCACCTTGGGCGGCGGGCCTTCGCCCGCTACCCTTCCCCCGTATCCGCTCTGCACTGGAGAAACCGCTGTGCGCTTCATCCCTGCCAGGTCTGCGCCGCGTTTCCTCCTCCAAAATTCTGAGAAAGAGGTAATGTGATATGAAAACCGCAATCCAGTTTGGCGGCGGCAACATTGGCCGCGGGTTCATCGGTATGCTGCTCTCTCAGGCAGGCTATCGCGTCGTCTTTGCGGACGTGGCCGTGCCCATCATCGAGCGCCTGAACCAGGACGGCTGCTACACCGTCCACATCATGGACACCGAGGTCGAGGATGTGAAGATCTCCAACGTCTGCGGCATCATGTCCAACGGCCCGGAGGTCATCGACGCCATCGCCGACCCGGACACCACCATCCTGACCACCGCCGTGGGTCTGCGGGTGCTGGGCTTCATCGCCCCCACCATCGCCCAGGGCATCCAGAAGCGCATCGCCAACGGCGTCAAGGTGCCGCTGAACCTGATTGCCTGCGAGAACGCCATCCGCGCCACCTCTCAGCTGAAAGAGCACGTCTATAAGGCCCTCTCCGATGAGGAAAAGGCGTACTGCGAGGAGTATGTGGGCTTCGCGGACTGCTCCGTGGACCGCATCGTGCCCCCTGTCCGTAGCGAGAACCCCATCGACGTGGTGGTGGAGAAGTACTGCGAGTGGAACGTGGAGAAAGCCTCCCTCAAGGGCGAGATCCCCGAAATTCCCGGCATGAACCTGGCCTCCAACCTGATGGCCTATATCCAGCGCAAGCTGTTCACCCTGAACACCGGCCACTGCATCACCGCCTACACCGGCGTTCTGGCGGGCCACAAGACCATCGACCAGGCCATTGCCGACCCCAAAATCTACGAGCTGGTCCACGCCGCCATGCAGCAGTCCGGCGACGGCCTGATTCAGGAGTTCGGCTTCGACAAGGACGCCCACTATAAGTATATCGAGAAGATCATTGGCCGCTTCAAGAACCCCTACCTCCAGGACGACGTGACCCGCGTGGGTCGGGAGCCGCTGCGCAAGCTGTCCGCCACCGACCGGCTGGTCAGCCCGCTGCAAACCGCCATGAAGTACGGTCTTCCCGTGGACAAGCTCATCCTCGGCATCGGCGCGGCTCTGCGGTATAACAACCCCGAGGACCCCCAGAGCGTGGAGCTTCAGGGCAAGATCGCCGAGAAGGGCGTCGCCGCCGCCTTCTCCGAGGTCTCCGGCGTCACCGATCAGGCCATCCTGGACCAGGTCGCCGCTGCTTACGACCAGGTCGTCACCATGTTCTGATTTCGCAAATATCCCTCCTTTGTTTTCCCATCCACCTCCTTTTGTTCCCAAACCCACCCGGCCGGGGCCTCCCTGGCCGGGTGGGGGCGGCTCCACCGGGAAAGGACAGAATCATGACCACAATCAAGCTGACCCTGAACGAGGACGACTTTTTCCACGCCCGGCCTGCCGCCGTCGTCGCCGCCGCCGCCAAACGGTTCGGCAGCATCATTATGGTGGCGCTGGGGACGGAGATCGCCGATGGCAAGGATGCCATGTCCCTGATGCGGCTGAGCCACCCCCGGGGACGGACAGTGGAACTAATCGCCGACGGCCCGGACGAGGCCGCCGCGCTGTAGGCAGTGTCCACCGCCCTCCGCAGTTGCTTCGAGGTGGAGTGAAAAAGGCGCAAAAGCGGCAAAAAGCCCCTTGACGGGGCGAAAAAAACATGATACGATACTTCCGTTATCAGCAGTGACGGGGATGAGTACCCCTGTTCTGGGTGTTAGAGAAGGGCCGGTCGGTGCAAGGCCCCCGAGGGAACAGAGGGAAGGCGCCCCTGAGCCGCAGCCCGAACGCCGTAAGGTCAGTAGGCGCTGCCGGTTCCCACCATTACCGGGAGAGAGTGTCCGGCCCTGCGGCCGGGAATTCAGGTGGCACCACGGACAAATCAGTTCGCCCTGAGCAGCAATGCTCAAGGCGTTTTTTGTGCCGCAGCCCCGTCACTTTGCATTTCCACAGCCTGTTTATTTCATTTTTGAGATCCGGAAAGGAAGCGTTTGTATGGAAAACAGCAAAAAAAACATGGAGAAAATCATCGCTCTGTGCAAGGGCCGGGGATTCATTTTCGCCGGAAGTGAAATCTACGGCGGCCTGGCCAACACCTGGGACTACGGCTCCCTGGGCGTGGAGCTGAAAAACAACGTGAAAAAAGCCTGGTGGAAAAAGTTCGTCCAGGAGAACCCCTATAACGTGGGACTGGATTCCGCCATCCTGATGAACCCCCAGACCTGGGTGGCCTCCGGCCATCTGGGGGGCTTTTCCGACCCGCTGATGGACTGCAAGGAGTGCCACGAGCGGTTCCGGGCTGACCAGCTCATCGAGGGCTGGTGCGCGGAGAACGACTTTGCGCCGGAAAAGCCCATCGACGCCTTCTCCCAGGAGGAGATGAGCGCCTTTGTGGAGGAGCACCACATCGGCTGCCCCACCTGCGGCAAGCACAACTGGACCGACATCCGCCAGTTCAACCTGATGTTCAAGACCTTCCAGGGCGTCACCGAGGACGCGAAAAACACCGTCTACCTGCGCCCGGAGACCGCCCAGGGCATCTTTGTCAACTTCCAGAACATCCAGCGCACCACCCGCAAGAAACTGCCCTTCGGCGTGTGCCAGATCGGCAAGAGCTTCCGCAACGAAATCACCCCGGGCAACTTCACCTTCCGCACCCGGGAGTTCGAGCAGATGGAGCTGGAGTTCTTCTGCAAACCGGGCAGCGACCTGGAGTGGTTCGGCTACTGGCGGCAGTTCTGCCACGACTGGCTGAGCGGCCTGTCCATGAAGGACGAGAACCTGCGCCTGCGGGACCACGAGTCGGAGGAGCTGAGCTTCTACTCCAAGGCCACCACCGACTTTGAGTACCTGTTCCCCTTCGGCTGGGGCGAGCTTTGGGGCGTGGCGGACCGCACCGACTACGACCTGACCCAGCACCAGAACACCTCCGGCAAGGACATGACCTTCTTCGACCAGGAGGAGGGCCGCCGCTATATCCCCTACGTCATCGAGCCGTCCCTGGGTGCAGACCGTGTGACCCTGGCCTTCCTGGTGGAAGCCTACGACGAGGAAGTGGTGGGCAAGGACAAGAAGGGCAACGACGACGTGCGGGTGGTCATGCACTTCCACCCGGCGCTGGCGCCCTTCAAGTGCGCGGTGCTGCCCCTATCCAAAAAACTGGCCCCCAAGGCCCAGGAGCTGCACGCCGAGCTGTCCAAATACTTCATGGCGGACTACGACGACACCGGCTCCATCGGCAAGCGTTATCGCCGGGAGGACGAGATCGGCACCCCCTACTGCATCACCGTGGACTTCCAGACCGTTGGCGACGACAAAACCGAGGCCGATAACGCCGTCACCATCCGGGACCGGGACACCATGGAGCAGGTGCGCGTGCCCATCAGCCAGCTGAAGACCTGGCTGGACGAGAAGCTGGCGTATTGAGATGAAGCCCGCGCAGATCCTTGTCATCGGCGGGGCGGTAGCCGATGTCTCCCTTGGGCCGGTGGACCGCACCATCTTTGACCGCGACTCCACCCCTGTTGACCACGTCTCCCTCTCCACCGGCGGGGACGCCCTGAACGAGGCCACCACCCTGGCCCGGCTGGGCCACCGGGTCCGGCTGGTCACCCTGTTGGGGACAGACCCGGCGGGGGACTACCTGCTGGAACAGTGCCGCCGGGCGGGGCTGGACTGCTCCGCCATCGTCCGGGACCCACAGGTGGTCACCAGCGTCAACGCCGTGCTGGTGGACCGGACCGGGGAGCGGCGGTTCGTCACCGCCAAAGACACCTCCCTCCGCCGCCTGGGGCCGGAGCACACTGCTCTTGCCCTGAAACAGCTGGACGGCGTCCAAATTGCCAGCTTCGCCAGCCTCTTTGTCTCCCCCCGCTTTGGCCCGCAGGAGCTGGAAGATCTGTTCGCCGCGCTGCACCGCAAGCGCATCCTGGTCTGCACCGACATGACCCGCCCCAAGAACGGGGAGCGGGCGGAGGACCTGGCTGGCGCCCTGCAATACGTCGACTTCTTCTTCGCCAACCTGGAGGAAGGGCGGATGTTCACCGGAGAAACGGACCCGGAGGCCATCACCCAACGGCTGGTGGACCTGGGGGTGCGGAATGTAGCCCTCAAGCTGGGGGCCGACGGCTGTTACTATCGGTTCGACAACTGGTCCCACCACGTCCCCGCTTACTCCGGCTGCCAGTGCGTGGACACCACCGGCGCGGGAGATACCTTCGTGGCGGCGTTCCTCCACGGGCTGCTGTGGGGCATTCCCCGGTGGCGCTGCGCCGACTTAGCCAACGCCGCCGCCAGCGTCTGCGTGGAACACACCGGCTGCGCCAGCGGCGCGCTGGAGATGGAGGAAATTGAACGGCGGGCCGCCGTGATCCGCGACGCCGCCCAGTAGAAAACCCCCCTCTGCGCCGCCTTGAAAAGAAAAAACTGACAATCCCTTTTACTCAGCTATTAGCTCACGGAAATCAATTTTGAGAAAGGATTCGCAAAATAGTCTGAGGTTGGAGGAGG
>JAJPXY010000083.1 GCA_021205205.1 Clostridiales bacterium
TGTCCCTTCACAGGTGTTACCTATGTGTCTCTTGACACAAGGGCCGCCCCTACAGGTGTGTGGCAGCGGTTTTTAAGTATCTATGGTGACGTAGTAGGCGGTACCCGTTTCCTCATCGTATACGCACAGAGAGACGTTGGTGCTGTTCTCGCTGTCTCCGTCCCGGCTGACCAGCATCCACTTCCCCTCCGTGATGTCCGGCAGGGAGATGGAATCGCTCTCCCACTCCAGCAGGGTCTCCGCGCGCTCACCCAGCGGCAGGTCGTTCCAGTTTGCGGTCAGCGTCGCCGCGTCCTCGCCAAGCGCCACCTGGTACAGGGCGACGCCGTCGCCGAACCAACCGTAATCATTGTAAACCTCCTGGAGCTGGACATCGTCCTTTGCGTAATCCAGCTGGAAGGTGGAGAGAAATTCGCTCTTTTCGCTCCCCGTCCCGGTCATAGTCGTTACAAGTGCAATGATGAGCAGCAAAACCACGAGGACTGCGCCCACCGGGAGGAGCCACTTCTTCTTTGTCAGATTCATTGTTGTACCTCCTGTTTTTGATTCGTACCATTCTGCGTGGTACAAATATTATTATACCCCCCCGTCTGGCTGTGTCAAGAGGTTTTTCCATCGGTAGATGACAACCATAGATAAATCGTAGTAAAACTTCCTATTTTTGTAGGGGCGGCCCTCGGCCGCCCGGGAAATTGCTCTACTTGGATGCGGGCGGCCACGGGCCGCCCCTACAGGTGAAAAGGCGAATTCCCCCCTATTCCACAAAAAAGACAGACCCGCGATTCCTCACAGGTCTGTCTCTCAAATTTGTTTAGGGAAAGAACTTTTTCTTCTTTTTGCCCTCTTTGTTGGGCCGGTTGCCCATGGCCTCGTCGTAGGCCAGCAGCGCCTCCCGCTGGGCGGGGGTCAGGTTGGTGGGCACCTGCACCTGAATGGTCACCCACTGGTCGCCCCGCTGGTCGCTGCGCAGCCGGGGCATACCCTGGCCCCGGAGCCGGAACTGTGCGCCGGGCTGGGTGCCTGCGGGCAGCTTATACTTCACCTTGCCGTGGACGGTGGGGATCTCCAGCTCCGCCCCCAGCGCCGCCTGAGCGAAGGTGACGAACTGCCGATAGTAGATGTCCGCGCCGTCCCGCTCGAAGTACTCGTGGGGCTGGACGGTGATGAACACCACCAGGTCCCCGGCAGGACCGCCGTTTTTGCCGGTATCGCCCGCGCCGCGGATGTTCATGCGCTGGCCGTCGTCGATGCCCGCAGGGATTTTGACGGTGATCTTCTTGCGCTTGTAGACCAGGCCCTTGCCCCGGCAGGACTTGCAGGGGTTGTCGATGATCTGGCCGGTGCCCCGGCAGCGGTTACAGGTCTGCTGGGTGGACATGACGCCGAAGGCGGTGCGCCGCTGGACGTTGACCACACCCGCGCCGCCGCAGTCGGGGCAGGTCTGGGGCTGGCTGCCGTCGGCGCAGCCGGTGCCGTGGCACTCCGGGCAGTTCTCCAGCCGCCGGGCCTCCACCTGCTTCTCACAGCCCTTGACGGCCTCCATAAAGCTGATGGTCACGTCCGCCCGGACGCTGTTGCCCTGCTGGGGGGCGTTGGCCCGCTGCTGGCCGCCGAAGCCGCCAAATCCGCCGCCGAAGCCGCCGCCCCCGCCGCCGAAGATGGTGGAGAAGATGTCGCCCATGTCGAAGCCGTCGAACCCTGCGCCGCCGGCCCCGGCTCCGGCTCCATAGTTGGGGTCTACCCCTGCGAAGCCGTACTGGTCATAACGGGCCTTCTTTTCCTCGTCGGAGAGGATCTCATACGCCTCGTTGACCTCTTTGAACTTGGCCTCCGCCTCTTTGTCGCCGGGGTTCATGTCGGGATGGTACTTCTTGGCCAGCTTGCGGTAGGCCCGCTTTAGTTCGTCCTGTGACGCGCTTTTGCTGACGCCAAGAACCTCATAATAATCGCGTTTTTCGTCTGCCATAATGTGTCACCTCAAATTTCATTAAGATGAAATGTAGGGAAAGGGTTAGTTTGTTCGTTTTGTCTCTATTCTTGGTATGGTGAATCTATCACTCAATTATAACAATATCGAAAGGCTGATATTCATAGGAGAGACTTGTGTTATCTGCGGTTTCCTGCTGGGATGTATTAATGGTCAGGATGCTAATACCATTGTCAAGTGTTTCAATCGTTGCTTGTTCCAGTATATATGTGTCTCCCTCGTGATACACGATAACTTGAACAGACTCTACGTTTTCCTCCTGCTGTGAGTTGCTGACAACAGCATAGGGAGCAGTTCTTATGCGAAGATCTTCATATCGAAGGAAAGCGCTCACAAATAAAATAGCGACTAACCCTATATGGAGAAGTATATGCAGTTTCTTTTTGTGAGTAAAATGCTTATAAAATTCGGCATTGATACCCGTCATAAAAATCAGCGGCACAATCACACTCCATGTTTGATGATTAATCCAAAATTTTGCAATATCGAGCATCATTTGTCCAACCATCGAATCACCACTAAAACCAACGAGCAGGTTGAGAACCGCAAAAAAACAGATATTCTTTGACAATAGGAAGTCAGAAATGAAAAACAATACTCCTACCACAAAGGCAACTGACTGGCCCGTTGACACCATTTTTCGGTTTTCGCAATCAGCTTTTTGATGTTGGAAACAGAGAAACCCATTCGTCACCCCTAGGCAAATTAATGCTATATATTCCAGATAGGTAGACACTACTGCAATTAAATTAGTAAAACGGTCAAGCAAACCCGCTAGCAACTGATCTATTGGAAGCCAAAATGCTGCCACTCGTTCGCTCCCAAATACAGCCATGCACCCCACTACAATAGCAGCGATACAATATACTTTCTTTCTATGCTTCCCAAAGGTAAGAGCGGATAAAAGAGTATTTCCATAAACTGATATGGCTTTGTCCCCTGTTTCCACCACTTGATTCGCAAAATCTTTATCCTTTTCCAATTTCAAAAGCACTATTGCAACTACACAAGCGGCTATCAGCAATGTACTCATACCAATTCCAAAACTCTCTGGCACCGAAGTTATATCCATTTTAACATTTACGTTAGCACCATAAATGTGTTTATATAGGAAATCCGTCCTTCGGCTATAGAGGAACAGCAAAAGCACACTGAGTAAGCTACCAATGCCTACCATCTCGATTAATTTTTTAATCCACCCTAAATGATTATCAGGCGCATCTACATACTGCTTAATGGATGTGAGGAATTTCCCTATATTTTCGCTAAAGTTCTTCCACATATCAATCCGTGTCTCCTTTCGACGAGCTTCATTCTTTGTACCTTTAGTAACACTGGACTCATTTTCCTTATTTACTTTGTTGTAGCCTATTTCCTGATTGTGGATGTTAATCATTCTATAAAAATATTCTCCTTCCTAACTATAGCCCCTTTCAACAAACCGTCAACAGGGGACGGGGCATCCGCCCCGCCCCTCTGCCGGTCAATTCATGTGCATTGCTTCCGATTGGAAGTTATTTGTCGTCGTCCACTACTTCGTAGTCGGCGTCATAGTAGTCGTCGCCGTTGCCGCCGTTGCCGCCGTTGTTGCCGGACTGCCCCGCATTGGGGTCGTAGCCCGCGCCAGCGTTGGGGTCATAACCCGCACCGGCGGCGTTGGGGTCGCCGCCCGCCTGCTGGTACAGCTTGGCGGAGATGTCGTAGAAGGTCTTGGTCAGCTCATCGGTGGCTGCCTTGATGGCGGCGGTGTCGGTGCCCTTCAGAGCGTCCTGGAGCTTGGACTTGCCCGCCTCGATCTGGCTCTTTTCGCTGTCGGAGATCTTGTCGCCCAGCTCGGAGACGGTCTGGTCGCACTGATACAGCAGCTGGTCGGCCTGGTTGCGGGCGTCCACATCCTCCTTGCGCTTAGCGTCCTCGGCGGCGAACTGCTCGGCCTCACGGACGGCCTTGTCGATGTCCTCCTTGGACATATTGGAGGAGGCGGTGATGGTGATGTTCTGGCTCTTGCCGGTGCCCTTATCCTGAGCGGTGACGTTGACGATGCCGTTCACGTCGATGTCGAAGGTGACCTCGATCTGAGGCACGCCGCGGCGGGCGGGAGCGATGCCGTCCAGGTGGAACTTGCCCAGGGTCTTGTTGTAAGCAGCCATCTCTCGCTCGCCCTGGAGGACGTGGACCTCAACGGAGGTCTGGTTGTCGGCGGCGGTGGAGAAAATCTGGCTCTTCTTCACGGGGATGGTGGTGTTGCGCTCGATGAGCTTGGTGAACACGCCGCCCATGGTCTCGATGCCCAGAGACAGCGGGGTCACGTCCAGCAGCAGGATGTTGCTGTTGTTGCCGGTTGGGTCACCCAGCACGCCGCCCTGAATGGCAGCGCCCACGGCCACGCACTCATCGGGGTTGATGCCCTTGAAGCCGTCCTGGCCGGTGATCTTCTTCACGGCGTCCTGAACGGCGGGGATACGGGAGGAGCCGCCCACCAGCAGGACCTTGTTCAGGTCGGAGGCGGACAGGCCCGCGTCGGACATGGCCTGGCGCACGGGGCCCATGGTGGCGTTGACCAGATGAGCGGTCAGCTCGTTGAACTTGGCGCGGGTCAGGGTCACGTCCAGGTGCTTGGGGCCGGTGGCGTCGGCGGTGATATAGGGCAGATTGATGTTGGAGGTGGTCACGCCGGACAGCTCGATCTTGGCTTTCTCGGCGGCCTCTTTCAGGCGCTGCATGGCGACCTTGTCCTGAGACAGGTCGATGCCGTTGGTGCGCTTGAACTCGGAGACCAGGTAATCCATGATGCACTTGTCGAAGTCGTCGCCGCCCAGGCGGTTGTTGCCGGCGGTGGCCAGCACCTCGATAACGCCGTCGTCGATGTCCAGCACGGACACGTCGAAGGTGCCGCCGCCCAGGTCGTAGACCATAATCTTCTGGGCTTCTTCCTTGTCGGCGCCGTAGGCCAGAGCCGCGGCGGTAGGCTCGTTGATGATACGCTTCACGTCCAGACCGGCAATCTTACCGGCGTCCTTGGTGGCCTGACGCTGGGCGTCGGTGAAGTAGGCGGGCACGGTGATGACGGCCTCGGTGACCTTCTCGCCCAGGTAGCCCTCGGCGTCGGCTTTCAGCTTTTGCAGCACCATGGCGGAGATCTCCTGGGGGGTGTAGCCCTTGCCGTCGATGTTCACCCGGTAGTTGGAGCCCATCTCCCGCTTGATGGAGATGACGGTGCGGTCGGGGTTAGTGATGGCCTGGCGCTTGGCCACCTGGCCCACCATGCGCTCGCCGTCCTTGGAGAAGGCGACGACGGAGGGGGTGGTGCGGTTGCCCTCGGCGTTGGCGATGACAACAGGCTCGCCGCCTTCCATCACGGCGACGCAGGAGTTAGTAGTACCCAAATCAATACCAATAATTTTAGACATAATGTGATTCCTCCTAGAATCTATGAAAAGTGTTTTTTTACAAGTGGAATGGGGTGATTTTGTTGTTTATTTGTCGTTCAGAGGCTAATTTGCCACCTGGACCATGGCGAAGCGGATGACCTTGTCGCCCAACTTGAACCCGGTCTGGAAGCAGGCCGCCACCACGTTCTCCCCCAGCTCGGGATCCTCGATGTGCATGACGGCGTTGTGCAGGTTGGGGTCGAAGGGCTGGCCTACCGCGTCGATTGGGTGGATGTCCAGGCTCTCCAGCACCTGTTTGAGCTGGTTCATGGTCATCTCCACGCCCTGGAGAAAGGCGGTGTCCTCGGTGCCGTGCTGGAGCGCCCGCTCCAGGTTGTCGTACACCGGCAGGAAAGCGATGGCTGCGTCGGCCTTGGCCTTGCTGTAGGCTTCGGACTTCTCCTTGGCGCTGCGGCGTCGGAAGTTGTCGTACTCCGCCCGCAGATAGAGGAAGTCTTTTTCCTTGTCCTTCAGGGCCTTTTGGGCCTCCTCCAGGGGGTCGGGCTGCTGCGGCTGCTCCTGGGTCTGCTCCTGGGCCGCCGCTGCCTCCTCGCCTGGGGCCTCGGCGGCCTCGGGAGCCTGTGCGGTCTCCTCGGCGGTCGCCTCAGCGGTTTGATTCTCTGTGTTTTTGTCCATATTGAACCTCCTGAACGGGGACTTTCGATTTCGTTTCATTCACTGCCCTCGCTCCCTTCGCCGCCGGATTCCTTCGGCGGGTTCAGGCCCTTTGGCTCGGGCGCCTGGGGCAGCTGGTTGCCGAACAGCTTGCTCAGGTTGTCGGCCATGTAACTGAGCTTCGCGGTGATCTGGGCGTAATCCATCCGGGTGGGACCCACTACGCCGATGACCCCCCGCATCCCATCGCCGATGTCGTAGGTGGCCATGATCACGCTGGTATCCTTCAGCTCCTCGGCCACGTTCTCCGGCCCGATGAGGACCTTTGGCGCGCCGTCGCTGTCGTCCTGCTGCGCGTAGGGGAACAGGCTCTTGTCGTCGGAGAGGTAATTGAGCAGCTTGTGGGCCTTCTCCACGTCCTGGTACTCCGGGTGCTCCAGCAGGTGGCTGGCCCCGGCGGTGTGAACGCTGCTCTGCTCCGCGTCCTGAAGGACGTCCATGGCGAAGGATACCACCAGGGAAATCAGCCCGTAGGAACTGCCCGCCGCCTTCTGCGCCGTCTCCATCAGGTCGGAGCTGAACTCGGAGAGGGTCTTGTTGGTGAACGAGGTGTTCAGCAGGGCGTTGAGCAGCTGGAGCTGCGGCTCGGTGATGTTGCTGGGCAGGTGGAACAGCTTGTTCTTGACCACGTTGCTGTTGGTCATGGCCACGCAGATGAAGGAGTTCTGGTCGATCATCAACAGGTCGTACCGGGTGATGGTCACCCGCTCCTTCCCCGCCGCCATGGCGAAGGCCGGGTAGTTGGTGAACTGGCTGACCAGCTTGCCCGCCTGGTCGATGACCCGGTCCAGCTCCCGCATTTTCAGGTGGAGGGATTCATTGATCCGCTCCGTCTCCTGCAAGCTGAGCTTGTGTTCCTCCATCAGCTCGTTGACATAGATGCGGTAGCCCTTGGCGGAGGGGATGCGCCCGGCGGAGGTGTGGGGCTGCTCCAGGTAGCCCATCTTCTCCAGCGCGGCCATGTCGTTGCGGATGGTGGCGGAGCTGCAATCCAGGTGGGCCAGCTTGGCGATGGCCTTGGACCCCACCGGCTCCGCCGTTTCGATATAATTTTCTACCACGGCGCGCAGGATGCGCTGCCGCCGGGGCGTCAGATCCACCTGGCTCACCTCGCTTTGTGGTTTAGCACTCTTGTCTCCCAAGTGCTAAAAATAATATAGCACTTGCTTCCTCGATTGTCAATAGTTGAGTTTGTAAACGGTTTGTGAATCCTCCACAAAAATTTCAGCCGTGGAAAAGTGTCAAACTGTCTCTCCGACTGCTAACCGTTCCCTTTGCGTAGAAATCGCCCGGTTGGAGGTTGAGCGTCTTACCTTATACAGTATATGCCGCCCAGGGCCGGTTCCCCCTGGGAAATTCCACCTCGGGGCAAAATTGCACGCTTTTTCTTCGGCGCGCTTGACCCTGCGGAAGGTGTTGGTTATAATAGAATCAGCTGTTAGCTATTAGCCGTTAGCTGTTAGTCAGATACTACGAACCCAAAACAGACAGCTTAAAATAAAGAAATCTGACTGTCCCCTTGAATCAGCCGCTTTTTAGTGGCTAGTGGTTAATGGGTGCCGTTTGGTCAGCACTTCCCCAGCATAGTGCAAGTTTTCCTCGGAGAACTACCGCTTGGCAACTGACCGCCCCTCTTGCCTCCCCTGAAAGGGCAGGGAGGGGCGAAGCCCCGGAAGTGCCGCTTGACGGCGGAGGAGGGCCGCCGCCTTTAGGCGGTGGCGGAGGGGTTTTGGCGCACGGCTGAGTAAAAGCTTTTTCAAATAATAAATCACACTACGATTTGGTTCTGCCTATGAAAGAATTTCACCTGCCCAGGGAGCTGCCCCTCCCCAAACAGCTCCCCCTGCCGAAAAGGATAAACAAGATGATGAAGCTGCCCAAAAATTCTCCTCCCTCCGACCCAATCGGGAAAAAGTACCAGGCTGCGGTGGCCGCCTACAGCCGCCAGCTGGGGGACCCCACCCTGCGGCTGAACTTCTCCCAGGAGGTGGACGCCTTTTTCCGGCGCTGCGCCCTGGGGGTCTGGGGCCACGGCGGCCCGGTGACGGACAAGCACGTGGCCGCCTACAACGCCATCTGCTCCCCTGGTCACACCCCCACCAAGGCCCTGTTCTTCGAGGTCTGCGCCGGGGCGGCGGAGCCGCCTACCTTCCAGCCGCCGGGATTTTTCCAGGAGGTGATCGCCGCCGACCGGGGCACCCAGCGCAACCGGGCGGGGCAGTTCATCGACCTGTGCAACGTGGTGTTGACCCTGCTGGCCTCGGTGGACGATGAAGTCTCCCCCGCGGAGGCGGACTATATCACCGACTGCCTTTCTGCCCTGACCGCCCTGGCGGGCAAGCCTGCGGGGGATGTCAAACCGGTCTCCCCCACCCCCAAAAAGGAACAGGAGCAGTCCGGCGCGGCCGCCGCCCAGACTCAGGCCGAAACCGCCGAAGCGCCGGAGGCGGCTCAGGAGGAGCCGCTGCCCACCGCCGAGGAGCTGCTGGCCCAGCTGGACGCCCTCTGTGGCCTGGACAAGGTGAAGAAGGACGTGCGCAGCCTCATCAACCTCATCAAAATCCGCACCCTGCGGAAGGAGCACGACCTGCCTGTACCGCCCATGAGCTTACACCTGGTCTTTATGGGCAACCCCGGCACCGGCAAGACCACCGTGGCCCGGCTGCTTGCTGGTCTGTACCGGGCCATCGGCGTGCTGTCCAAGGGCCAGCTGGTGGAGGTGGATCGCTCCGGCCTGGTGGCGGGCTACGTGGGCCAGACGGCCATCCAGACCCAGAAGGTCATCCAGTCCGCCATCGGCGGCGTGTTGTTCATCGACGAAGCCTACTCCCTGGCGGGCCAGGGGGCCAACGATTTCGGCTACGAGGCCATCGACACCATCCTCAAGGCCATGGAGGACCACCGGGACGAGCTGGTGGTCATCGTGGCGGGGTACGAGGGACCCATGGCCCGCTTCCTCCAGTCCAACCCCGGGTTGGAGTCCCGGTTCAACAAATACTTCTACTTTGAGGACTACACCGGCCCCCAGCTGACGCAAATCTTCCTGGGAATGTGCGAGAAAAACGGCTACAAGCCCGACCAGGAGCTGTCCGACTTCCTGCCTGGCTACTTCGACCAGATGTACGCGGAGCGGGACGACAACTTCGGCAACGGCCGGGACGTGCGCAACCTCTTTGAAAAGCTCATCTCCGCCCAGTCCGACCGGGTGGCCCAGCTGGAGGAGGTCACGGTGGACGACCTGATGCAGGTCACACTGGCCGACTTCTGGGCGGCGGAGCCGGAGGACAATTAGCAATTTGCAATGTGCAATTAGCAATGTGCAATGACCGTGTTTTCAACCGTGTTCTTATAACTTTCCAAAAGAAAACGCACCGCACAACACCTGTGCGATGCGTTTTGCTCTCTCATTTTGTCTTTTTGGTTATTCCCTTTTCAACCCAATGAGTATCTTTTGCCATTTACTCTCAGCTTTTATTTGTAGCTGTTCACTATTTGGTTCGTAGCACCTGACTAACAGCTAACAGCTAATGGCTAACAGCTTGTCACAACGAGACTGATGCAAAGGGACAACCTGTTTTTTCTTTACAGCGTATGATACATCAGCGTGATGTCCTCATACACTCCGTCCTTCCGCAGGAACCCGCCGGGGACCACTCCCAGCCGGACGAAGCCCAGCTTCTCATAGAGCCGCAGGGCGTGGACGTTGCCGCACACCACCGCGTTGAACTGGAGGACCCGGAAGCCCAGCTCCCGGCCCTTCTCCAGGCTGTGGCGCACCAGCGCCTCTCCGATGCGCTGGCCCCGCAGGTCGGCCTGCACCGCGTAGCTGGCGTTGCAGATGTGGCCGCAGCGGCCCACGTTGTTGGGGTGCAGGATGTAAAGCCCCACCACCTGGCCGTTCTCGGTGTTCACCGCTACGCCGGTGAACGACTGCTGGGCGAAAAACACCCCGCCGCTCTCCTCGTCCAGCGTCTCCAACTGGGGGAAGGCCACGCCGTCCTCCACCACCCGGTTCCAGATGGCGCAGGCGGCGGACAGGTCCTCTGGCCCGCAGGCACGTATTTCGATGTTCATTTGAATCACAGCTTTCTCATTAGGGAAGCTGTGATTAAATAGCTGAGCGAGTAGATTTTGCGCAAATCAAGGCTCGAAATCGCAGGAATACTGGACGTATTTCAAGATTTCGCAACGAAGAGTTGCACAAAAGATGCCGTTCAGACACCAGAAGGTATTTAATCAGAGGTTCCTTAGGTCTCCGGGGCGTCCCCCTCGGACTCCGCCATCTGCTCGCTGAAGTGGGCGTTGATGCGGTCGGTGAACTCCTGGGCGGCGTTGTAGCCCATCTTCTTGTGGCGGTTGTTCATGGCGGCCACCTCGATGATGACAGCCAGGTTCCGACCGGGCTTCACAGGGATGGTCAGGGTGGGCATCTCCACGTCCAGGATGGTGGTCCAGAAGTCGTCCAGCCCTAGCCGGTCGTAGAGCATTCCCTCCCGCCACTGTTCCAGGTTGATAATCATGTCGATGGTCTGACTGTCCTTGATGGCGGACATACCGAACAGCTGCCGCACGTCGATGACGCCGATGCCCCGCATTTCCACATAGTAACGAATCAACTCCGGGGCGGAACCCATCAGCGTCTTGGGGTTCACCCGCTGGATCTCCACCGCGTCGTCGGCGATGAGCCGGTGGCCCCGCTTGATCAGCTCGATGGCGGTCTCGGACTTGCCCACGCCGCTCTCGCCCATCAGCAGGATGCCCTCGCCGTAGACCTCCACCAGCACGCCGTGGCGGGTGATGCGGGGGGAGAGGTAGGAGCGCAGCGAGGTGGTCAGGTCGCTCATCAGCTCGCCGGTCTCCTGGGTGCTGCGCAGGACGGTGCGGTCGTACTCCTCCGCCGCCTGCAAACACTCCGGGTAGGGCGTCAGGCTCCGGGCCAGGATCACCGCCGGGATGGGGTGGGACATCAGGTCCCGGAAGCATTTGAGCCGTTCCTCCCGGCCCATCATCTTCAGGTAGGTGTTCTCCATTTTGCCCATCAGTTGGAGGCGGTTGCTGTCAAAATAGTCGTAGAACCCCACCAGAGAAAGCCCCGGGCGGTTGATGCTGGTCTGGACCACCTGCTGTGTCTCATACCCCGAGCCCTTATGCAGGATCTCCAGGTTGAATTCCTTCACCAGCGTTTTCAGCAAAATGCTTTGCGTATTTGGCATATAACTTCTCCTCCTTTGGTGGTGTAATAAGAGAAACACAGCCGGGTCGGTCCGAACGCGACGCGGCTGACGACCATTGGGAATGATGTAGCGTCAATATGGAAAAATGCGAACCAGTATGGTCAGTATACCCTATTTTTCACCGGTTCGCAACCGGTGTCGCCAAATTTATTCCTCCGCGGGAGAAGATTTTTTCAAATTTCAGGGGAAAGGGCTTGATTTTTTGCCGCAGTTCTGATATTATAATGTTCGCTGTTTCAGTGGACTTTGTTGAAGAACAAGAAGTTCAATATATAGGCAAAGCGAACCAAGAAGAAGGAGGTATGCAAAATGGCAAAGTGCAGCTATTGCGGTAAAGGCGTGACCTTCGGCATCCAGGTGTCCCATTCCCACCGCCGCTCCAATCGCACCTGGAAACCCAACGTCAAGCGTGTCAAGGCGGTCGTTGACGGTACCCCCACCCACGTCTATGTCTGCTCCCGGTGCCTCCGTTCCGGCAAAGTGACCCGTGCGTGAGCGTTTGGGCAAGTGAATGACGACCGAAAAAGAACCTCCGGCGCAAACTTTGCGCCGGTTTTCTTTTTGCCCTGCACGTTCAAAAACTCCCCTGGCGAGTGCCGCCCAGGGGAGTTTTTATGGTTTTTTCAGGTTCTATAGGTTCTATGAAGGGTCAAACAGCCGGGTCGGTGGGGTCATACTTCTGACTGCTCGAGACCTTTCCGGTGGCGTCGTAGTTGTTGCTCAGGGTCATCTTGCCGAAGGGCAGATACCCGTTGCCCTTGGTGATGACCACCCGGGTGTTGCTGTTGTTGGAGGAGGCCAGGTCGTAGATCAGCTTGCAGTTGACCACCTGCATCCGAATACACCGCTTGGACTGATTGGTGCCCAGGCCGTTGTAGGAGCTGTACTTCAGAGCCTTGACGCTGGCCTTGGAATACTGCTCGGAGTGGGTCCAGCTGCCGCTGCCGGAGACGTAGGTGGCGTACTGATACCACAGCTTGGAGCTATACTGCCACCGGCGCTTGCGCTGGGTCAGCCTATAGGTGCCCGCCCTGGTGTTGGAGCTACTCCGGGACATGGAAATCACAAAGCTCTTAACGGGGATGTCGTACTTTTTGGTGCTGGAGTTGTAGGCCAGGATGGTTCCGGTGTGGGAGCCGCGGGCCAGGACAATGTGCAGTTTTTTCTTTTTGTAGCTGCTGTTGTACTCGAACAGGTTGGTCACCAGGGACCCGTCGGAGCGGAAGGTATATGTATAGGTGTAACCGTTGCGCTTGATGCGCTTGGTGCCTTTGGCGGCCACGCCCTTGGTGAAATAATACTCCTTGCCGCTGATGGTCTTCCAGCCGCTGAGAGAGGTGTACGTCTTGCCGCTCTTATAATAGGTGCGGGTATCGGCAACATATCCTGTGTAGACCTTGCCGCTCTTATAGTATTTGCCGTCGCCCTTGCTCCGCTTCCCAGTATCTGTGCGGAGATAGTATTTGCTGGTGCTGGCAATGCCGGTGAGCTTGGTGCCGCCCACGCCGTTCTTCACGTACCAGAGGACATCGCTGGAGTAACGGCGGGCATAGCCGGTGAACTTGGAGCCGTTGTAGTACCACAGGCCATTGCCGGAGTATTGGCCGGCGAACGCTGTCGCGGAGGAGGAGACGGTCGTCAGGCTGTTGGCAACCGTTGAAGTCGTGGTGACCTGATAAATCTTTCCGGCGCCAGAGGCAGTGCTGCTGCACACATAGCTGCTGGTCAGGATCACTGCTGCCCCCACAGAGGCCGTACCGTCAGCCACCAGAAGGCCATCCTCGTTGAAGTAATAATACCCGGCGTTGAAGGTGGTACTGTCCACGGTGGAATTGGCGGGAACAGAGAGGACAACATCCTTAGCCTGGGTGACCGCGCTGTCGGAGCTGCTTGCGTAGTAATAGAAGGTCCACTCGCCGTTTTCGTCCTGGCTCCAGCCGGCGGCGGCGGTCTCGTCGTCAGTGACCGCAGTTGTGGCCTGACCGGTCACGATCACGTCCTCTTCGGTTTCCACTTCGTCTGCGGTTTCCGCTTCGGCTTCGGCTACAGTTTCTGTTTCGGCGGAGGTGTCGGCGTCGTCGGTTTCGGCCTCGGCGTCGTCGGATTCCTCCTCAGCGGCCTCCGTTTCTTCCGTTTCCTCTACTTCCTCTGCTTCTTCCTCGACAGGCGCTTCTTCTGCGGAGCTGTCGGCGGATTCTTCTT
Source organism: Clostridiales bacterium (assembly GCA_021205205.1). Lineage (GTDB taxonomy): Bacteria > Bacillota > Clostridia > Oscillospirales > Oscillospiraceae > Onthomonas. Next base: position 13,530 of record JAJPXY010000083.1, read on the forward strand.
CTACAGCTTCTTCCTCGCTGCTGTCGGAGACAGGGAGAGTCTCCCAGTCTTCGTCCTCGTTGGTCGAACTGATGACGAGATCATCCTCATCAGTCCCTGCGGTATCCAGCTCCACGGCAAAAGCGGGGCAGACCAGACTGAACACCATAGCCAGGGCCAGGAGCAGGGAGATGAGTTTGGGGGTATGCGTGGGTTTCATTGATGGGAGCCTCCTGTTTCTTTTTGTAAGCCTTTTGTAACTTTTTCGATTATAGCACATCCGCTCCAGGAGTTCCAGTCTTTTTTCATAATTTTCAGGGCAAAAGCATTTAAACTTCTAATGAGATGTGGTAAGATAGTCTTATGAAG
>JAJPXY010000136.1:0-48008 GCA_021205205.1 Clostridiales bacterium
GACGCCCCGGAGGACGCACTGGCCGCTCTCGTCTCGGGGAACCCTGACCGGGGAGGAGGAGCGGGTCTCCACGCCGGTCAGCACCGCGTCCGGGTGGGCGAAGCCCCGCACCTTCCGGTCCAGCAGGGGCAGTGCCCACCGCAGCGTCTCCAGGACGTAAGGGGGCAGGCAGCCGTACAGCGTGGTCCACTTCACGCCGGGGCGGTAGGTGGGCGTCACGTCTCCGGCGGCGACGCTGGCCTGCCCGGCCAGGAAGTCCTCCACCCGCTGGGCGGGAGCCACGAAACCGCCGCCTCCCGCCAGGAACGCCGCCAGCTCCCACTGCCGCTGGAACCGCACCCCGGCCAGAGGGTCCGCCCCGCCGAAGTCACTGGGGTTCACCCCCACCAGAAAGCCGCCGTTGATGTTCGCCCCGTCCCTGGCCCGGAGGCTCATACCGTTGGTGACCAGCAGGCCCGGCTCCGAGGCCGAGGCCACCACCTGCCCGCCGGGGCAGACACAGAAGGAAAAGGCGCTGCGGCCGTTGGGCAGGCGGCAGCTGAGCCGGTAGTCGCTGGGGGGCAGTCTGTCCCACAGGTCGCCGTACTGGGCGCGGCTGATGGCCTCCTGCCGGTGCTCAATGCGCACGCCAATGGCGAAGGGCTTCTGCTCCAAGGGGATGCCCGCCTCCAGCAGCACCTGAAAGGTGTCCCGGGCGCTGTGGCCGGGGGCCAAAATCAGCGTGTCGACGGGGAGGGTGTAGGTGTTCCCCTCGGCGCGCACCTGTACCCCGGTCAGGCGGCCACCCGCCTGCTCCAGCCCCACCAGCTGGTGGCCGAAGCGCACGTCGCAGCCCAGCCGCACCAGCTCTTCCCGGATATTTTTCACCACCTGCCGCAGCATATCTGTACCTACATGGGGCCGGAAGGAGTAGGCCACGTCCTCCGGCGCGCCCATGGCCACGAAGGTATCCAGCACCGTCTGGATGCGGGGGTCGTGGATGCCGGTGGTCAGCTTGCCGTCGGAGAAGGTGCCCGCGCCGCCCTCGCCGAACTGCACGTTGCTGTCCGGGTCCAGTTCGCCGGTGCGCCAGAACCGCTCCACCGCCGCCGTCCGCTGCTCCACAGGCGCGCCCCGCTCCAGCACCACGGAGGGGACTCCCGCCCGGGCCAGGTAAAGGGCGGCGAACAACCCCGCCGGCCCCATGCCCACCACCACCGGGGGCAGTCCTCCCTTGCGCTTGGGCGCGGGGAATTGGTACGCCTGCCGGGGCAGCTGACTGACCCGATTGTCCCGGACCCGACGCAGCACGGCGGCCTCGTCGTCCACCGCCGCGTTGACGGTCAGGACCATGTGGATGTCGTCCTTCCGCCGGGCGTCGATGGACTGCTTCACCAGCTCCAGCCGCCGGAGCTGATTGGGGGGCAGCCGCAGCAGCTTGGCGGCCTTGCGGTATAATTCTTCCTCCCGGTAATCCACCGGCAGGGAAAGGTTGTTGATTCGCAGCATAGTTTTTCCTTCCAGATTGTATAGTAGCTATTGGCCTTGCATTTCGCCTCCCCTAAACGGGGAGACGGTCATACGCAGCATAGTGGAGGGTTTTTCGTCAGAATCAGTACGGCGCTCGGCAATCCCGCACTCAGCCCCGGTTTTCATTGAATTGCACATTGCACATTGCTAATTGCTCACTATAAGTATACCATACTGAACTGACCCCGTCCAGAGGGTGAAAACGTTCGTGAGAGGTGAACCATGGTCGGTTATTTCGTCACCCAGGGCAGCCGCCCCCCGGTTTTTTCGGGAGGAGGTACTGGGCCTGCCCCTGCTCCGGGGCCAGCTGCCCCGGCGGGGCGACCCTGCCCGTTGGGAGCGGAAGGGCCTCAGATTCTTCCTGCGGGCGGGGGTGCATTGCCTGCTCAACGGCCCGGAGAACGCCGCGCTGCCCCTGACCGAGACGGGGACGCTCTACCGCCGCAAGGCGGCGGACATCGCCCTGCTGGAGCTGGAGCGGCGGGGCGTGCCGCCCGAAACGGCGGTGGTGGGCCTCTGGGCCAGCCACGCCAGCCGGGAGCTGGAGGCCGCCTGCCGCGCCCTGGCGGGACAGGTGCGGGCGCTGGCTCTGGAGCTGCCGGAGCGGGAAACCATGTCCTGGGAGCTGCAACAGGACTGCGGCATCCCCGTGTTCCGGGGCGAGGGGGTCGTGACCCTCTGCTTCACCCCCGCCCCGCCTGGGGAGGGCCGCCTGCTGCTTGGGGAGCGGCGGCCCCAGGCGCCGGGCGTGACCTTCTCCGCGCCGGGGGTGGAACCGCCTCCCGGCTGCCAGGAGACGCCGCTGCTGGCCCTGCTGGGGGAGACGGGGCGGCTGGGCTGGGAGCAGATCCAGGTCCAAATTTCACAGGAGGAGCCGCCGTGAGCGGCACTTTTTTGGCGCGTCTCCCCTCTTTCCCGTTGCAATTTGGGCGGCGAACGGCTATAATTAACCTGTATTGTTGTGTAAGTACGAGAATATGAAGATAGAGGTGTCGCCTTGTACCTGAAAGCGCTGGAAATTCAGGGCTTTAAGTCCTTCCCCGACAAAACCGTGCTGACCTTTGGCGAAGCCATCACCGCCATCGTGGGCCCCAACGGCAGCGGAAAATCGAATATTGCGGACGCCATCCGCTGGGTGCTGGGGGAGCAGTCCACCCGCGCCCTCCGGGGCGGCAAGATGGAGGACGTGATTTTTGGCGGCACCGCCCGGCGCAAGCAGCTGGGCTACGCGGAAGTCTCCCTGATTTTGGACAACTCCGACGGCAGCTTTCCCATGGAGGAGAGCGAGGTCATGGTCACCCGCCGCTACTACCGCTCCGGCGAGGGGGAATACTTCCTGAACCGCAGCTCCTGCCGCCTGCGGGACGTGAACGACCTGTTCATGGACACGGGCATGGGCCGGGAGGGGTACTCCATCATCGGCCAGGGCAAAATCGACGAGATTTTGTCCACCCGCAGCGGCGAGCGCCGGGCCGTGTTTGAGGAGGCGGCGGGCATCTCCCGCTACCGCCACCGGAAGGAGGACGCCGAGCGCAAGCTGGAGCGCACCCAGGATAATTTGCTCCGCATCGGGGACAAAATCGCCGAGCTGGAATTGCAGCTGGAGCCGCTGGAACAGCAGGCGGAGAAGGCGAAGCAATATCTCGCCATCCGGGACCGGCTGAAGGGGCTGGAGATCTCCCTGTGGATGGACAACCTGGACCAGCTGCGGCAGCAGAGCCGCAAGCTCCAGGCCGACTGCGAGGCCGCCGCCCGTCAGAGGGACGAGGCAGCCGCCGCGCAGGAAAAATTATACGCCCGGGCGGAGGAGCTGGCCGCCCAAATGCGGCAGCAGGACGTGGAAGCCGACCGCATCCGCGGTCAAATTTCCGACCTGGAGAGCCAGTCCAACAGCCAGGAGTCGGAGATCGCCGTCCTCAAGGCCCAGGTGCGCAGCAACGAGGAAAACGCCCAGCGGCTCCAGCTGGAGCTGGAACAGCACACGGACCGGGCCGGTTCCATCGCTGCCCAAATCCAGCAGCGGCAGCAGCGGCTGGACGAGATCGAGGCGCGGCAGCAGGAGGTCCGGGAGGCCCTGTCCCAGCGGGAGCAGGAGTCCGCCGCCAACCAGCGGCAGTCCAGCCAGCTGGCCGAGCAAATCTACCGCTTGCAGGAGCAGGAGGCCATCCAAAACGCCTCCGCCGCCGACGCCCGGGCGCTGCTCTCCGCTCTGGCCGCCTCTGAGCAGGAGTTATTAGACCGGGAGACCAGTTTGCAGGGGCAGATCCAGAAAAACGACGACCTGTTGAAACAGACCCAACAGGAGGCGGACGAGCGCAAAAAGCGCCGGGCCGACCTGCGGGAACAGGCCGACGGGCTGGAAAACGTGCTGGGGGGCTATCAGCTGCGGCTCCGCAGCCGCCAGCAGCGGCTGAAAGGGGCCGAGGACCAGGTCAATCGCCTGACCGTGGAGGAGGGCGGCCTGCGCAATCGGGTCAACCTGCTCTCCGAGATGGAGCGGATGTATGAGGGCTATTCCAAGGCGGTTAAGTCCGTCATGCAGGCGGTCCAGCGCCGCCAGCTGTCCGGGGTACACGGGCCGGTGGCCAGCTTGATTCAAGCCCCGGAGCAGTACACCGTGGCCATCGAAATCGCCCTGGGCGGCGCCATGCAGAACCTGGTGGTCTCCACCGAGGAGGACGGCAAGGCCGCCATTCAATACCTGAAACGCCGGGACGCGGGCCGGGCCACCTTCCTGCCCCTGACCGCCGTGCGGCCCAACGCCCTCCGGGACCAGGGCGTGGAGCGCTGCCCCGGCTTCGTGGGGGTGGCCAGTGAGCTGGTCACCTGCCAGGACACCTACCGGGACATCGCCGCCAACCTGCTGGGGCGGGTGGTGGTGGTGGAGGACATGGACGCCGCCATCGCAATGGCCCGGCGGTACCGCTATCACTTCAAAATCGTCACCCTGGACGGCCAGGTCTTAAACCCCGGCGGCAGCATGACCGGCGGCAGCGTCAGCCGCAGCGCGGGCATCTTGTCCAGAGCCAGGGAATTGGAGCGGCTCCAGGCCCAGCAGACCCAGCTGCAAAGCAGCCTGGATAAGGCCCGGAAGGACCGGGACAACTGCCAGCGGGAGGTCAACAGCGCCAGCTATGAGCTGGAGGTGGCCCAGCGGCAGCAGCAAGACCTGGACGGACAAATCAGAAAAATCGAAACCGAAATCCTGCAGAGCGACCTGCGCCTCTCCACCCTCCGGGACAACCGCCAGCGGTGGAAGGGGGAGCTGGACACCATCGCCCAGCGCACCGCCCAAATCGAGGCCGACACCAACGAGGCCCAGAGCCGCATCGCCCAGCTGGAGGGCGAAGCCGCCGCTCTCCGCGCCCAGAGCGAGTCCAGGGAAAAGGGCCGGGAGGAGTATCGGAAGAAATCGGAGGAACTGGCCCAGGCCACCGCCGCCCTCCATGTGGAGGAGGCCGCCCTGGAGGGCGAGTCCGCCGCCGCCAAAAAGGCGCTGGAGGAATTGCAAACGCTGGAGCGGGACATCACCGGCGACCGGGACAGCCGTCTGCGGCAAATCGCCGACTGCGAGAGCCGGGGGACCCAACTGCTAGAGCGCATCGGCCAGCGGGAGGAGCAGCTCTCCGCCCTCCAGAGCCGGAAAACCGCCCTGAACGAACAGTTGACCCAGATGACCGCCAACCGCCTGACCCAGGAGAAGCAGCGGGTGGAGGCCGACAAGGCCGCCCGGGACAAAAACGCCGAGCTGCTGAACATGGAACGGGAGTGCGCCGCCCTGGAGCAGAAGCACAGCGGCGCGGCCATGGAGGAAAAACAGCTGCTGGACAAGCTGTGGGAAAATTACGAGCTGACCTACGACAGCGCCCAGTCCCAGCGGCAGGAACTGGAGTCCCCCGCCAAGGCCGCCCGGCAAATCGCCGAGGGCAAGCGGCAAATCAGCGCCCTGGGCGCGGTGAACGTGGGGGCCATTGAGGAATACCGCCGCATCCGGGAGCGGTACGACTACCTGACCGGCCAGCGGGACGACGTGGAGCAGTCCAAGGCCGAGCTGGAAACCATCATCGGGGACATCACCGGGGAGATGGCCAGCATCTTCCGGACCCAGTTCGACCGCATCAATGAGGCGTTCACCCAGACCTTCCAGGAGCTGTTCGGCGGCGGCACCGCCCGCCTGGAGCTGGAGGACCCGGCGGACATCCTCAACTGCGGCATCGAGATCAAGGCCCAGCCCCCGGGCAAGGCCCTGAAAACCCTGACCCTGCTCTCCGGCGGGGAGCGGGCGTTCGTGGCCATCGCCCTGTACTTCGCCTTTTTGAAGGTGCGGCCCGCCCCCTTCGTGGTCATGGACGAAATCGAGGCCGCGCTGGACGACAACAACGTGGTGCGCTTCGCCCACTATATGCGGGGCATGAGCGACAAGACCCAGTTCATCGTCATCACCCACCGCCGCGGCACCATGGAGGAGGCCGACATCCTCTATGGCGTGACCATGCAGGAGCGGGGAGTGTCGAGAATGTTGTCGCTGGATTTGAACGAGGCGGAAAAGGCGATTGGCAACTAGTAATTTGCAATGTGCAATGTGCAATTAGCTGTTAGCCGATGGCTAGTGTGTAGGGGCGGCCCGTGGCCGCCCTGGGTAAGCAGGTTGTTTTCCGGGCGGCCAAAGGCCGCTCTCAATGAGAGAATAAGCTACCTTCATTTGATAAAGGAGACTGAGAATCCATGAAAAAGTATAAATTGTTGGGTGCTGATGGGGAAATATACCTTTCTGAAACACCGGGAGAGCTTGGCGGAAATGGGAAACTGAAAATTTATGGTCGGCTGGATTGCCCTTCTGCCCTGTCTACCATCAAAAGATTTCCCGGCAGCTATGAGAAGTGCCGTGTTTTCTTTGCGGATGAGAAAACAGCTCTTGCAGCCGGGTATCGTCCGTGCGGGAACTGCCTTCGGGCGAAGTATAAAGAGTACATGGAGGACCCTCAGAAATACCGGGAGAAATTCGGGTTGTAATTATTTACTAGTGGCTTCTATATTTGCCGTGACGAATAATATAGTATTGGATGGCATCATCCGGGCGGCCAAGGGCCGCCCCTACAGGAGAGGAAAGAACAGGAAGCAACCCATTTACATGGGACACAATCGAAACGAGAGAACAAAACGGAGGCGACAACCATGGGATTTTTCGATAAAATCAAGAAAATCGGCATTTTCAGCGGATTCAGCCAGCTGACCGACGACTTCTACGACGAGCTGGAGGAGAGCCTGATCCTGGCCGACATGGGCATGGACACCACCATGAAGGCGGTGGACGAGCTGAAAAAGCGGGTGAAGGAGCAGAAGGTCAAGGAGGTGGCCCAGGCCAGGGAGATCATGAAGGACGTTCTGGTGGAAATGCTGGACCAGGGCACCACCCGGCTGCGCATTTACACCCGGCCCTCCATCGTGCTGTTCATCGGGGTCAACGGCGTGGGCAAGACCACCACCATCGGCAAAATCGGCGCCAGCCTCAAGGCCGAGGGCAAGACCGTCCTCTTCGCGGCGGCGGACACCTTCCGGGCGGCGGCCTCCGAGCAGCTGACCATCTGGGCGGACCGCTGCGGCGTCCCCATCGTCAAGCAGGGGGAGGGGGCGGACCCCGCCGCCGTGGTGTTCGACTCCATCAACGCCGCCCGGGCCAGAAAAATCAACATCGTGCTGGTGGACACCGCCGGGCGGCTCCACAACAAGCAGAACCTGATGAACGAGCTGAACAAAATCAGCCGGGTCATCCAGCGGGAGTGCCCCTACGCCTGCAAGGAGGTACTGCTGGTGCTGGACGCCACCACCGGCCAGAACGGGCTGACCCAGGCCAAGCAGTTCAAGGAGACCTGCGGCGTGACGGGCATTGTGCTGACCAAGCTGGACGGCACCGCCAAGGGCGGCATCGCCGTGGCCATCGCCCAGGAGCTAAAGGTGCCGGTGAAGTTCGCCGGGGTGGGCGAGGGCATCGACGACTTGAAGCCCTTCGATGCAAGAGAGTTTGTGGACGCGCTCATCTAAAATTAGCAATTAGCAATGTGCAATTCGCCGTTAGAAAGGAAATGAGCCAATGAACAGACGGGATGGACGGGCGGCAGACGCGCTGCGACCGGTGGAGATCACCCCCAACGTCAACGCCTTTGCGGAGGGGAGCTGTCTCATCCGCTGCGGCGAGACCATCGTGTATATCACCGCCTCGGTGGAGGACCGCACGCCGCCCCACGTGGCGGAGGGCCATGGCTGGCTGACGGCGGAGTACTCCATGCTGCCCCGGGCCAACCGCACCCGCAGCCGCCGGGACGTGAGCAAATTGAAGCTGAACGGACGCAGCGCGGAAATTCAGCGGCTCATTGGCCGCAGCCTCCGGGCGGCGGTGGATTTGAGCAAGCTGGGGGAGCGCACCATCACCATCGACTGTGACGTGTTGCAAGGGGACGGCGGCACCCGCACCGCCTCCATCACCGGCGGCTTCGTGGCCCTGGCCCTGGCCTGCCGGAGGCTTCTGGCGGAGGGGAAAATTGCGGAAAACCCCATCCTCTCCAACGTGGCGGCCATCTCCGCGGGCATTGTGAACGACGTGCCCCTGCTGGACTTGCAGTATTACGAGGACTCCGGCGCGCAGGTGGATTTGAACTGTGTGATGAACGCCAAAGGGGAGCTGATCGAGATTCAGGGCACCGGCGAGGGCCGGGCCTTCACCCTGGCAGAGCAGCAGGAGCTAGTGGCCCTCTGCCAGAAGGGGATCAACGAACTCATCGAATTACAGAATCAGGTTTTGGGGGGATAACGGCATGAAATTCGTCTTAGCGAGTCATAATCAAAACAAATTGAAGGAGCTGCGGGAGATCCTGGGCGCGCTGGGGATTGAAATTGTCCTCCAGTCCGAGCTGGGGCTGGACCTGGAGCCGGAGGAGACCGGCGAGACCTTCGAGGAAAACTCCCTCATTAAGGCAAAGGCCGTTATGGAGGCCAGCGGCCTCCCTGCCATCGCCGACGACTCCGGCCTCTGCGTGGACAAGCTGGGAGGCGGCCCGGGGGTCTACTCCGCCCGGTACGGCGGCCCCGAGCTGACCGACCCCCAGCGGTGTCAGCTGATTTTGCAGACCATGCAGGGCCAGTTCCCCCGGACGTGCAAGTTCGTCTGCGTCGTCACCTGCTGCTTCCCCGATGGGAAGGTGCTGACGGCCCGAGGGGAGTGCCCGGGGACGGTGGCCTTCACCCCCATGGGAAGCGACGGCTTCGGCTACGACCCCATCTTCTTTGTCCCCAAACTGAAAAAGACCTTCGCCCAGCTGAGCGCGGAGGAGAAAAACGCCGTCTCCCACCGGGGCAACGCTCTGCGGGCCTTCGCCGGGGAGCTGGAGGCGTATTTGAAGGAGAACATGTAACTTTATGGAACTGACGAGCAAACAGCGCGCCCAGCTGCGCGGCATGGCCAACGGCCTGGAGACGGTGCTGACCATCGGCAAGGACGACATCAGCGAAAACCTGGTAAAACAGGCCGACGACGCCCTGGAAGCGCGGGAGCTGATTAAATGTAAGGTGCTGGAGAGCAGCACCCTCTCCGCGAAGGAAGCCTGCAACGAGCTGGCAAAGCGCACCCGCTCCGAGCCGGTGCAGGTCATTGGCGGCAAGTTCGTCCTCTACCGCCACAGCCACAAGCTGGGGGAGAAATGCATCAACCTTGTGCAGCCCAAACAGCGGAAAACCGCCGGGCGGAAGTACGAAAGGAACTGACCTATGGAATATCCAAAAAGCTGGGAAAAGGAAGTATCCGCCTGGATGAACGACGACGATGCCTACGGCGACGTGGTCATCACCCGGGACGAGAGCGGCCCCGCCGTCCACAAGGTGAAGAAAATCGACTGGCTGGCCACGTTGGGGGCCAACTGGCGGAGCGTGCTGGCGGCTGTCGCGGCGGCAGCCGCGGTGGTGAGCGTCCTGGCGCTGGTGGTGAAGGCGTGTCGGGGCAAATGAAAATCGGAATCTACGGCGGCACCTTCAACCCGCCCCACCTGGGGCACATGGCGGCGGCCCGGGACGTGTCCGCCGCTCTGGAGCTGGACAAGCTGCTGCTGATTCCAGACCGGACGCCGCCCCACAAGGAGCTGCCCGCCGGTTCCGCCTCGCCGGACCAGCGGCTGGAGATGACCCGCATTGCCGCCGACCGGCTCTCCGGCGGGGCCACGAAGTTCACCGTCTCCGACGTGGAGCTGGGCCGCACCGGCAGGAGTTACACCGCCGACACCCTGACTCAGCTGCGGGAGCAGTTCCCAGAGGACGAGCTGTGGTTGCTGATGGGGACGGATATGTTCCTGACCCTCCACACCTGGTATCGGCCCGATGTCATCTGCCAAAAGGCCCACATCGCCGCCTTTGGCCGGGCGGCGGGGGACGAGGCCCGGTTCGCGGAGCAAAAGGCCCGCCTGGAGCGGGACTACGGGGCCACAGTGGAAATTATTCCTCTCCCCGGTCTGGTGGAGGTGTCCTCCACCCAGCTGCGGCGGGAGCTGGCCCAGGGCGGCGGACAAGAGCTGCTGGACGAGAGCGTCTACGGCTACATCCTCCGGCAGGGGCTATACGGCGTGGAGAAGGACCTGACCTGCCTCTCGCTGGAAGATTTGCGGGCGGCGTCCTACTCCATGGTCAAGGCCAAACGGCTGCCCCACATCCGGGGCACCGAGGAGGAGGCCGCCCTGCTGGCCCGGCGCTGGGGGGCGGACGAGACGGCGGCCCGGAAAGCCGCCATCCTCCACGACTGCACAAAATATTGGAATCTCGAAGAACAGTTGCAATATTGTGAAAAATGTGGTATCCTATTAGACCAGGTCGAGCGGGAGACCCTGTCTCTGCTCCACGCCAAAAGCGGCGCGGAGGTGGCCCGGCGGGTGTTCGGGATGCCGGAGGAGATTTGCAGCGCCATCTGCTGGCACACCACCGGCAAGGCGGATATGACCCTGCTGGAGAAGATCCTCTACATCGCCGACTACGCGGAGCCAAGCCGCAGCTACGACTGGTGCCGGGAGCTGCGGGAGCTGGTGCTGGAGGATCTGGACGCCGCCGTCCTCTACGGGTTGAACGTCACCGTCAGCCACACCCGGAAAAAGGGCCAGACCATTCACTACCGGACGCTGGAGGCGAGAGAGTACCTTTTGGCCCAGCGGTAAGTAGTAAAAAGATTCATTTTGTTCCGTTTTTCACCGCGCAAGTGTAGGGGCGGCCCTCGGCCGCCCAGCGAACCGCCATCTTGCCAAGGGCAACCACGGGCCGCCCCTACAGGTGACTGGAAGGTTTTCCATGCAGTATCGTTGCGGCAAAACAAACGGGATACCCCATACAGCATTTATACGTTAAAGGAGAAACACAGCATGGCAGAAGCCTTAGAGTTGACCGCCGCCATCGTCAACGCCATCGACAAAAAGCGCGGCATGAACATTGAGGTGCTCCACACCACCGACGTGACCACCCTGGCGGACTACTTCGTCATGGCCACCGCCGCCTCCACCACTCAGCTGCGCACCCTGTCCGACGCGACGGAGGAGGCCGCGGAGAAGCTGGGCGAGACCCCCTACAGCGTGGAGGGGGAGCGGGAAAGCGGCTGGCGGGTGCTGGATTTCAGCACCGTCATCGTTCACCTGTTCCTGCCGGAGCAGCGGGAGTTCTACAGCCTGGAGCGGCTGTGGCAGGACGCGGAGACGGTGGATATCGCCCCCTTCCTGGCGAAGCCGGAGGAATAAAAACGCAGAAACCCCTCCGTCACGGCTTCGCCGTGACACCTCCCCTTTCAGGGCAGGGAGCGAAGCGCAGGGAGGCACTAAGTGCCGGAAGTGCCACTTGAGGGCAGAAGTGCCGCTTGACGGCGGAGACAAGAGGTGTGGTCAGTTATGGAACAGTCGTTCTTCGAGGAAAACTGGTACTACACTGGATACCAAAGTTGATCCCCAAAATAGGCACTAGCCCCCTTGCCTCCCCTGAGAAGCGCTGGCCGAATGGCCAATTCCTCTTTAGCGCAAATGCAGGGAGCTATGGCCCTTTAGGGCCATGCGAGTCGCAAAGGGGAGGAGGGCCACCGCCTTTAGGCGGTGGCGGAGGGGTTTTCCGTTGGAGCCGTTGACGAGCTTGGTTCAAGGGTATAAACGAGGAATTTCCGCATAGGTTCTATTGATTTTCGCCAAACAACATCCGTTGAGTATTTTCAGAGAAAAGAGTGATCATGTTGAAATACGATTTTGCAGCCATTGAGAAGAAATGGCAGAAGAAGTGGCAGGACGCCAAAGCGTTCCAGGCCGTCACCGGCGACACCACCCGGCCCAAGTGGTACGGCCTGGTGGAGTTCCCCTACCCCTCCGGGGCGGGGCTGCACGTGGGCCATCCCCGGCCCTACACCGCCATGGACGTGGTGGCCCGGAAAAAGCGCATGGACGGCTACAACGTCCTGTTCCCCATCGGGTACGACGCCTTCGGCCTGCCCACCGAGAACTACGCCATCAAGAACCATGTGCATCCGGCGGCCGTCACCCAGGAGAACATCAAGAACTTCACCCGCCAGCTCCATATGCTGGGCTACTCCTTCGACTGGGACCGGCTCATCGACACCACCGACCCCAAATATTACAAGTGGACCCAGTGGATCTTCCTCCAGCTGTTCAAGCACGGCCTGGCCTACAAGACCACTATGCCCGTGAACTGGTGTACCTCCTGCAAGTGCGTCCTGGCCAATGAGGAAGTGGTAGAGGGCGTCTGCGAGCGGTGCGGCTCCCCGGTGGTCCGCAAGGAAAAGAGCCAGTGGATGCTGAAGATCACGGACTACGCCCAGAAGCTCATCGACGGCCTGGACGACGTGGACTATATCGAGCGGGTCAAAATCCAGCAGAAGAACTGGATCGGCCGCTCCACCGGCGCGGAGGTCAACTTCCAGACCACCGAGGGGGACGTCCTCACCGTCTACACCACCCGCTGCGACACGCTGTTCGGCGCGACTTACATGGTCATCGCCCCGGAGCACGCCTACGTGACCAAGTGGAAGGACAAGCTGACCAACTACGACGAGGTGGAAGCCTATGTGAAGAAGGCCGCCTCCAAGTCCGACTTCGAGCGCACCGAGCTTGCCAAGGACAAGACCGGCGTCAAGCTGGAGGGCGTCCGGGCCATCAACCCCGTCAACAACGAGGAGATCCCCATCTTCATCTCCGACTACGTGCTGGCGACCTACGGCACCGGCGCAATTATGGCCGTGCCCGCCCACGACACCCGTGACTTCGAGTTCGCCAAGGTCTTTGATCTGCCCATCATCCAGGTGGTCGCCAGCAGCGACGGCGCGCTGGTGGACCTGAGCAAAGAGGCGTTCACCGACGTGGCCACCGGCGTGATGGTCAACTCCGGCTTCATCACCGGCATGACGGTGGAGGAGGCCAAGGAGGCCATGATCAAGTACCTGGAGGAGAACCACATCGGCCACGCCCAGGTCAACTACAAGCTGCGGGACTGGGTGTTCTCCCGCCAGCGGTACTGGGGCGAACCCATCCCCATCGTCAACTGCCCCAAGTGCGGCTATGTGGCCCTGCCGGAGGACCAGCTGCCCCTGCTGCTGCCCGAGGTGGAGAGCTACGAGACCACCGACGACGGCGAATCCCCCCTCTCCGCCATGACCGACTGGGTGAACACCACCTGCCCCTGCTGCGGCGGCCCCGCCCAGCGGGAGACGGATACCATGCCCCAGTGGGCCGGTTCCAGCTGGTACTTCCTGCGGTATGAGGACCCCAACTGTGACACCGCCATCGCCTCCAAGGAGGCCCTGGAGTACTGGGGTCAGGTGGACTGGTACAACGGCGGCATGGAGCACACCACCCTCCACCTGCTCTACAGCCGGTTCTGGAACAACTTTCTCCACGACATCGGCGTAGTGCCCTACGCGGAGCCTTACGCCAAGCGCACCAGCCACGGCATGATCCTGGGCAAGAACCCCCATTACGTGGGCAACTTCGAGACCCAGGAGGAAAAGGACGCCATGGTGGAGAAGTACGGCAGTCAGGCCCTCCGCCCCTCCGTCAAGATGTCCAAGAGCCTGGGCAACGTGGTCAACCCCGACGACGTCATCCGGGAGTACGGCGCGGACACCATGCGGCTGTATATCATGTTCATCGGCGACTTCGAAAAGACCGCCACCTGGTCCGACGAGGCGGTGCGGGGCTGCAAGCGGTTCCTGGACCGGGTCTGGAACCTCCAGGAGAAGTGCGGCGACAGCCTGGAATACTCCCAGGCCAACGTGGCTGCCATCCACAAGGCCATCAAGAAGGTCAACGAGGACATCGAGGCCATGAAGTTCAACACCGCCATCGCCACCATGATGGCCCTGACCAACGACTTCTACGCCAACGGCTGCACCAAGGGCGATTTGAAGGCCCTGCTGCTGCTGCTCTCCCCCATCGCCCCCCATATCTGCGAGGAGATGTGGGAGAACCTGGGCTTTGCCGACAGCGGCATGATCTGCAAGCAGCCCTGGCCGGAGTATGACGAGTCTAAGACCGTTGCCGCCACGGTGCAGTTGGCGGTGCAGGTGGCAGGCAAAGTCCGCGCCAACATCGTGGTGCCCACCGACGCCGACGACGAGGCCGTGGTGGCCGCGGCGCTGGCCGACGTCAAGATCCAGCGCCAGGCCGAGGGCAAGCAGCTGGTGCGGAAGATTGTCGTGCGGGACAAGAAGTCCAAGGCCGTGAAGATCGTCAACCTGATTTTTAAGTAATGCGTACTGAACAAAGCCATAAGCATTGAAAGGCAGGGCCTTTCGTGTCTGTCGGTTTTGTTCAAGGGAACGTTGCAGTTTTTTGTTCTGCAACGTTCCCTACTACCATATGATTTAGAGTGCGTTGTGTGTATACATCTAAAGATTATAATTAGATTGAACTCGTTGGTTTTGCTGTACACTTTCTTTTGCCTGACCAACACTTTGCGCTATCTCAGTAGACACTAGTTAGATTTCTACTAATTAGCCAAAATTCTACCTTATCTCCCTTTATATTTTCATGAAGCCAAAAAAGTTTTCTTTGACTTTTTTGGGGTTTTGTGGTATAATACAGTTACGAGATGGGGTGTTTTAAAATCTTACCTTACAATGTATTCTCATGTGATTTTTGTGTATAGGGGTTTTGTATCCGTATACAAAAATTGCATGGGGATTTTTTTATCTCTGGTTTTGTGTTCCTTGGAAATTGAATAGGGAAGAGGGATTTTTGTTGATTGCAGTTAAATGACATAGTACATAATTCGCGAATAATGAGAGGAGAACTCTATATGATTAAAAAAATACTTCTTGAAGCGCCTTTAAATATTTGGAAAATCGTAAAATATGTGTTGATAGGCCTGGTTGCTATTGGTGGGATTATTTTTCATGCTTTCAGATCCATAGTAAAGTTTATTTGCATTTGTTGCGAGCATCCACTTGTTATTATTTATCAACCTGCGATTGCAATGTTTTATTTAGCTATATATGAGGAAAAATTTGATTCAATAATTAGGGCTTTTATTAGTAGAACTATCGAGTTGCCTCAAATCGCAGAGGGCTATTTCTGTTACTGGAATCATTGAATTTAGAGATCGAATCAAAGGTAATAGTGATCAATTTGAAACAGCTTTATCAAGACAAAAGGGAGCGTATAGCTATATGACGGCTATTATTTCTTTGATCGCAATCTATGCAGCAATCGATGCTAGTAATGCTAACAGTGTCAACACGCTACTATTAGCTGCTGGAATCGTCATTTTTGTTTGCATAGTATCAACAAATTTGTATGAAACATTATTTTTTTCTAATGATGTTGTGAAAAAATTTACGATAAGTGGTGTGCTAGCTGTAATAAATACATTAAATAAAACCTTACAAAGGCCTTACAATTCATGAAAGTGCTCGGCCTTCGCCGCACAAATAAAATCCTTTTCTAGCGCGTAAAACCCCGTCCGCATCCGCGGACGGGGTCACTTTGTCCCGTCGATCAGTTTTAACTTCTCCCGGCGGGACAGCCTCTTGATTGCCCTTTCCCGGCGGAGGGCGTCCCCCTTGGTGGGATGTTCCTCCCGGTACACCACCCGCACCGGCAGACGGCTGCGGGTGTACTTGGCGCCACGGCCCCGGTTGTGGACTTCTGCCCGCCGGTCCACGTCGGCGGCGATGCCGGTGTAGAGGGTGCCGTCGGCGCACCGGACCATATAGACCCACCAGCTGTGGGGTTCCATGGGCGTCGCCTCCTTTTCGCTGCTTTTCCCCCAGAATAACGCGAAAAGGCCCAAATTGCAAGGGGTTCCCCGCGCAAGAACGCCGCCCAGCCGGGCGGCGCTTTATTATATATAAAACGAATCGGAAGATTCGGAGCTTTTAGTCTGCCCCTCGCGCCGACAGCTGCCAGCGAGTGGAGCAGTGAGGTCAGATCAAGATGTGGCCCATCTATTCAGAAGCTGCGGCGAAAGCGGACCCCGGAGGGCTTCCGCCGAAGCTCCTTGCTTGACTGTCCCTATCCTACCACACCGCCCCCGCGAATTGTTGGCGAAACTGCAAAAGAGTTGTGAAAAGAACATGAATCGTTTTGCGAATTTTGCACAAGCGGAAGTTTCTTCCGCTTTTTGTCATTTATAGCGGTGAGAGCAGCCTTTTCCCGGCGCAAAGGGCTTGCAATCTCCCGGAAGGTTTGCTATGATAAGAAAAAGGGAGTGTTTTCCCACAAAACAGGGCAAAGGGTCGCCCGGAGCCGAAGCGACCGGCGATACGGCGGACGGGGCGGGCTGCCGCCGTCCGATTCCCCGCCGTTTTCCCGGCCCACGGCAGGAGGTCCCCGCAACCGTGAAACAGCAGCGCAGAAAAGTCCATTTTTCCGCCAACCCGGGGCGGGTGCTGGCGTTCAGCTTTTTCGCCATCATCCTGGTGGGAACGGCGCTGCTGACGCTGCCCGTCTCCAGCCGGGATGGAACCTGGACCAGCCCCCTGACCGCCCTGTTCACCGCCACCAGCGCCACCTGCGTCACCGGCCTCGCCACGGTGGACACCGGCCTGTGGTGGAGCGGCTTCGGCCAGGCGGTGATTTTGGTGATGATCCAGCTGGGCGGGCTGGGCTTTATGACGGTGTTTTGCACCTGCGCCATCCTGCTGCGCCGCCGCCTGTCCATCTCCCGGCAGATGGTGCTGATGGGGGCGCTGAACGTCAACACCGCCGACGACGCGGTGGACATCGCCAAACACGCGGTGCTGCTGACCCTCGCCTTCGAGGGCGCGGGGGCGGCGGTGCTGGAGGCGCGGTTCGTGCCGCAGTACGGCTGGGCCAAAGGCATCTGGTACGGCGTGTTCCACGCGGTGTCCGCCTTCTGCAACGCCGGGTTCGACCTGGTGGGCGGAATGGCGAACTATGTTCACGACCCGGTGGTGAACCTGACGCTAATCACTTTAATCATCTGCTCTGGCCTGGGCTTTTTCGTCTGGGAGGAACTGCTGTGGCACCGGGAGAGGGCGCTTTCCCTGCCCAGCCGCCTGGTGCTGCTGACCACGGCGGCGCTGGTGGTCTCCGGCACGGTGTTCTTCCTGCTGCTGGAGTGGGACGGTGCGTTCCGTGGCTTTTCCGGCCCGGAAAAACTGCTGGCCGCACTGTTCCAGTCGGTGACGCTGCGGACGGCGGGCTTTTCTACCGTGGACCAGGGGACGCTGACTGAGAGCAGCCAGGCTCTGAGCATCTTCTATATGCTCATCGGCGGCGGCTCCGGCTCCACCGCCGGAGGCATCAAGGTGGGCACCGCGGCGGTGCTGGCCCTGGCTCTGCGCTCCGGCCTCCACGGCCGGGAGCGGGTGACGGTGCGGGGCCGCACCATCCCCCACAGGCAGGTGTTCAACGCCATGACGCTGACGCTGCTGGTGGTCATGGCCTTCTTCGCCGGGGCGGTGTTTCTCTCCGTCCGGGAGGGGCTGCCCTTCCTGGCCGCCGCTTTCGAGACGGCCTCCGCCATCGCCACGGTGGGCCTTTCCACCGGCATCACGGCGTCCCTCTCCGCCCAGTCCCAGGCGGTACTCATCTGCCTGATGTACCTGGGAAGGGTGGGTATTCTGTCCTTCTCCTTCGCAGTGCTGACCCACAGGCCGGTAGAGGAAAAAATCAGCTATCCCTATGTGGATATGATGATCGGATAACGTCAATGTGCAATGTGCAATGAGCAATTTGCAATTATGGGGGAAAACGAATGTGGTCGCTTTCCTGCTGGACCCATTGTTTTTTGGCTGCGTTCCGATTCTGGAACGGCAGCGAAAAGTCCGACCATTGCACATTGCTAATTGCTAATTCCCTGTTGGAGGGTACATGATCATGAAAACCTACGCAGTTGTGGGCCTGGGGCGCTTTGGCGACGCCGTGGCCCGGGAGCTGATGCGCCCCGTCAGGGGCCGCCGCCCCTCCAACGAGGTGCTGGCCATCGACATCAACGAGGAACACATCCAGACCATCGCCGACCACGTGACCCGGGCGGTGCAGGCAGACCTGCGGGACCCGGAGGTGGTGCAGGCGCTGAACGTGGCGTCCTGCGATGTGGTGCTGGTGTGCATCGGCTCCGACATCAGCACCAGCGTGCTGGTGACGCTGAACCTGAAAGAGGCCGGGGCCAAATGCGTCATCGCCAAGGCCAGCAGCGAGGCGCACCGCCGTATTCTGGAGCGCATCGGCGCGGACCGGGTCATCTTCCCCGAACACGACGTGGGACGGCGGCTGGCCCACACCCTGAGCCAGCATAGCGCCTACGACCTGCTGGACCTGTCCGACGACTACGCGGTGGTGCGGGTCCCCATCCCCCGGAGTTGGTGGGGCAAGACCCTGGCGGAGCTGAACGTCCGGGCCAAATACGACATCAACGTGCTGGCCGTGCAGGCCAGCGGCAGCAGCCAGCTCCAGGTTTCGCCCGCGCCCCAGACGCCCCTGCCGGAGCAGGGCGGCGTCATGTCCGTTCTGACCAGCCAGGAGGCCCTGGCGCGGCTCCAGCAGCTGTGACGGGAGGGCGCGATGGAACGAATCACCAGCCGCACCAATCCCCTGCTGGGCCACATCAAAAAACTGCTGAAGGACCGGAGTTGCCGCCGGGAGTCGGGGGAGTTCGTCTGTGACGGCGTGAAGCTGTTGGAGGAGGCCCTCCGGTGGGGCGCGGAAATTACCACGCTGGTCTGCTCTGAGGGACTGGAACTGCCTGCCCTGCCCAAAACCGGGCGGCTGGTGCAGGTCCCCGCCGGGGTGATGGCCTCGCTCTCCCCCATGAAGGCCCCCAGGGGGTGCTGTTCACCTGCAAGCTGCCCGATTTGACCCCGCCGCAGCGGCTGGAGAGCCGGACCTATTTGGTGCTGGACGGCCTCCAGGACCCCGGCAACGTGGGGACCATCTGGCGCAGCGCCGACGCCTTTGGCGCGGCGGGGCTGCTGCTCACCGGACACAGCGCCGACCCCTACAGCTGGAAGGCCGTCCGAGCCAGTATGGGCGCGGCGTTCCGCCTGCCCGTGTGGGAGGTCACGCCGGAGGAACTGAAAACCCTGTGCCGCTCCAGCGGCCTGCCCCTGTGGGGCACCGCCCTCCGTGCAGACGCCGCCGACCTGCGGCAACTGGACAGCGGCCCCTGAGCGCTGGCCGTCGGCAGCGAGGGCAGCGGCCTCTCCCGGGAGGTGCTGGCCCTGTGCGACGGGACGGTCATCATCCCCATGGAGCCCCAGTGCGAGTCGCTGAACGCGGCCATGGCCGCCACGGTGGCGCTGTGGGAGCGATACCGCTCCAATTAGCAATGTGCAATGCGCAATTTGCAATTCGGAAAGACCCAACCATCGCACATTGCTCATTATACATTTTGCTGCTTCATTTGATTCTGAGCTACCAACGCGATAAGGGGGGCGCTATATGCTGTCTGTGACAAAATACTGGGTGTGGCTCTCCACCGTCTGCGACCCGGACGCCGCCTGGCGGGTCTACCGCCACTTCGGTTCGCCGGAGACGGCGTATTTTGCCGACGCCGCGGAGTACCGGGCCATAGAGGGGCTGTCGGCTCGGCAGCTCGCCCGGCTGGAGGACAAGTCCTCCGCCTCCCGGCAGGTGGAACAAATTCTGACCGACTGCGAGCGGCTGGGCGTGCATATTTCCACCTGGCAGGACGCAGATTATCCCGAGCGGCTGCGGAACATCTACACGCCGCCTACGGTGCTTTACTTCCTGGGACACAGCTTGCAGCTGGGGGAGGAGTGCGCCATCGCCATGGCTGGTTCCCGGCGCTGCTCCGCCTATGGCCGCTCCATGGCGGAGCGGTTTTCCCGGGAGCTGACCCAGCAGGGCGCGCTGGTGGTGACGGGCATGGCCTCCGGCTGCGACGAGGCGGCGCTCATCGGCGCTATGCGGGCGGGCGGCCCGGTGGCCGCGCTGCTGCCCGGCGGGGTGGACGTGCCCTTCGAGAACAACGCCTATTACCGCCGACTCTACGGGGACGTGGCCTCCCTTGGTGCCCTCATCAGCCCCTATCCGCCGGGGACCCCCAACGACCACGCCCACTTCCGTTTCCGCAACCCGGTGTTGACCGGCCTGTGCGTGGCCACCCTCTGCGTCGAGGCCCCCAGCCGCAGCGGAGTGCTGCAGGTGGCGGCCTGCGCCCAGGACCAGCAGCGGACGGTCTACACCGTCCCCGCCAACCTGACCTCCGCCGCCTCCGCGGGCACCAACGACCTGCTTTGCAGCGGGCTGGCCCTGCCGGTGCTGTCGGCGGAGCAGCTGCTGTTGCCATACCGGGACAGATATGTCCGCCTGGCCCGCGCCGCTTCGGCTCCCCAGCCGGAAAAAGCGCCGCCGTCTCCTGCGCCAACGGCGGCCAAAAAGGCTGCGCCTGAGGCGGAAGTTCCCCCAAAAAAGCAAAAAAAGGTTGACAGCGGCCAAAAGTCAGACTATATTGACTTACGGAAAAGCGATTCTGTCTTTACGGACGACGAGCAGGCCGTGCTGCTGGCCCTCCAGCCGGGGGAAGCGTCCACCGAGGAGCTGGCCGCCCGGGTCGATATTCCCGTGGACCGCATGATGTCGGCCCTGACCCTGCTGCACCTGCGTGGCCTGGTGGAGGAGCTGC
This sequence comes from Clostridiales bacterium, assembly GCA_021205205.1. Classification (GTDB taxonomy): domain Bacteria; phylum Bacillota; class Clostridia; order Oscillospirales; family Oscillospiraceae; genus Onthomonas. Next base: position 20,635 of record JAJPXY010000136.1, read on the forward strand.
CCGGGAGCCGGTTCAAAACCGAGCTGCGGGTGAAATGACCGCCCTCGTCTTTCGCACTTCAATTCGTTGGAGGAATCTTCTTTATGGCAAAAACCGATCTGGTGATCGTGGAATCACCGGCAAAGGCAAAAACGATTGGCCGATACCTCGGCCCCAACTATACCGTCATCGCCTCCATGGGCCACATCCGCGACCTGCCCAAGAGCAAGCTGGGCGTGGACATCGAGGCCGACTTCCAGCCCGACTATCAGCCCATCAAGGGCAAAGAGGACATCATCAAGAGCCTGCGCAAGGCCGCCAAAAACAGCGACCGCGTCTACCTGGCCACCGACCCGGACCGGGAGGGGGAGGCCATCTCCTGGCACCTGAAGGAGCTGCTAGAGCTGCCCGACGAGCGGACCTACCGGGTCACGTTCAATGAGATCACCAAGAGCGTTGTCAACCAGTCCATCGCCGCGCCCCGGGCCATCGACCAGGACCTGGTGAACGCCCAGCAGGCCCGGCGTATCCTGGACCGCATCGTGGGCTACCAGCTCTCCCCCCTGCTGTGGAAGAAGATCCGGCGGGGCCTCTCTGCCGGGCGGGTCCAGTCCGTGGCCACCCGGCTGGTGGTGGACCGGGAGCAGGAGATCCGCGCTTTCGTCCCCCAGGAATACTGGTCGCTGGACGTGCGGCTGGAGCGCATCGCCCCCCAGGTGGGGTCCTTTGTGGCCCACTACCACGGGGAGGGCAAAAAGAAGGCCGAGCTGCCCAACGAGGCGGCGGTGGACGCCATCCTGGCCGACGTGGCGGTGAACCTCTTTGTGGTCACAGGCGTGCGCAAGGGGGAGAAGCAGCGCCAGCCCGCGCCCCCCTTCACCACCTCCACCCTCCAGCAGGAGGCCAGCCGCAAGCTGGGCATGACCCCCAAGCGCACCATGTCCATCGCCCAGCAGCTCTATGAGGGCGTGGACATCGAGGGCGAGGGCGCCGTGGGCCTCATCACCTATATGCGTACCGACTCCCTGCGCCTGTCCGTGGAGGCCACCGACAGCACCCGCACCTTTATCCGCGCCCGCTACGGCGAAGCCTATCTCCCCGAAAAGACCCGCACCTACAAGGCCAAGTCCAACGCTCAGGACGCCCACGAGGCCATCCGCCCCACCAACGTGGAGCTGGCCCCTGACGTGGTGCGCAAGAGCCTGACCTCCGACCAATATAAGCTCTACAAGCTCATCTGGAGCCGGTTCCTGGCCTGCCAGATGTCCAACGCCGTGTTCGACACCGTCTCCATCGACGTGACCAGCGGCACACACCTGTTCCGGGCCAGCCACCAAAGCATGAAGTTCTCCGGCTTCACCGCCGTCTATGTGAAGAGCAAGGAGGAGGGCGAGGAGGCCGTCGGCTCTCCCTTGCCCGACCTGGCCGAGGGCGAGACCGTCCGCAAGACCGCCCAGGACAAAGCCCAGCACTTCACCCAGCCGCCACCCCGGTTCACCGAGGCCACGCTCATCAAGCTGCTGGAAGAGCGGGGCATTGGCCGCCCCTCCACCTACGCCCCCACCGTCTCCACCATTTTGGACCGCTACTATGTGGTCAAGGAGGGCCGCGCCCTCCGGCCCACCCCCCTGGGGGAGGTCGTCACCCAGCTGATGGAGGACAAGTTCACCGACATCGTGGACCCCAACTTCACCGCTCGGATGGAAAGCGACCTGGACGAGGTGGAGAAGGGCCGGGAGGACTGGAAGGAGCTGCTGCGCCGGTTCTACGCCGGGTTCCATGCCGAGATGGAGCAGGCGGAAAAGGATTTGGACGGGGAGCGCATCAAAATTCCAGATGAGGTCTCTGACGAGGTCTGCGAGGTCTGCGGCCGACAGATGGTCATCAAAACCGGTAAATTTGGCCGGTTCCTGGCCTGCCCCGGCTACCCGGAGTGTACCTTCACCAAGCCCATCGTCATCGAGATGCCGGGCAAGTGCCCCAAGTGCGGGGGCCGCATCCTGAAAAAGACCAGCCGCAACGGCTACACCTACTACGGCTGCGAACACAACCGCTCCGTCAACGGCATGGTCTGCGACTTCATGACCTGGGACGTACCGGTGAAGGAAAACTGCCCCATCTGCGGCCAGACCATGTTCAAAAAGTCCGGCAGAGGGGCCAAAAAGCCATTCTGCATCAACGAAAAATGCGAGAACTTCACGCCGGAGGAGCTGCGCCCCGGCTACCGCAAGCCCAAGGAAAAGACGGAGGACGCCGTCTCCCAGGCGGCGGCGGAGGCCGTTGCGGAGCCGTCCGCGGAGAAAACCGCCGACAAGAAAGCGGCGGCGAAGAAGTCCACAACGGCGAAAAAACCGCTGCGAAGAAATCCACCGCCAAGAAGGCGACCACCACGAAGTCCGCCGCCAAAAAGGACCCAAACAAGCCCAAGCGGCAGCTGACCGAGGCCCAGCGGGCGGCGCTGGAGCGGGGGCGGCTCATCCGCCGGGCCAACCGGGAGGCCGCCAAGCAGCAAAAATCGGAGGAATAAATGGAACCTGTCGTCGTCATAGGCGCGGGGCTGGCGGGGTGCGAGGCCGCCTGGCAGCTGGCCAGGCGGGGCGTCCCCGTCACCCTGTACGAGATGAAGCCCCACAAGCAGACCCCCGCCCACAAAAGCCCGGATTTCGCGGAGCTGGTCTGCTCCAACTCCCTCCGGGCCAACAACGTGGAGAACGCCGTGGGCCTGCTCAAGGAGGAAATGCGCCGCTGCGGCAGCCTCATCATGGCCCAGGCCGACGCCCACGCCGTCCCCGCCGGGGGCGCGCTGGCGGTGGACCGCTATGCCTTTTCTGAGGGCGTCACCCAGGCCATCCGCAGCCACCCCAACATCACCGTGGTGGAGCAGGAGGTGACGGAGCTGCCCCCCGAGGGGCAGGTGCTGGTGGCCAGCGGCCCCCTGACCTCCGACCCTCTGGCGGACCATCTGGCCCGGCGGTTCCCCCAGCAGAACTATCTGCACTTTTTCGATGCGGTGGCCCCGCTGGTGGCTTACGAGAGCATCGACATGGACAAAGCCTGGTTCGGCAGCCGCTACGACAAGGGCACTGCCGATTACATCAACTGCCCCATGAGCCGGGAGGAGTACGACGCCTTCTGGCTGGCCCTGTGCCAGGCGGAGGAGGCCAAGCTCCACGGCTTTGAGGACAAGAACGTCTTTGAGGGCTGTATGCCGGTGGAGGTCATGGGCCGCAGGGGGCACGACACCCTCTGCTACGGCCCCCTGAAGCCGGTGGGCCTCCCCGACCCCAGAACAGGGCAGGAGCCTTACGCCGTGGTGCAGTTGCGCAAGGACAACGCCCAGGGCAGCATTTACAACATGGTGGGCTTCCAGACCCACCTGACCTGGCCGGAGCAGAGGCGGGTGTTCCGCATGATCCCCGGCCTGGAGAACGCCGAGTTCGTCCGCTACGGGGTCATGCACCGCAATACGTATCTGGACTCCCCCCGGCTGCTGAACCGCTATTACCAGGTGGTGGACGAGCCACGGCTGACCTTCGCCGGGCAGATGACCGGCGTGGAGGGCTATGTGGAGTCCGCCGCCTCCGGCCTGCTGGCCGGGACAGAGCTGGCCCATCGGGTGCTGGGGCTGCCCCCTGTGGACTTCCCCCAGGAGACGGCGCTGGGCGCCCTGGCCCGGTACGTCAGCACTCCCGCCGCCGACTTCCAGCCCATGAACGTCAACTTCGGCATCATCCCGCCTCTGGGCCACCGGGTCCGGGGCGGCAAGCGGGCGAAAAACGCCGAGCTGGCCCGCCGGGCGCTGGAGGCGCTGGCGGAGCTGAACCTGTGACAAAAATTAGGTGGCATTTTACCCGGAAAGCCCTCTGCCGTTGGGCAAATAGGCACACGGTTTAGCTTTTGGCTGCCGTATGTGTAGGGGCGGCCCGTGGCCGCCCTGGGTAAGCAGAGGGGTTCCGGGCGGCCGAGGGCCGCTCCTACAGGAGAATGGTGAAATTTTCCGGGTAAAGCTGTTATACCCGATTCAGCGGGACAGCCAAACGAGAAACAGAACAGAAAAAAAGAGGCCTTTTTCATGAACATCATCATCGACGCGATGGGCGGCGACCTTGCCCCCGCGGAGCCGGTCCGGGGCGGACTGAAAGCCCACGAGGAACTGGGCTGCGACATCACCTTTGTGGGCCGGGAGGCCGACATCCGCCAGGTGCTGGAGCAGGACGGCGTCAAGGAGCTGCCCCAGGGCGTCACCATCGTCAACGCCACCGAGGTGGTGGAGATCTGCGACGACCCCTCCACCGCCTGGCGCAAAAAGAAGGATTCCTCCCTGTCGGTGGGACTCAGGCTGCTCCGGGACGACGGGGCGGACGCCTTTATCTCCGCCGGTTCCACCGGCGCCCTTTTGAGCGCGGGAACGCTGCTGGTCAAGCGCATCCCCGGCATCAAGCGGGCGGCGGTGGCCCCAGTGGTCCCCACCAGCAAGGACAACGCGGTCCTCATCGACGCAGGGGCAAACGCCGAGTGTACCCCGGAATATATGCTGCAATTCGCCTACATGGGCAGCTTTTACGCCGAAAAGGTGCTGGGCAAGCCCAATCCCAAAGTGGGTCTGCTGAACATCGGCACCGAACCCAGCAAGGGCAGCGAGCTGTATAAAGAAGTCCACGACCTGCTGCAAAAGGCCGGGGACGCCGGGCGCATCAACTTCGTGGGCAACGTGGAGCCAACCAATCTGGCCAGCCCCGACGCCTGCGACGTGCTGGTGGCCGACGGCTTCGTGGGGAACATCATGCTCAAGGCCATGGAGGGCACCGCCAACTTCATCGTGGACGCGCTGAAGGACCTGTTCAAAACCAACTGGAAAACCAAGACCAGCTACCTGTTCCTGCGGGGCAGCATGGGCGGCTTCCGGGAGCGGCTGGACAGCCGCTCCACCGGTGGTACCGCCATGCTGGGTATCCAAAAGCCCGTCTTTAAGGCCCACGGCAACAGCGACGCCTACGCCTTTTTGAACGCCGTGCGGCAGGCCAAGCTCTTTGTGGAGGCCGACGTGAACCGCGCCATTGTGGAAAACATCGACCACATGGTCCTGGACACCCCCAAACAGGCCACCGGAACGGAGAAATAACCATTTGAACAGAAAGAAGGGCGAAAGCATGAAGACACTGGAAGAAAAGCTGGGCTATCACTTTCGGGACCCCTCCCTGCTGGAGAACGCCCTGACCCACAGCTCCTACGCCAACGAGCACCACATGGGCAGCATCCACTCCAACGAGCGGCTGGAGTTTTTGGGCGACTCGGTGCTGGGCATGGTGACGGCGGACAGCCTGTACCACACCTTCCCCAACCTGCCGGAGGGGGAGCTGACCCGTCTGCGGGCCAACCTGGTCTGCGAGGGGAGCCTGGCCATGGTGGCCCGACAGCTGGACCTGGGCAGCTACCTCAAGCTGGGCAAGGGCGAAGCCTGCGGCGGCGGCGGCCAGCGGCCTTCCATCATCGCGGACGCGGTGGAGGCGGTGCTGGCGGCGGTCTATCTGGACGGCGGCATCAGTCAGGCCCGGCGCATCGTGCAGCGGTTTATCCTCAGCAACATCGACCAGGTGCAGGAGGCCAGCCGGGACCACAAAACCTACCTCCAGGAGCTGGTACAGCGGAAAAGCGGCCAGAGCCTCAGCTATCGGCTCATCGGGGAATCCGGCCCAGACCACGACAAGACCTTCACCATGGAGGTACTGCTGAACGGAACCAGCGTCGGCTCCGGCAGTGGCAGGAGCAAAAAAGAAGCCGAGCAGATGGCCGCAAAGGCGGCCATCGCCCGGTTGGAAGGAAAGTAATTCAATTTGCAATTTGCAGTGTGCAATTAGCAATGATGCGTGGTTCACGCCTATCCCTTTGAACCAGCTTTGTCAATTTTTCTGGCAGGAAACCCCTCCACCATGCTTCGCATGGTCCCCCTCCCCTTTCAGGGGAGGCGAGGGGAGGAGAGTGCTTATTCGTATGTCTTGCGTTTTAAGAAGCATAGCACAAATTTTCTGCAAAAATAGCTAGTTTGTTTCTATTTTCTTTCCTTTTTAGCGATTCGCAAGAAAAATGTTTGGTTAATATTGTAAACCTTTCCCAGAAAAAATTATCGTTCCGGAACTGACCGCCCCTCTCGCCTCCCCTGAAAGGGGAGGTGGCACGGCGTAAGCCGTGACGGAGGGGTTTCTCCTCAAAGCTGGCTAACAGCTAAAGGCGAAGCCGATCCGCCACCGCCGGGCGGAAGGCATCGAAGGCGCTGGGCACGGCGTACACCGCCGCCAGCTCCTCCGCCCCGGCCCAGACCCAGCCGTCGGGCAACTCCGGGCTGCCCATCTCCGCCAGCAGCGAGTCCATATGCCACTCCCGGTGGGTGAAGATGTGCTTGCCCGTGGGACCGGGGGCCACAGAGACGGCCCCGGTCAGGTACTCCGGCGTCACGTCGGAAAGCTCATTGGGGAACTCCCACAGCCGGGCCAGCAGCCCCCCGCTGGGGGCGGCGGCGCAGCGCCACCTTATCCTCCCAAAAGAGCAGGTACACCCGGCGGCTCTCCACTTTTCGGGGCCGCTTGGCGGCCTTGACGGGCAGCTCGGCGGTGCGGCCCTGCTGGCAGGCAACGCACCACGCCGCCACCGGGCAGTGTTCACAGTCCGGCGCGCCGTTGGGCAGGCAGACCAGCGCCCCCAGTTCCATCAGCGCCTGGTTGTAGGCCCCCGGCAGGTTCCGGGGCATGGTGTCCAGCAGCAGCTGACGGATACGCTGCTTGGTCTCCGGGCGGGTGATGTCCCCCTCGTCCCCGGTGAGCCGGGCGACCACCCGGAGGACGTTGCCGTCCACGGCAGGCACCGCCTGGCCGAAGGCGATGGAGGCAATGGCCCCGGCGGTGTACTCCCCCACGCCGGGGAGGGTCAGGATGTCCTCGTAAGAACTGGGGAACTGTCCCCCGTGGACCTCCATGATCTCCCGGGCGGCCTTTTGCAGGTTCCTGGCCCGGTTGTAGTACCCCAGCCCCTGCCACAGCTTGAGCAGCGTGTCCTCGTCCACACGGGCCAAGTCGGCCACCGTGGGCAGCGCCTCCATGAACCGGGCGTAATAGCCCAGCACCGCCGCCACCCGGGTCTGCTGGAGCATGATCTCCGACACCCAGACGTGGTACGGGGTGGGGTCGCTGCGCCAGGGCAGGGTGCGGCAGTGGTCGTGGTACCAGTTCACCAGAGGGAAGGACGCGGCGGCGCAGCGTGCAGCGGAATCGGACATGGAGGTTTCCTCCTTTTCGTGGGGCAAACGGCGGCTTGACGGGGCCGCCCGGTTTGTGGTAAACTAAACAGGCGTGAGAGTAGTTCCTGGCACAATGTGCTGTGCTTATGGCGTACGTTGCTTTACTTTACAAACGGGTGGTTACGCTTCCAGCTTTCCTGTTAGATGTTCGCTTTAGACTGGTAGTACCCAACTAACGGCTAACGGCTAACAGCTAACAGCTTACACAATGCGGGTATGATGGAATTGGCAGACATGCAAGATTTAGGTTCTTGTGCCTTACGGCGTGCAGGTTCGACCCCTGTTACCCGCACCACATCGGAGCAAGCGCACATCGGCTGAAAACTGGCCGATGTGCGCTTTTTGCGTTTTACCGCTGATATTCAAACTGCAAGTCGTACAGCACCACGGTGTCGCCGTCCTGGATGCCCATGGCCTCCAGCTTGTCGAACAGCCCCGCCTCCCGGAGCTGCCGGTCGAACCAGTTGCGGCTCTCAAAGTCGCTGAACGTGGTGCAGGCCACCAGATGCTCCAGCCAGGGGGCCTCCACGAACCAGTAATGGTCCTCGGTCTCAATGGAGACCTCGCCGGTGGTGTCGATGGCCGGGGGCTGAGGGACGTAGTCGGCCTCAAAGACCTTCACCGGCGGCAGGGAGGCCAACTCCTCCGCGATTTTCCGCACCAGCGGCTGCACCCCGGCGTGGGTGGCGGCGGAGAGGTCGAAGTACTGGTACCCCAGGGCCTCCACGTGGGCTTTCAGCCGGGCGGCGTTGTCGCCGTCATAGCAGAGGTCGCTCTTGTTGCCGCAGACCAGCATGGGGCGGGTGGCCAGCTCCGGGGAGTACTCCTTCAACTCGGCGTTGATGATGTCGAAGTCCTCCACCGGGTCCCGGCCCTCGCTGCCGGAGACGTCCACCAGATGGACCAGCAGGCGGCAGCGGTCGATGTGCCGCAAAAAGTCGTGGCCCAAGCCCGCGCCCTCGCTGGCCCCCTCGATGATGCCGGGGATGTCCGCCATGACAAAGCTGACGCCCTCCTCCACGTAGACCACGCCCAGGTTGGGCATCAGGGTGGTGAAGTGGTAGTTGGCGATTTTGGGGTGGGCCTTGGACACCACGCTGAGCAGGGTGCTTTTGCCCACGTTGGGGAAGCCCACCAGCCCCACGTCGGCCAGCAGCTTCAGCTCCAGAATGACCTCCCGGCTCTCCCCGGGGAGCCCCGCCTTGGCGAAGCGGGGGGCCTGCCGGGTGGGGGTGGCGAAGTGCTGGTTGCCCCAGCCGCCCCGGCCGCCACGGGCCGCCACAAACCGGTCCACGCCGGACATATCCTGGATGACCTGGCCGGTCTCCGCGTCCCGCACCACCGTCCCCTGGGGGACCTTGATGATGAGGTCTTTGCCGTCCTTGCCGGACTTTTTCGCGCTGGAGCCGTCGGCTCCCGCCTCGGCGGCGTATTTCCGCTTATAACGGAAGTCCATCAGAGTGGACAGGCTGGGGTCGGGGACCAGCACCACATTACCGCCCCGGCCGCCGTCGCCGCCGTCGGGGCCGCCGTTGGTGACGTACTTCTCCCGGTGGAAGGCCACCGCGCCGTTTCCGCCCCGGCCCGCGCTGATGAAAATTTTCGCCGTGTCTACAAATGCTGCTGCCATACGGCCCTCCTTATGACTGTGGAACCCATGTGAAACAGGTTTGCAGGGGCGGCCCGTGGCCGCCCGAAAAATCAACCGCCTGTTTCGGGCGGCCACGGGCCGCCCCTACAGGATGGATGTTCCTGCCTGATGCCAGAAAAAACGCACCGAACGAAGTATGTCCGGTGCGTTAAAGGCGAGTGATTACTGCTCGATGGCTTCGACGATGGAGACCTGCTTGCGGTCTTTGCCGAGGCGCTCGAACTTGACGGTGCCGTCCTTCAGGGCGAACAGGGTGTCGTCCTTGCCCTTGCCCACGTTGGTGCCGGGGTGGATCTTGGTGCCGCGCTGACGGACCAGGATGTTGCCGGCCAGGACGAACTGCCCATCACCGCGCTTGACGCCCAGACGCTTGGCCTCGGAATCCCGGCCGTTGCGGGTGGAGCCAACGCCCTTTTTGTGGGCGAAGAACTGGATGGAAATCTTCATAGGTCGTTACACCTCCATAACTTCAATATAATCGGGATAGTCCTCGTGGAGGGCGGTGAGATAGACCATCATCCCCACCAGCATGGTCTGGCAGGTGTTCTCGTCCATCTCGGAAAGCCCCCCCGGCAGACGGAGGGATAGGTGGCCGGAGTCCGGCTCCAGCTTGACGGCGGCGGCCAGGCCCAGCACCTCGTTAAAGGTACACTCGACCATGCCCGCCACGGCGGAGACGGCGGCACAGACAATGTCGCTGCCCTCCTCGCCATAGCCGCTGTGACCGCTGATGTCGAAGCTGACGATGCGGTCCCCCTCCATATGAAAGGCTGCGGTGGTCATTGCAACCCTCAGGCCACGGTGATCTTGCCGATGGTCACCTTGGTGTAGGGCTGACGATGGCCCTGACGCTTGCGGTAGCCCTTCTTGGGCTTATACTTGAAGATACGGATCTTCTTGCCCTTGCCGTTTTTGACGACACTGGCCTCCACGCTGGCGCCCTCCACCACGGGAGTGCCGAAGATGGTGTTGTCGCCGTCGATCACGGCCAGGACCTGGTCGAAGGTCACGGTATCGCCGGCCTCCACGGGCAGCTTCTCGATGAAGAGGGTGTCGCCCTCCGCCACCTTGTACTGCTTGCCGCCGGTCACGATAATTGCTGTCATGCGGTTGCACCTCTTTCCTTAATAACGGGCTCGCTCTTGCAGGTGTTGAGGCCCTTGGGGCAGACCTCACCCTTGTTGCCTACTCGATGCGGCTTGAATAGTTTATCAGTTTTTGCCGGGCTTGTCAACGGTTTTCGCGGAATTTTCCCTGTAAAAAATATTCTGGTTATCCCTTTGAATCAGCCTTGTCGGTATTGCCGACACGAAACCCCTCCACCATGCTTCGCATGGTCCCCCTCCCCTTTTGCGACTCGCATGGCCTAAAGGCCATAGCTCTCTGCATTTGCGCAAAAGAGGAATTGGCCATTTGGCCAGCGCTTCACAGGGGCGGCAAGGGGCGAGTGCTTGTCGTGTAATGCTGGTTTTGTTCGGCAGATACAGGATTTTCGGCAGAGAAGCCCTGCTCTAGCCACTAAAAATGTGGTTAGTCCAAGCGGATAGTCTGCAAAATATTTTCTTGGCGGCGCAGCCCTTCCAGCACTATACTTTTAATTCGTAGCACCTGGCTAACAGCTAACAGCTAGTAGCTAATAGCTCGTCAAATATTCTTACAGTCTGGCTCCGCCAAACTCGGACAGCTCCAGCCCCCGGGCCTTGTTCTTGTCCATCACCCAGTTCACCGACCAGGGGGCGGAGAACAGCAGCAGCTTGGCCCCGTGGTAATCCTCCACCAGCTTCACATCCTGGCCGTCGCCGATGATAAGGTCCTCGATCAGGTCGCCATCGAACCGGTCAATCCACCGCAGGTACTCGTAGGGCAGGCTTTCCATCACCAGGTCCACCTTGTACTCGTTCTTCATCCGGTACTCGAACACGTCGAATTGCAGGGTGCCCACCACGCCCACAATGACCTCCTCCATGCCGGTGTAGGGGATCTTGAAAATCTGGATGCCGCCCTCCTGGGCGATCTGCTCGGTGCCCTTGATGAACTGCTTGCGCTTGAGGGTGTCCTTGGGCCGCACCCGACGGAAATGCTCCGGCGCGAAGGTGGGGATAGGGTCAAACTGGAAGTTCTTCCCCGGCGCACAGAGGGTGTCACCGATGGTGAACATCCCCGGGTCAAAGACGCCGATGATGTCCCCGGCGTAAGCCTCCTCGATGATCTCCCGCTCGGCGGCCATCAGCTGCTGGGGCCGGGAGAGCTTCACCTTCCGCTGCTGCTGCACCAGATAGACCTCCTCGTCCGCGTCGAACCGGCCGGAGCAGACCCGGACGAAGGCGATGCGGTCCCGGTGGGCCTTGTTCATGTTGGCCTGGATTTTAAACACGAAGCCGGAGAAGCTGTCGTCGAAGCTGTCCACCGTCACGTCCCCAGCCCGGCGGGACAGCGGCGCTGGCGTCATGCGCAGGAACGCCTCCAGGAAAGGCTCCACGCCGAAGTTGGTCAGGGCGGAGCCGAAGAACACCGGGGAGAGCTTGCCGTGGCGCACCTTGTCCATATCGAACTCAGCCCCGGCCCCCTCCAGCAGCTCCACCTCGTCGGCCAGCTGGTCCCGCTTGGCCTGACCGATCAGGTCCACAAGAGCCGGGTCGTCCAACTCCACCTCGGTGGCGGTGGCGGCCCTGGCGTTGGTGTGGGAGGTGAAGTGCAGGATTTTGCGCTCCCGCAGGTCATAGACGCCCTTGAACTCCTTGCCGCAGCCGATGGGCCAGTTCATGGGGCAGGTCTCCACCCCCAGCTCGGACTCGATTTCCTCGCACAGCTCGAAGGGGTCCCGGGCCTCCCGGTCCATTTTGTTGATGAAGGTGAAGATGGGGATGTCCCGCATGGCGCAGACCTTGAACAGCTTCCGGGTCTGCGGCTCCACGCCCTTGGCGGCGTCGATGACCATGACGGCGCTGTCCGCCGCCATCAGGGTGCGGTAGGTGTCCTCGGAGAAGTCCTGGTGGCCCGGCGTGTCCAGGATGTTGATGCAGAAGCCCTCGTACTGGAACTGCATGACCGACGAGGTGACGGAGATGCCCCGCTGCTTTTCAATTTCCATCCAGTCGGAGGTGGCGGCCCGGGCGTTTTTCTTGCCCTTGACCACACCGGCCTGGTTGATGGCCCCGCCGTAGAGCAGCAGCTTCTCCGTCAGGGTGGTTTTGCCGGCGTCCGGGTGGGAGATGATGGCAAAGGTGCGCCGGCGTTCGATTTCCGCTTGGAATTTATGAGACATAGAATCCTCCAAAAGAGTACAAAATGAAATAAATAGTCCAACTTATACGTTTTGTATATTTACGTGGGACTGGTCAGACAGCGTCCCGCTGAAATAAACTGCTTCATACGCCCTCCATCCCGCCACAGGGCGGCACAAATAAAATCAGCACTCTTGTTACCATAACACAGGAAAAGTATTGTGTAAACGAAAAATTTCACAGCAAAAGCGGCTCCGGAGTTCGGAGCCGCTTTTGGGTACAGGCGTGGGATTATTCCGCCGGGGTGATCCGCAGGGTGGCGTCGTACAGGGACTCCACCTCATCGGCGATTTCGGTGCTGGAGTCGCCGTCGTCGGCCACAGTCTCCGCAGTGGTGGAGACGCTGACGTCGAAAATCTCATAATCTCCGTCCCACTCCACGGTGACGGCTTTGTCTGTCTCCCCCGCGTTGGCGATGAAGCGCCCATACTGCTGAGACATCACGTACTCCTCCTCGCCCTGGACAAAGGCGGCGTATTCCTCCGTGTCGTAGGCGGTCAGCTCCACCACCAACGCGCCCTCCCCGCTGTAGGTCAGGGTGAGGGTCATGGCAGAGCCGCTGTCTCCGCTCTCCTGAGCGGTGAGGACAACGGAGCAGTCGTCGTCGCTGTAGACTTCGGTCCCCACCGGAGTATCCACATACCAAAGGGCTTCGGCGGTGGAGGACTCCTCCTCCAGCACCTCGAAGCCGTCTGCGCCCGGGTCAAGGGAGCTTTCGGCGGCAGCTTCCGAAGAACCGCCGCAGGCGGTCAGGGACAGGGCCAACATCAGGGCCAGCGCCAGAGTGAGAAAGCGTTTGCTGCTGCGTTTCATGGTTCTCGTCTCCTTCCGTCAAGAGGGAGTGTCAGTGGTCTGTTTCCCATAGAGCAGAGGAATGGCAATGGACTTTTTGAGCACCTCGATGAGCGGCCCCATGAAGAAGGCGGTGATGACCGTGCCGATGCCCACCACCGCGCCGCAGGCATACCCGATGATCACGCAAATCAGGTCGCTGACGATGCGGATGAACCGGAACGGCACCACTTTCCCCGCCACCTGGGGCTTGCAGTCGGTGATGAACAGAGGAATGGCGTCGTAGGTGGAGACGCCCAGGTCGGCGGTGTAGTAGAGGGCGGAGGCCAGACAGCACAGAAAGATGCCGATGATGAGCAGCACCACCCGGGCGGGCAGCCCCGGTTCCGGGACAACCAAGTCGATGCACCACTCGGAGAACGTCACCAGGTAGCCCACGAAAAACATATTCAGGAAGGTGGCCAAACCGATATAGTGCCGTTCCAGAAAAAAGTCAATGACCAGCAGCACCAGGTTGGCGGCAGCGTAGAAGGTGCCGTAGCTGGCGAAAACAGGGATAAACTGAAATTGGTTGTGCAGCCCCTGGGCGAAGCACTGGAAGGGGTCAACGCCGAACACGGCGGCGTTGAAAAAGCCTACAGCCACGCCGCAGATGCACACGCCCACCAGCGACATGATGAGCCGCCTGACGAAAAGCTTGTCCCGCATAGAGAGTTCATCCTTTCCCTTCGGTTAGAAAAATCAAGTATTCAAATCGGTGGTGTGAAAGGTCTTTAGATTGCCGGTTTTCCCGCTGCGGCGGTCCAGCTCGTCCGCCAGCGCCGCCAGGGGGATGTCTTTTGCCACCATCATGGCCAGCAGGTGGTAGAGCAGGTCCGCCGTCTCATAGGCGATTTTCTCCCTGTCCACGGCCTTGCCCGCCAGCAGGAGCAGACTGCACGCCTCTCCCACCTTTTTCAAAATCTTGTCCAGCCCCTGGCCGAACAGATAGGCGGTGTAGGAGTCGGCGTCGCCGCTGGCCCCCCGTTGGGCGATGATGTCATAGACCTCATCCACCCCCAGTCCCCGGGCGGCGCAACGGACGTTCAGCGCGTCCATCACCGCGGAGAGAGGGACCTCCTGCTGGCAGAGCAGCACAGTGACGTGATAGATCACGTCGTTCAGCTCCCCCACCGTCTCGGCGGCATCGTCATTTTTCGCGGCAATAACCGCCTCGAAGGTCTCCTCGCCGCACTTTTTCAGGATCTTATCCAGCCCTTGGGTGTAGAGGTAGTTGGTGTAGGACTTGCCGCCCACGGGGTGGTTCTTCCGATCCAGAGCCACGTCGTACTGCTCCTGGATGGCCTGCTGCGCCCGGCTCATGCTTCTTCATCCCAGATGTCCCGGAAGAAGCAGCTCCGCGCCCCGGTGTGACAGGTCGGCCCCTTGGGATCGCAGATGTAGAGCAGGGTGTCAGTGTCGCAGTCGGTGATGATTTTCTTCACAAAGAGGAAGTTGCCGCTGGTCTCCCCCTTGTTCCAAAGCTTCTGGCGGCTGCGGCTCCAAAACCAGGCGGTGTGGGTCTCCAGCGTTTTCAGGTACGCTTCCTCGTTGGTGAAGCCCAGCATTAGGATGTCTTTCGTCTCCCGGTCCTGGATGATGACGGGAATCAAATCGGATTTTTGAAACAAATCTTTGGGTTCAATCATGCTCTCACCTCATTACCGCACGGGGATATTCTGGCCCCGCAGATAGTCCTTCACCTGGGGAACGGTCAACTCCCCGAAGTGGAACAGGGAGGCCGCCAGCGCCGCGTCCGCGTCCGCCTGCTGGAACACCTCCGCGAAATGCTCCAGGCTGCCGCAGCCGCCGGAGGCGATGACGGGAATGTTCACCGCGTCGGTGATGGCCTTGGTCATTTCGAGGTCGAAGCCCTGCTTGGTGCCGTCGGCGTCCATGCTGGTCAGCAAAATCTCGCCTGCGCCCAGCGCCTCGCCCTCCTTGGCCCACTCCACCGCGTCCTTCCCCGTGGGGATGCGGCCTCCGGCCACGACCACTTCGTAGCCGCCCTCGTCCCGGTGGCGGGCGTCGATGGCCAACACCACACACTGGCTGCCGAACCGCTCCGCAGCGCGGGAAATCAGGGTGGGGTCCTTGACGGCGGCGGAGTTGACGCTGATTTTGTCCGCCCCGGCCCGGAGCAGCTCCTGAAAGTCCTCCACGGTGCGGATGCCGCCGCCCACCGTCACGGGGACGTAGACCCGCTCCACCGTCCGGCGCACCATGTCGGCCACGGTCTTGCGGGCCTCGTAGGTGGCGGTGATGTCCAGAAAAACGATTTCATCGGCCCCCTGCTGGGAGTAGTAGGCGGCCAGCTCCACCGGGTCGCCTGCGTCCCGGATGTTGACGAAGTTGACCCCCTTGACCACCCGGCCGTCCCGCACATCCAGGCAGGGAATGATTCTCTTTGCTAACATAGGGTTCCCTCCTCCTTACGGGTTGGCCTGGCTGCCGCCCACGCGGACCGCCGCCGCCAGGTCGATGGTCCCGGCGTAGTAGGCTTTGCCGATGATGGCCCCGTAGAGGCCCATTTCCTCCAGCTTGACGATGTCCTCCAGCACATGGACGCCGCCGGAGGCCACGATTTGGCAGGAGACGGCGCTCTGGAGCTTTTGCAGGCTGTCGAAGCTGGGGCCGGAGAGCATCCCGTCGGTGTCGATGTCGGTGAACACCAAGGTTTTCACGCCCAGTTGTTCCATAGAGCGGGCGAAGTCCAGGTAGTGCAGACCGCTGCCCTTCTCCCAACCGGCGGTTTTCACCTCGCCGTCCTTGGCGTCCACGCCCACGGCGATGCGCTCGCCGTAGCGCTCCACGGCCTCCCGGACAAACTCCGGGTGTTCCACCGCGGCGGAGCCAATGACCATGCGCCAGACACCCATGGCGTCCACCGCCTCCAAGTCGGCCATGGTGCGGATGCCGCCGCCCATCTCCACCTGCAAGCCGCTCTCCTGAGCCACCCGGCGGACGATGTCGCCGTTGACCCGGACGCCCTGCCGGGCGCCGTCCAAATCTACCATGTGAATGACCTTCGCTCCCGCGGCGGCGAACTCCTTCGCCACGGCCAGGGGGTCGTCCGCCACCTGATGGACGGTGTCAAATTCTCCCTTTTTGAGGCGGACCACCCGCCCGTCCTTTAAGTCGATTGCCGGTTCGATGATCATCGGTTCAGCCCTCCAAAGTTCCGCAGCATTTGCAGCCCAATGTCCCCGGACTTCTCCGGGTGAAACTGGGTGCCAAAGACGTTGCCCCGCTGGACGGCGGCGGTGATCTCCGTGCCGTAGTCGGTGGTGGCGATGACATCCTTCGGCTGAGCGGGCATCCCCCGGAAGGAGTGGGCGAAGTAGACATAGCTGCCTTCCTCCACCCCGTCGAACAGGGGGGAGGGGGTGTGGAATTGCAGACTGTTCCAGCCGATGTGGGGCAGCTTGTACTGGGTCTGGATGTACTCCACCGTGCCGGGGATGAGGCCCAGCCCCTGGGCCTCCCGAATTTCGTACCCCGCTTCGAACAGCAGCTGCATTCCCAAGCAGATACCCAAAACCGGCTTTTTCGCGCTCTGGCGGCGAATTTCCGCCATCATGCCCCGCTGTTCCAGCTTGGCCGCCGCGTCGTGGAAGGCCCCCACGCCGGGCAGGATGATGGCGTCCGCCAGCTCCAGCTCCTCGGGGTCCGCCGTGACGCGGGTGGAAAAACCCAGGTATTTCATGCCGTTGTTTACACTCATCAGGTTGCCCACGTCGTAGTCAACCACAGCGATATATCCCATCTGTCTCACTCCTCAAACCGCACGCGAATGGAGTTGGCGTGGGCGGTAAGATGCTCCGCCTGGGCGAAGCACTCCACCTCCCGGTGGACGGCCTCCAGGGAGGGCCGGTCAAATTCCAGCACGCTCATGGTCTTTAGGAAGCTGTCCACCGACAGCGGCGAAAAGAACCGGGCCGTCCCGCTGGTGGGCAGCACATGGTCCGGCCCCGCCAGGTAGTCTCCCAACGGTTCCGGGGCGTAGCTGCCCAAAAACACCGCTCCGGCGTTCTTGATGCCGGGGAGCAGGGCGCGGGGGTCGGCGGTGCAAATTTCCAGATGCTCCGGGGCCTCCAGATTGGCCAGCTCCACCGCCCGGTCCAGCGTGTCGCAGACGATGACCGCGCCGAAGTCCCGGAGGGAGGCCTCGATGATGTCCCGGCGGCTGAGGGCGGCGGACTGGCGGATAAGCTCTTTGTCCACCGCCTGGGCCAGCTCCTCGCTGGTGGTCAGCAGCATGGAGGAGGCCATCTTGTCGTGTTCCGCCTGGCTCATCAGGTCGGCGGCCACATATTTGGGGTCGGCGGTCTCGTCGGCAATGACCAGCACCTCGCTGGGACCGGCCACCATGTCGATGTCCAGCGTGCCGTAGGCCATGCGCTTGGCGGCGGCCACGTAGGCGTTGCCCGGCCCCACCAGCTTATCCACCTTGGGGATGAACCCGGCCCCGTAGGTCAGCGCGGCCACCGCTTGGACGCCACCCACGCCGATGACCCGGTCCACCCCGGCGATTTTGTCCGCCGCCAGCACCGCCTGGTTCAGGTTCTCCGTGGGAGGCGTGACCATGATGAGTTCTTCCACCCCGGCCACCCGGGCGGGGACGGCGTTCATCAGCACCGAGGAGGGGTAGGCGGCGGTGCCGCCGGGGACGTAGATGCCCACCCGGGTCAGGCCCCGCACCACGCGGCCCACCTTGCCCCCATCGGGGCTGGTCCACTCGGCGGACTTGGCCAGCAAATGCTCGTTGTAGTCCCGGATGTTGGCAGCGGCGTGCTCCATGGTCTGGATGAGCGCCGGGTCGCAGGCGTCGTAGGCCGCCTGCAATTCCCCGGCGGTGAACTCCTTCGGCTCCGCCTTGTCGAATTTCAGGGAATATTCCCGGACGGCGTCGTATCCCCGGGTCTCCACCGCGGCCATGATCTCCGCCGCGGACTTGGTGATGCTCTCGTTGGCCCGGGCGGCGCGGGTGCGCAGGTTGTCGATGAGCCGCAGCTCGGCCTCGCCGTCGGCCTTTACAATTTGAATCATTTGCTGTCCCCCAGTTCCTGCTCGCATTTGGAGATAAAATCCAGAATTTCGTTTTTGTACAGCTTCATGCTGGCGGTGTTGACGATGAGCCGGGCGGAGATGGGGGCCACCGTCTCGATGGGGACCAGGCCGTTGGCCTTGAGGGTTGCCCCGGTTTCCACGATGTCCACAATGCCGTCCGCCAGCCCCAGGATGGGGGCCAGCTCCACGCTGCCCTCGATTTTGATGACGTCCACGTCCATGCCCTTGGCGGCGAAGAACGCTCGGGTCACGTTGGGGTATTTGGAGGCGATGACCCGGTACTTGTAGGTGCCGTAGAAGTCGGCCCCCTCCGGAACCGCCAGGGCGAAGCGGCACTTGCCGAACCCCAGGTCCAGCACCTCGTAGAAGGAGCCGCCCTTCTCCATAATGGTGTCCTTGCCCACGATGCCCAGGTCGCAGACCCCGTGCTCCACGTAGGTGATAACATCCGGGGCTTTGGACAGCACCGCGTCCAGCGGGTAGTTGGGGATGGCGTGGATCAACCTCCGTCCCGGGTCCTTGATGGGGGAGCAGTCCATCCCCGCCCGCTCGAACAGGGCCACGGACTTGTCCTGCAAACGGCCCTTGGTCAGGGCGATGCGCAGCCGGCTCATACCTCCACCTCTCTCTCTCCGTTTTCGTCCACCACGAGGACGGTACGGATGTTTTTCTCCCGGGCCAGGTTCAGCGTCCCCTCCAGCCGGGAGCAGGGGGACAGCTCGCTGCTGCCCTGGGGCAGCGTGTCCACGATTTCCAGCGCCCGGGCCAGCATGGACGGCTCGTAGTGGATGACGGTCTGCACCTGGGGCAGCTCCACCCGGGGCAGACAGGCCGCCACCGCGTCCACGTCCACGGCGAAGCCGATGGCCTGGGCCGGGCGGCCAAAGGAGGCGCACAGCTTGTCGTACCGTCCGCCGGAGAGGACGGCGGTGCCTGCCCCCTCCACGTAGCCCCGGAAGATAACGCCGGTGTAGTAGTCGATGCGGTGGACCATGCCCAGGTCGAAGCGGATGGCGTCGCCATAGCCCGCCGCCTGCAAAATCCGGTACAGCGCCCGCAGGTACTCAATGGACTCGTCCTCCCGGCCCAACAGCTCCTCCGCCTCGTCCAGCACCTCCGGCCCGCCAAAGAGGTAGGCCAGCCGCTTCACGGCGGCGCAGCCGGGCTGGTCTGCGTGGGCCGACAGATAGTCCCCCAGCGCGGCGAAGTTCTTGCCCTCGATGAGGCCGCGGACGGTCTCCATGTCGTCCTCCGCCAGGTCCATCCCCTCCATAAAGGAGGAGAAAATGCCCGCATGGCCGATTTCCACATGGAACTGCGTCACGCCGCAGGCCCGGATGGCGTCCACGGCGGCGGCGATCATCTCCAGGTCGGCCTTTTTGCCGGAGGCCCCGATCAGCTCCACCCCGCACTGGGGAATTTCGCCGTTTTCGCCCTTGTTGCCGCTGCTGGAGCGGTAGACGCACTGGTTGTAGTAGAACCGACGGGGCAGGATGATGTCTTTCAGCTTGGTGGCCGCCACCCGGGCGATGGGGGTGGTGCCCTCCGGGCGGAGGACGCAGATTTTCCCGCTCCGGTCGATGACCTTCAACATGGACTCCTGGGGAATATTGCTGCCCGCCTGGGCAAAGACGTCGTAGTATTCCACATCGGGGGTGATGATTTCCGTATAACCCCGCTGGCGGAACAGGTCGGTCAGCGTGGCCTGCACCTGGCGGCGCTCCCGGCACTCGCCGAACAGGCGGTCCCGGGTCCCCTCCGGGGTGTTTGGACTGTATCTCATATCTTTAACTCCTGACAGAGGAAGGGCTGGCCCTTCCCCGATTTTGCACTTTAGCGCGCTAATACACTACCATAGTTCACCCATGCTGTCAACTGGGAAAATGCTGATTTTCACGGCACGTCGAACCGGGTTTCCCATGTTTCCGCATACTTGGCCTCCAGGCACAGCCGCAGCTGGTCGGGAGAGACCTTGTAGCGGTTCATCTCCGGCAGCGCGTCCAAGGAGAACCAGCCGCTGCGCAGCGTCTCGATGTTCTCGTGGAAGGTCCCGCCCTTCAGACGGCACAGGTAGAGCATCCGAATGACGGTGTAGAACTCATAGGGTTCGTTGTGGAGCCGCTGGTCGTGGACGGCCACCAGCCGGTAGGGTTCCACCTCTAGCCCGGCCTCCTCCCGGCTCTCCTTGGCGGTGTTGGCGGCGGGGTGCAGGTCGTACTCGCACCAGCCCCCCGGCGGCGCCCAGGTGCCGTCCAGCTCCTGCACCAGCAGCGCCCGGTCTGCCTCGTCAAAGAGGATGGCCCGGCTGTCGATTTTGGGGGTCTGGTAGATGTACTCGTGCTGGAAGATGTCCTGAATCTGCTCCAGCGGCTCGTCGGAGACCGAGGCGGTCATCTCCGCCGCCAGCGCCTGGATGCGCTGGAAGCGCTCATAGTCGAAGTCGTTTTTGGTATAAAACAGCCCCGCCGTGGAGATAGCCTGCAATTCTCTGGCCCAGTTCAGCACTTTTTCGGTGGTTTCGTTCATTGTGGGTCGCTCTCCTTAAAAGAGGGTGATTTGACTGGTTTCCGGCAGGCCGTCCATGGCCCCCATGAATTTCAGCTGCTCCAGCTGAGTCTGGGACAGCTTGGTACAGCAGTTGGCCACCTCCTCCACGGAGATGAAGGGCTGGCCGTCTCGGGCCTTGAGCTGCTCCACGGTGGCCTCCGCCGCCGCCTCCCCCAGGCCGGGGAGAGAGGTGAAGGGGGGCATCAGGGACTTTTTCTCCCAGTCCACCCCGAAGCGGGTGGCCTGCATCTGGAGCAGGTCCATTTTGGCGAAAGTGAAGCCCCGGAGATAAAACTCATAGCACATCTCCAGCGTGGTGTACATCTTTTCCTCCACGTCGGTGGGGTTCTCCTTGCTTTTGATCTCCTTCATTTTGTCCTTGACGGTGTCCATGCCCAGACACATACAGGTGGCGTCCACCGCCTTGGCCCGGATGGAGAAATAGGCGGCGTAGAACGCCAGCGGCTCGTGGACCTTGAACCAGGCAATGCGGAAGGCCATCATCACGTAGGCCACCGCGTGGGCCTTGGGGAACAGGTATTTGATTTTCCGGCAGGATTCGATGTACCACTCGGGGATACCGTGCTCCCGCATTTCCTCCTCGATGCCCTCGGGCCAGCTCTTGCCCTTGTGGATGACGCCCTTTCGCACAGCCTCCATGAACTTGAAGCTCCGCAGCTCGTCGCAGCCCATGGAAATCAGGTAGAGCATGATGTCGTCCCGGCAGCCGATGGCGTCGGTGACGGAGGCGGTGCCGCTAAGGATCAGGTCTTTGGCGTTGCCCAGCCACACGTCGGTACCGTGGGAGAATCCGGACAGCCGCAGCAGGGTGTTGAAGTTCTTGGGCTGGGTGTCGATGAGCATTTGCCGGGTGAAGGAGGTGCCGAACTCCGGGACGCCGCAGCTGCCGGTGGGACCCAGGATCGGGTCGTCCTCGTAGCCCAGCACCTTGGAGGAACAGAAGATGGACATGGTGTCCTTGTCGTCCAGGGGGATGGTGGTGGGGTCCTTCCCCGTCAGGTCCTGGAGCATTCGGATCATGGTGGGGTCATCGTGGCCCAGCATATCCAGCTTGAGCAGGTTGGACTCCATGGAGTGGTATTCAAAGTGGGTGGTGACGATGTCGGAGTTGGGGTCGTCCGCCGGGTGCTGCACCGGGCAGAAGTCGTAAATTTCCTTGTCGCCGGGGATGACCACCATGCCGCCGGGGTGCTGGCCGGTGGTGCGCTTCACGTTGGTGCAGCCCAGGGCCAGGCGGCTCTCCTCCGCCCGGGAGACCTTCAAATCCCGCTGCTCCAGGTATTTGAGGACGTAGCCGTAGGCGGTTTTCTCCGCCACGGTGCCCACGGTGCCCGCCTTGAATACGTGGCCCTCGCCAAACAGCTCGAAGGTGTACTTGTGGGCGCGGGCCTGGTACTCGCCGGAGAAATTCAGGTCGATGTCGGGGACCTTGGTGCCGCCGTAGCCCAAAAAGGTCTCGAAGGGGATGTTGAAGCCGTCCTTCACCATGGGCGTGCCGCAAACCGGGCAATTTTTGTCCGGCAGGTCTGCGCCGCAGCCGTACTCCCGGGTGTCCACGTCGAAGTCGGAGTGCTTGCACTTGGGGCAGCGGTAGTGGGGCGGCAGGCTGTTGACCTCGGTGATGCCGGAGAGGAAAGCCACGATGGAGGACCCCACGCTGCCCCGGCTGCCCACCAGGTAGCCGTGTTCCAGAGAGTTCTGTACCAGCTTCTGGGCGGACATATAAATCACGTCGTACTTCCGCTGGATGATACCGGGCAGCTCCAGGTCGATGCGGTCCTGGACGATTTTGGGCAGCTCGTCGCCGTAAAGTTCATGGGCCTTGTGGTAGACCAGATACTCCAGCTCCTTGTCCGAGTCCTTCAGCGTGGGGGCGAACAGCCCCTTGGGCAGGGGATTGATTTTGTCACACCACTTTGCGATGCGGTTGGGGTCGTCCACCACCACTTTTTTGCAGTCCTCCGGCCCCAGATAGGCGAACTCCTCCAGCATTTCGTCGGTGGTCTTGAAGTAGATAGGCAGCTCCTCGTCGGCGCTGTCGTAGCCGTTGGCGGAGAGCAGGATGTGTCGGAAAATCTCCTGCTCCGGGTCGAGAAAATGCACGTCGCCGGTGGCGCAGACGGGCTTGTTCAGCTCCTTGCCCAGCCGGACGACGGTGCGGTTGAACTCCCGCAGCTCCTCCTCGTCTCTGGCCAGGCCCTTGGCCACCAGAAAGGCGTTGTTGCACAGGGGCTGAATTTCCAGAAAGTCGTACCAGCTGGCGATACGTTTCAGCTCATCCCAGTCCTTGTGGTTCTCCACCGCCTGGAACAGCTCCCCCGCCTCGCAGGCGGAGCCGATGATGAGGCCCTCCCGGTTGGCGTTGATGAGGCTCTTGGGCATGACCGGGCGGCGCTGGAAGTGCTCCAGATGGGCCAGGGAGATGAGCTTATAGAGGTTGCGCAGGCCGTTCTGGTTCTTGGCCAGCACGATGAGGTGCCGCAGGCGCTGCTTGCGCTTCCTGCCGCTTTGGAGGGTGGTCATGCGGTCGTTGATGCCGCCCACGTCCTGCACCCCCAGCTCCCGGAGCATTTTCCAGAAGGGGACCAGCATATAGCCCACCATGGCCGCGTCGTCGCAGGCCCGGTGGTGGTTGAATTCCGGCAGGTTCAGGTAGCCGGAGACGGAGTCCAATGTATATTTGCCCAGGTCGGGCAGCAGGTGCTGGGAGAGCACCAGCGTATCCAGCGAGGGGTTGTGGAAGGGACGGCCCATCCGCTGGCAGCCCTGGGCCAAAAAGCCCATGTCGAAGTCGGCGTTGTGGGCGGCCAGCAGCCGGTCCCCGGCCCAGTCCAGGAACTGGTTCAGGGCTTCCTCCTGGCTGGGGGCACCCGCCACCATCTCGTCGGTGATACCGGTCAGGCCCACAATCTTCCGGGGGATGGGCTTGCCGGGGTCCACAAAGGTGTCGAATTTGTCCAGGATCTGGTCGCCCTTGAGGATCACCGCGCCGATCTCGATGATGCGGTCCTTGGTGCGGCTGAGGCCGGTGGTCTCCAGGTCGAAGCAGACGATCTCGTCGTCAAACCCGCTGCTGCACGCCCCCTTGACCACCACCCGCTCGTCCACATCGTTGACGAAATAGGCTTCGGTGCCGTAGATGACCTTGATTTTGTCCCCGGCGGCGGCGCAGGCGTCGGGGAACGCCTGGGCCACCCCGTGGTCGGTGATGGCGATGGCCTTGTGGCCCCACTTGATGGCCCGCTTGACCGCGTCCTTCACCTCGGTCAGGGCGTCCATGGTGGAGAACCGGGTGTGCAGGTGCAGCTCCACCCGCTTCTCCGGGGCGGTGTCCATCCGCTCCTCCGGCGGTTCCGCCGGGGCGATGGCGTAGGGGGACAGCTCCATATCCCCGGTGTAGTGGGACATACTGAGCTTGCCCTCCACGGTGACATAGCTGCCCTTTTTCAGCGCCTTCATCACCGGCTCCGCCTCCTTGTTCTCCATGAACTTGGAGACGGTGACGGAGTTGGTGTTGTCGGTGATGTTGAAGCTGACCACCCAGGCGCTGCGTTTTTTCAGCTCCCGGCTGTTGTCAGCGTAGATTTTCCCGGTGACGCACACCGTCCCCAGGTTCAGGTCCAAATCGCTCATGGGGATGGCGTGACCCCGGATGCGCTTGCCGTAGATCATCCCGGCCTCGGCGGCGGCGCGGGTGCGGGGCTTTTTGTTCCTGCGGGCGGGGGCCTCCATCCGCACGGCCTGGAGCTTTTTGGCCCGGAGGGCCTCGGTGCGGGCGAAGGGGTCGGCCTCCACCGGGGGGCGGTCCTCCATCGGCTCCGGCGCCCAGGTGGGGAAGTCAGGCTCCGGTGGCGGCTCCTCCGGCAGGGGGACGGTCTCATCCATCCAGGCCTCCACCGGGGCCACGTCCACCAGGGGCGCGGCGGGGCCGCCTTCGCTCTCCCCGGTCTGGCGGACCTCCACCCGATTCAGGGCGTAGGCGGTGCGGACCGCCCGCTCCAAGGCGGCCACGGTCTGCCCATCTGGGGCGGCGGGGAAGCTGACCTCCAGTTCCACCGCCCGCCGGGCAGGGTGAAGCACCGCGTGCCGCACCTGGCAGCACGCGGCAGTTTTGGACAACGCCTCGTTCAGTTGGCACCGGGGAAACATCCCCAGCAGGGGAACGGTCTTGGGACTGTCCATAAACGCTCCTTTTCCGTTGGTATCACGCTCAAAGCTGATCGATGAGCTTGAACAGCTCGTCCACCAGCCGGTCCTCCGGCACCTTGGACGCGATGACCTTTCCGTGGGCGAACAGGTAGCCGAAGCCCTTGCCTCCGGCGATGCCCACGTCGGCGGCGCTGGCCTCGCCGGGGCCGTTGACGATGCAGCCCATGACCGCCACGGTGATGGGCTTGTGGACGGTTTTCAGCCGCTCCTCCACCTGCTGGGCCAGGGGGATCAGGTCGATGCAGGTGCGCCCGCAGGTGGGGCAGGAGATGAGGTTGGGGCCGTCCTGCCGCAGGCACACAGCCTGCAAAATCTGCTTGGCGGCCACGACCTCCTCCACAGGGTCGGCGGTCAGCGTCACCCGCAGGGTGTCGCCAATGCCCTGGGACAGCAGGCCGCCGATGCCCACGGCGGACTTGATGGTGCCCATGGTCTTGGTGCCCGCCTCGGTGACGCCCAGGTGCAGGGGGTAGTCGCTGCGCTCGTGCATAAGCTTGTAGGCCGCCATGGTGACGGGAACGCTGGAGGACTTGAGGGAGATGCAGATGTCGTCGAAGTCGTATTTGTTCAGCAGCTGGATGTGTCCAAAGGCGGACTCCACCAGCGCCTCGGCGCAGACGCCGCCGTACTTGGCCAGCAGGGGCTTTTCCAGGCTGCCGCCGTTGACGCCGATGCGGATGGGGATGTTCTTCTGGCGGCAGGCGTCAGCCACCGCCTTGACCCGGTCCTCCCCGCCGATGTTGCCGGGGTTGATGCGGACCTTGTCCGCACCGGCGGCGATGCACTCCAGGGCCAGCTTGTAGTCGAAATGGACGTCCACCACCAGGGGGATGTCGATCTGCTCCTTGATTTTGCCGATGGCCCGGGCGGAGGGCTTATCCGGCACGGCCACCCGGATGATCTCGCACCCGGCGGCCTCCAGCCGCCGGATCTGCTGCACCGTGGCCTCCACGTCGTCGGTGTGGGTGGAGCACATGGACTGGATGGCCACCGGCGCGCCGCCGCCCACGGGGACGTTGCCCACCATGATCTGTTTTGTCATAGGAAAAACCTCACTTTGCAACGAAAACGGCCTGAATAACGAATAAATATGCCTGATTGTCTGCTTTCTTGGCTTTGACGCGATAAGCACGTTCTTTCTTATACTACGCAAGTGTAGGGGCGGCCCGTGGCCGCCCTGGGCAAGCAGGTGGTTTGCCGGACGGCCACGGGCCGCCCCTACAGGGTGTTCGGTGAACGTTCCAAGTGAAATCAGCGAACCTCTACACAAAAATCTTATACACATCCTGGAGGGCCACCACCGCCATCAGCAGCAGCAGCGCGAACATCCCCGCAAGGTGGACATATTGCTCGTACTTGGCCGGGATGCGCCGCCGGGACACCAGGTAAAGCAGCCCGTTCAGCAACAGGAAGAACACCCGACCCCCGTCCAGGGCGGGGATGGGCAGCAGGTTCATGACGCTCAGGTTGATGGCGATGAACGCGGCGAAATAGAGCAAATTCAGAATGGCGTCCAGCACGGTGGCCGACGCCTCCCCCACCTCGCTCATGGTGTTGACGATGCCGATGGGGCCGCTCAAGTCGGAGAGTCCGGCCTGACCTGTAAAGAGCATTTCCAGGCTCCACCAGACGGTGCGCACAAAGTCCACCGCCGAATAGAACCCGTTGCGCAGCCGGACGGGGATAGTGGCCTCCTCCACCCCCAGATAGATGCCGTAGCGCCAGACGGTCTCGCCGTCCACCTCATATTCCCGCAGAGTCAGGGGCAGGTCCTCAATTTTGACTTTCTCCCCGTCCCGGCGGACCACCAGGTCCACCGTGTCCCCATCGCTCAGGGACAAAATGGTGGAGATGTCGCCGGAGAGCAACACCGCCTTGCCGTCGATGGAGAGGATCTCGTCCCCCGCCATCAGCATTTCCTCCCCCTCGCAGGGGCAGCCGTCCATAAAGCCGGTGATGGTGGCGGTGGCGTAGGAGGTGACGCTGGAGTAGAGGCACAGCAAAATCACCAGCCCCGCCAGGAAGTTGAAGGCTGACCCGGCGATGAGTACCAGGAACTGCTTCCAGCCGGAGGCGTTGCCAAAGGCGCGGGGGTTGTCGCTCTCCTCGTCCTCCCCCTCCATGGCGCAGTAGCCGCCGATGGGCAGCAGCCGCAGGGAGTAGAGGGTCTCCTTGCCCTGTTTGTGCAGCAGCAGCGGCCCCATGCCGATGGAGAACTCGTTGACCTGGATGCCGCAGAGCTTTGCGACGATAAAGTGGCCGAACTCGTGGACGGCGATGAGCAGACCGAACAGAATGACGGCAATGATAATATAAAGCATAGTTCCTCCATGGGGTGTGGGATAAATGCGAATGTAGGTGACACCTTTTTTACTGCCGTAAGTGTAGGGGCGGGGGAGGTGCGGCCCGAAAAGGTAGGGCGGTTAAAAAGTGGGTACAAGATTGGCATTTGTAACACACCCCAGGGAGGGACATTGCTTTATTTTTTATT
>JAJPXY010000136.1:48018-50169 GCA_021205205.1 Clostridiales bacterium
TTTAATCTTGTTTTTGTTTGTAGATTTTTTTTTTCTGCTTTTTGTGGTGGGGGGGCCGGGGGCCGCGGGGGCACCGGGTTGTGGTGGGGGGGCGGCCACGGGCCGCCCCTACAGGCGTGTGGCAACACTTCCGAGTAAGGCTGTCAGGGCAGCTGCAAAGGGAACCACAGAGAGGGGAAAAACCTCACCGCCGTCGGCCCTGGTTTTTCTGATACAAAATCAGCAGGCCGTTGAGCCGCAGGTGGGGGTCCGGGATGATATGCCGCCGACAGGCGGGCAGCACCACCTGGAGCAGCCCGCCGGTGGCGATGGCGGTGACTGGCTCTCCCAGCTCCTCCTCCACCCGGTCCACCAGGCCGTCCAGCATGGAGGCCCAGCCATAGACGGCCCCGGCCTGCATACACTCCACGGTGTTGCGGCCGATGAGCCGCTGGGGCGTGGTCAAGGGGACGGAGGGCAGCTGGGCGGCCTGGGCGGACAGCGCGTCGGTGGAGATGCGCAGGCCGGGGATGATCATGCCTCCAAGGTAGGTGCCGTGTTTGTCCAGCACGGACAGGGTGGTGGCGGTGCCCATGTAGAAGAACACCAGCGGCTTGGGGTACTTGGCGTTGGCGGCCACGGCGTTGACCACCAGGTCGCTGCCCAGCTGGGCGGGATTGTCCATGTGGATGTTCAGGCCGGTCTTGATGCCGCTGCCCACCAGCAGAAAGCTGTGGCCGGTCAGCAGCTTCATGGCCTGGTACAGCACCGTCCGCAGGTGGGGCACCACCGAGGAGATGATACCCCCCTCCACCTGGGCGGGGGTGAAGCCGTTGAGGTCCAATATGCCCTTGACGGTCAGGGCGTACTCGTCCTCGGTCTTTTTCAGGTCGCTGGCGCAGCTGCCGGTGAAGCACAGGCGCTCCCCCTCGCAGCCGCCGATGGCCACGTTGGTGTTGCCGATGTCAATGAGCAGGACCACGGCGCTTCACCTCCCTTTCTCGCGCGGCTTACAGGTCCATGTCCTTTTTGGCGGCCAGCAACTTGGCGCCGGATACGATCAAAATCACGCCGGTGCTGACCCCCACCACGATAGAGACGATGCCGCAGACGATGCTGCTGACCCCGGCGGACATGACCTTGTTATAAATTTTTTCCAGCATGACGAACTCCTTTTCTGAAAGGTGGGGTGGAAGGGTCGGGTTCCGCGAATATCGAATATGTGGTATCTCATTGCAACAATTAGCAATTAACAATTAGCAATGTGCAATGACCAAATTACATCCTATGATCTTACCCCATAGCATACCACAGGCAGAGGGAAAAAGGCAAGGAAAATCAGTGGTTCCACAGCCTCCGCCACAGGGCCTTGCAGCCCATCACCGCCAGACCGGCGAGCAGGAAGCAGCCCGCCGCCAGGGCCACGTACTGCTCCGGCCCAAGGGGCGTTCCGGTGGAGCGCAGCCAGGACAGCGTCGCCCCGGTGGCGACGCACCCCGCCGCGAAGCCCACCAGCCGCCCCGGCGTCAGCAGCCGCGCAGGAGAGAGGCCCCGCAGGTGCAGCTCCGGGTCGATCTCGGTCAGCACCTCCACGCGATTGCGCTCCGCCAGCGTCCACGCGCCGGGGGTCAGGGTGGCGTTGGTGACCACCAGGGCGGCGTCGCAGCCGTAGCAGGCTTTGCCCGCCACCACCTGCTGAATGGCGCTGCCGTCCACCGGCTGGCTGTAAAATTTGCACTGGACGGCGT
Source organism: Clostridiales bacterium (assembly GCA_021205205.1). GTDB lineage: Bacteria > Bacillota > Clostridia > Oscillospirales > Oscillospiraceae > Onthomonas. The sequence goes on from JAJPXY010000136.1 coordinate 49,746, forward strand.
AGGTGTGCAGTCCCTTTCGGGCCACCAGGTCCACTCCCAGGTCGCCGGTTTTTCCAGTGTGTCGGATGTGCCGGAACCCCTGCCCCCGCAGGTAGCGCTCCACAAACAGCTCGTATTCCTGGCCGGTGCGCACCGGCGCACGCACCCCCAGCAGCCGGAGGAACCCCTTGCACACGCTCCATACCGCCCACAGCAGCAGCTGCACCAGCTGGACTGGCACCAGCAGCACCGCCTTGATCGCCCGCACAGCAGTCCCCCCTATCCTTAATAGTGCGCCAAATCTGTGCAAAGTATAGCACAGATCACAGAGACTGACAACCGGCGAAACGGAAGAAACACGGAAATCAAGTTTGCAAATCATATATCGGGTTTCCCAATATTTATAACCATTTTGACGGCATAAAAGTCGAAAATGCTCCTTATT
>JAJPXY010000028.1 GCA_021205205.1 Clostridiales bacterium
ATAGAAATCCTTTTTCGTTTTTTCACTGTCTACTTGACAGGAGGCACATCATGGCGCGAGAGGGGGCTTCTTTGAGAAAGAGGAATATGCAAACACCCGTAGGGCGGCATATGAGAGAGAAGGTGCGGGCGGCGACGGGAGGCCGGAGTTCAGCCTAATTGCACATTGCAAATTGCAAATTGCACATTTACGCAAACACCCGCATGGGCCGGTACTTGATTCGGATGGACACCTCCCGGTCCATCACCCCGCCGATGGCGGAGACCAGCGTCCCGGTGCAGAGGGCGGAGATCACTGTCCCCAGGCCGATGCCGACCAGGTGGCCGGTGAACACCAGCGCCAGGCTGACGCTGATGCCCAGACAGAGCAGGTTAAAGACAGTGTTGAAGGTACGGTAATTCCAGTGGAAGAAGCTGGTCATATCCCGGTTGAAGGTGTCGAAGGGCATGATGGGCATCAGGCACCGCTGGAGCATCCACATACTGAAGCAGGTGACGCAGAACCCCACGGCGTAACACACGGCCTGTCCCATCACGGTGACGGGGGCGGTGAGGACTGCGGCGAACACGTCCAGCAGACTGCCGAAAGCCACGGACAGCACCAGCGACACCAGATAGCCCAGCCTCCACTGGCGGGTCAGCACCACCAGCAGCGCCAGAACGAAGATTTGTACCAGATAGTTCCAGGTGCCGAAGGACAGGCCGGTGAAGATCTGGCTCAGCACGTAGGAGACGGAGGAAATGCAGGAGATGCCCAGGCCGCTTTTCACCTGGAGTTCCACGCCCAGGCTGTCCAGCAGCAGGGCGAGGACCAGCGCGTACTCGCCGGAGAACGTTTTTCTATGTAAATGAAAAGAGTGTTTCATCGTTTAAGCCTTCTTCCCTTTCAGGTGCCCCTATCATAGCGCGGTTTTGGTCCCGTGTCCAATGAATCATTCTTGCATTTTTGATAGAAAACATCTATAATAACGGTGGCGCGAAATTTCATCTTCCGCCCACTTAGATTTTTGCTAACATATGTGTAGGGGCGGCCCTTACCGTCAAGCGGTACTTCCGGGGCATTGCCCCTCCCTGTGGCCGCCCGCAGGGACCGCCAGCACCGGATTCTCACATAATTGCACATTGCACATTTTTCCAAGGAGGCACACCCCATGAACCTCTACCATCTCCGCTACTTCACCGTTCTGGCCCGGCTGGAGCATTACACCCGGGCGGCGGCGGAGCTGAACATCACCCAGCCCAGCCTGAGCCACGCCATCTCCACCTTGGAGGAGGAGCTGGGCGTTCCCCTCTTTGAGCGGACGGGCCGCAATGTGACTCTGACCAAATACGGCAGGCTGCTCCTCCGGGACGTGGAGCAGGCCCTGGACACGCTGGACCAGGGGGTGGACCGGCTCCAGCGGGTGCGCTCCGGGCGGGAGGTCATCGACTTGGGCTTCCTCCGGGGCATGGCCACCAACCTGGTGCCGGAGCTGATCTCCGGCTTTCAGACCACGCCTGCGGGGCAGAAGGCGGAGTTCCGCCTGGTGACCGACACCACCCAGGGCCTGCTGGACAGCATGGCCGCCGGGCGGTGCGATTTGGCCTTCTGCTCCATGGCCCGCGCGCCGGAGATGGACTTCTTCCCCATCTCCCACCGGCCCCTGGGTTTGGTGGTGTCGGAGGGCCACCCTCTGGCCCAGTACGACCGCCTGAGGCTGGCGGACACCCTGGACTACCCCCACATCATCTTCGCCAAAACTGCCGGCATCCGGGCGGAAATCGACCGGCTCTATGCCCGCCTGCCGCGGATGCCCGCCATCGCCTACGAGATCCAGGAGGACCAGGACATCGCCGGGCTGGTGGCCCACGGCTTCGGGGTGGCGGTGCTGCCCTGGATGTACCTGCTCAACACCCTGCCGGTGAAGGTCATCGCCCTGGACGAGGCGGACGTGGAGCGGTACATTTACCTGGCGGCGCCCAGGGGGCGGTTCCTCTCCCCGGCGGTGGCGGCGTTTCGGGACTTCGTCCTCCAACGCACCCAGGGCGGCGATTTGTGAAAAACAGAGGGGCAGCTGTCGCTCTGCGCAAGGGTCCTGTTTTCCAACGCCTTATGTAGGGGCGGCCCGTGGCCGCCCGTAGGCTTCATGTGCGCTTTCCGGGCGGCGGCAGGGAGCGTAGCGCAGGGAGAAGCGCAGCTTCGGAAGTGCCCCTTGAGGGCAGAAGTGCCGCTTGACGGCAAGCGCCACCCCTACAGGTACGCGGAGCGGACGGCCAGCAACAAAAAATGCCCCGGAGCGGCGCTGTGCGCCGCCCCGGGGCGGGAGAGAGAAACCCATTAAGGAGAGAAAATCGGTTTTACCGGGTCCGGAACAGCTGGGACAGCCGCTCCATCAGCGTGGTGCGCTGGTGCTGCTGGCTCAACAGCGCCGCGAAGTTGTCCGCCGCCATCCAGGAGGGCGCGGCAGGAGCGGTGTAGTTGTTCAGCGTCAAATCAGAAATCATAATCATCGTCTGTACCTCCATTTTTGATGTTTTTTGTGCAGCAGATTTGTTTGACTGGTCATTTCTTTCTGTGACTATAGAATAGCACTTTTCCCGGTCTTTGCAATGTGTGACCACCCTAAATTTTCGGTTTGCTCTTGTGTTATCAGCACAAACTGTGGTATACTACTTTTAGAAAAACTACATTCAAACAAAGGAGGCATCGTTATGGCGCTGACCATACGGGAGCTGATCGAGCAGACCCGGAGCAAATACCGCCTCAAGCTGCTGGCGGGGGCGGACTCCTTGGATTTCGTGGTCACCTGGGTCCACATGACCGAGGATACCAGCGTGACCGAGTTCTTCTGGGGCAACGAGATGGTGGTCACCAGCGGCTACACCGCCCAGAGCGAGGAGAAGCTGCTCCACTTCATCGACGTGCTGGAGGAGAAGCGCTGCGCCGGGGTGGTTATCAACGTGGGCAAGTATATCAACGAGGCGCCCAGCCGGGTGCTGGACCTGTGTGAGGAGCGCCATCTGCCCCTGCTGACCATGCCCTGGGAGATGTCCATCACCGAGTTCGTCCGGGAGTGCTGCTCCCTCATCGACAAGAGCAGCCAGAACGAGGAGGCCCTGGCGGACGCGGTGGTGTCCACCATCCTCTCCCCCATGGGGGCGGGGCGGCAAAAGGAGCGGTTGACCGACTACTTCCACGTAGAGCAGGGGTTCACCATGCTGGCTCTGTGGGCGGAGCTGCCCGCGCCGCTGCGCAACGTGCTGGACCAGCGCAGTACCCTCCGGCTCCACACCGCCTTGCGGCCTTTCGATTTCTCCTACCTGATTTTCCGGTATCAAAAGCGGTTCCTCATCCTGCTGAACCAGCGGGACAGGGAGGTCTCGGTGCAGGTCAGCCGCCGAATCTTGGACACCATCCACCAGAACCTCCCCGACCTGTCGGTGCAGATCGGCGTGGGGGAGCCGGTGGACGCCCTGGAGCAGCTGGCGGACACCTTCCACGCCGCCGTCTCCGCCCAGCGGCGGGCCTCCCTCCAGGGGCTGGAGATCGTGCAGTTCCAGGATATGGGGTTCTACAAGCTGCTCTACTCCGTGCCGGACGACAGCCTGCTGGAGAGCTACTACCACGAGATGATGGACCCCCTGCTGGACCATGACCGGCAGACCGGCAGCGTCTACACCGAGACGCTGTTCCGCTACCCGCTGACGGACGGCAGCCTCCAGGCGGTGGCCGCCGCCATGTACACCCACCGGAACACCGTGGGCTACCGGATGGGAAAAATTCGGGAGCTGCTGGGCCAGGATTTGGACAGCCAGCAGCAGCGGATGCCCTACCTGCTGGCGTACCATGTGGGGGTGATTTTGAAGCTGTGCGAGGATTATGAGTAGCTGTTGGCTCTTAGCTCTTAGCTGTTAGCCAGAAACTGCTGGCTTTTGAGGCAATACTCCTGTAGGGGCGGCCTGTGGCCGCCCGCAGGAGCCGCCTGCTTGCCCCGGGCGGCCACGGGCCGCCCCTACACACTCGTTCAACAGGATTTAGCCCTTTTGACGGAAAAACGCCCCCTTCCCATTGGAAAGAGGGCGTTTTCGCTGCAAATCGTTACTGTTTCTCCCGCCACAGCGTCCCCGCCGCCAGCGCGGCGAACAGGCTCCCCGTCAGCAGCACGATAAAGGTGATGTCCCGTGCCGGGGTGAAGGTGGTGAACCGCCCGCCCGTCACGCAGAGGAAGCTCAGCAGGAAACACGCGGACAGCTCAAACAGCCAGAAGCAAACCTTCCCGGCCCGGTGCCTCCGCAGCGCGGCCCACAGCCCCAGCAGCACCACCGCCGCCGCGACGCCGGTCAGCAGGCCGGGGGTCAGGTCGGTGGCCTCGGTCGCCATATAACTGCCGCTGCGCAGCCGCACAGAATCCTTTTTCCAAATCAGCTGGTCGCCATAAGTTGGGTGATAGAGAAACACCCGGTCTGCATAGACCATAAGGCTCCCTGCCTGGTACCGGAGCAGCCGTTCCAGCGGGGTGTACCACAGCAACAGCCCTACGTTGTCCTCGTAGATGTCGCGCTCCGGGTCCTCCGCCTCCTCCACCAGCTCGAAGGTTTCGATTTCCCGGCAGCCGGTGACCTGCTTGTCAAAGGAGACGACGCTCACATAGCCCTCTTCGTCGGTGCTCACCGTCACCAGGTCGGTGTCGTTCAGGTAAATGGGCCGGGTCAGCCAGGAGAACCCGGCCAGCAGCGCGGACAGGGTCAGCGCCGCCGCCAGCAGGGGCGCGCCCCAGCGGTGGGCCTTGCCGGAGGGCTTCCTTGGCGTCGCAGACGGCGGCGTTTCGCTCTGGCCCCGGCGCTTCGGCAGGAGCTGCCAGCCAGCCAGCAGCGCCACGTAAATTGCCACAGCAGTCAACAGAATCAGCGCGAAATCCCACTGCATTTGATAGGTGCGCCCATCCGTCCCCATAATGCACAAGTGGGCCAGCACATAGGCCACCGGCAGCCAGAACAGAGTGCGGAACACCAGCCCGGCCCGCTTCTTCCGCAGCAGCAGCCAGAAAACGCCCAACACCGCCGCCGCTGCCGCCGCGATGAGCGCGTAGTAATTCAGCGCCAGCCGGGGCATCAACCCCACGAAGGGGAACGACCCCTCCGGGATCGCCCCTTCCCAGGTTTCCACCGGACAGTAGGCGACAGCGCCCCCCAAGGGGGTGACGAGATAAAAGTAATCGGTGTCCGCGTCCAGCAAAAGCCCCTGCTGCTCAATGCCCTGCAAGCTCTTGCCCAGCAGACGGTCCAGAGGGGTGTACCAAATCATCAGGAGCGCGAGATTTTTTCCCGCCTCCGTTTCGACAGTCTCCAGCCGGTAGCCGGTGACGGAGTCGTCGAAGGTCACACAGTAGCGGCCGTCCGCCAGTTCCTCCACCTGAACCAGCGTGTCCGCGTTGCCCTGATAGCCCAGGTAGACCGGCTTGGTCAGGTGGGCCAGCGCCACCAGCGCTGCCGCCAGCACCAGCGCCGCCGCCAGCAGCACGCTGGCCCGGCGGCGGATTTGCAGGGTATTCCGCACCTGTTTGAGCGGCAGCGTCTCCTCCGGCAGGGCGGGCGGGGCCTGTCTCATGTCCGCCAGCGCGGCCCGGCAGGCGGGGCAGTCTGCCAGGTGCTCCTCCACCAGCGCGTTGGTGGCCGGGGTGGTCAGCCCCTCGGCGTAGAGGGGGAGCAGGTCGCCCATCACTTCACAGTTCAGCTTCATGTCGATTCCTCCAGTTGGGCTTGCAGCTTTTTACGCGCCCGGTGATAGGTCACACAGGCCAAGTTCTCGCTCTTGCCGAACAGCGCGCCGATTTGCCGGAAGCTCAGCTCCCCCAGCGCCCGCAGCAGGAACACCTCTTTGTAAGGCTCCGCCATCCGGTGCAGCAGGGCGTAGGCCCGCTCTGCCTGGTCGGCGGCCAGCGCGCCGCCCTCCAGGTCGCCCTCGGCGTTGGGCTCCGGCAGGTCCTCCGCCAGGGCCGGGTCGCCGGTGAGCTTCATCAGGTAGCGGTATACGTCCTGAAAGTAGACGCGGCAGACGGCGTCAAAGGTGTCCATGGGCCTGTTCACCTCCCTTTTGGTTCTCTCTATCTATAAGACGCGGAAACCGAAGAAACCTGACAGGGGTTTTGAGATTTTTTTGGTGCGGGGACAAGAAAGAAAGGCCACCGCCTTTCGGCGGTGGCGCAGAAAGAAGCGTAGCTTCGAAAATGCCGCTTGGCGGCGGCGGTGACACGGCGAAGCCGCGACAGGGGGGAGGCCGAAGTCCGCCAGCCAGACCAGAATGGTTGGCTCCCTGGTGGGCGCGGACTCCACAAGGGCCTGATAGCTGGTTTTCCGTCGGAGATGGTCAGCAGGTGGTTGTACATATGGACGTTTTTTGCAGATGGAAGGTGTACATGGATGCCTCCGTGTGGCTTTAGTTCCCTTCAACCGGAGAGGGAGGAAAATGATGCACCGTATCCGTGGCAATCGAATTGCAGACGCTGACGATTTCAGAACACAAATCACTGTATGTTACGGGATTGCAAAGAGTTGCCAGCTTCTTTAGCGAGATAGTTTTTTGCTTGTATAGTTTAGGGTCGTTTTCAATTCTAAAAGTTGGAAAAACATAGAACTCCCACCAGTACAAGTCAAGCATATTGCAACGGCGGTCATGTGCCTTATACACCGCGAACACATAAAGGTCATTGTTGCGCTGCCGCGGGGAATCTTCTAGGTAGTCCTTCAAATCTTCATCAAGGAGTTTTGCTGGGGCAATGCTAAAGGAAAGTTTATTAGAGATGCCCCACTCCTGAAGGTATGCGGAACATTTTACTTCAATGCGAGACTTTCTAGGCGGCGTAAGATGGGACAACATCGGGCCATCTAGGTCATACGATGACCATGCGCTTTGCTGCGGGTTGTATGAATAGCCTCCATGGTCCAAAGCGCTTTTCACGATGTATTCTGCAAGCGTCCCTCTGATTGTATTATCATTTATATTTGAAAACGCCCATTGCCAGAAGCCAAGCATGGACTCAGAGAGATACTTGCCATCGTTGATAAAACATTCTTTGCCCGTGTACATAGCCTCGCCTCTCACGCTTCCCCGCCGGTCAGCTCCCCCTTGGGGGCCATCACCGCGGCGAACTCCTCGCCGGACATGGTTTCATGCTCCAGCAGGAACTGGGCCACCTCCTCCAGCTGCTCCCGGCGGCTTTGCAGCAGGCGGGTGCAATGGGCGTAGGCCCGGTCGATGAGGGCCTTGACCTCGGCGTCGATGTCGGCGGCCACCTTCTCGGAGTAGGGCTTGGCCTCGGCCATAGAGCGGCCGATAAAGACCTCACCCTTCTGGTTGTCGTAGACCACCGCGCCCAGCTTGTCGCTCATGCCCAGCCGGGCCACCATGCTGTGGGCGATGGAGGTGGCCCGCTCCAGGTCGTTGGACGCGCCGGAGGAGATGTCGTGGAGCACCAGCTCCTCCGCCACCCGGCCCCCCAGCAGGGCCACGATGCTCTCGTATAGCTCGGTACGGCTCTGGAAGGCTCTGTCCTCCTGGGGCAGGGAGACGGTCATGCCGCCCGCCTGGCCACGGGGGACGATGGTGATTTGATGGACCGGGTCGTGGGTGGGCAGCAGCTCCATGGCCACGGCGTGGCCCGCCTCGTGGTAGGCAGTCAGCTTCCGGGCGTAAGGGGTGACCACCTGGCTCTTTTTCTCCGGCCCGGCCAGCACCTTGATGATGGAGTCCTCCAGGTCCTGCATGTTGATGTAGGGCCGGTTCTCCCGGGCGGCGGCCAGCGCGCCCTCGTTCATCAGGTTCTCCAGGTCCGCGCCGGTGAAGCCGCCGGTGGCCTTAGCCAGGTCCCGGAGGACCACGTCGTCCGCCAGAGGCTTGGTGCGGGAGTGGACCCGCAGGATCTCCTCCCGGCCTTGGATGTCGGGGAGGCCCACGTAAATCTGCCGGTCAAACCGGCCGGGGCGCAGCAGGGCGGGGTCCAGGATGTCCACCCGGTTGGTGGCCGCCATGACGATGACGCCGGAGTTGCCCTCGAAGCCGTCCATCTCCACCAGCAGCTGGTTCAGGGTCTGCTCCCGCTCGTCGTGGCCGCCGCCCACGCCGGTGCCGCGCTGGCGGCCCACCGCGTCGATCTCGTCGATAAAGACGATGGAGGGGGCGCTGCTCTTGGCCTGTTCAAACAGGTCCCGGACGCGGCTTGCGCCCACGCCTACGTACACCTCCACAAAGTCGGAGCCGGAGATGGACAGGAACGGCACGTCGGCCTCCCCCGCCACGGCCTTGGCCAACAGGGTCTTGCCGGTGCCCGGCGGGCCGACCAGGATGATGCCCTTGGGGATGCGCGCCCCCAGGGCGGTGTACTTGGCGGGGTCCTTCAGGAAGTCCACCACCTCCATCAGCTCGGCCTTTTCCTCCTGGGCACCGGCCACGTCCCGGAAGGTGACCTTGACCTTCATCTCCCCGGCGTTGACGGTGCGGGCCTTGCCAAAGTTGCTCAGGCCCCCGGCCCCGCCGCCGCCGTTTTGCCGCATCATAAAGAGATACAGCACCAGCAGCACCGGCAGGGTGGACAGCAGTGCCGTCCCCAACGTCTGGAGCCAGGAGGTCTCGGTGTCCTTGTCGTAGTGGTAGCCGGTGATGATGCCGGCCTCCTCCTGCTCATGCACCAGCTCGTTCATGTCGGCGTAGAAGATCTCCGGGCTGGTGATGTCACAGGTGACCTGGGTGCTGCCCTCGTATTCGGTGTTCAGATCCAGGGTGACGGTGTTGTCCTTCACCACGAAGGAGGTGACCTGCTCCTCCTGGAACATCTCCACCATCTCGCTGTAGGCCACGGAGACGGTGCTGTTTCCGTTTTGGACCATGCGGACGGCAAAGAGCAAAATCAGAATACCGACCAGGTAGATCATGATGTCTCTGTTATGGTTTTGTTTCAAATGCTCACATCCTTCATCCAATTAGCAATTAGCAATGTGCAATGTGCAATTATGGGTAAACCGGACGTTCTGCCATCGCCTGCGGCGAGGGGCGGCACTACAATTAGCAATTTTGTTATCCTTTTGTATCCGCTTTGTTGTTGATTGCAGAGGAATTGTTTTCCACCGGCGTTTCCACAGGAGAACCACGGCTGCAAAAGCGTTCATTGCTAATTGCTAACTGCTAATTGCACATTGAAAATCAGCCGCCGTAGACCTCCGGCTTCAAAATGCCCACATAGGGCAGGTTGCGGTACCGCTGGTCATAGTCCAGGCCGTAGCCCACCACGAAGGCGTCGGGAATTTCAAAGCCCACATAGTCCGCCTTGATGGGGCGCACCCGCCGGTCGGGTTTGTCCATCAGGGTGCAGATGCGGATGGAGGCCGCCTTGCGCAGCTTCAAAATCTTCATCAGGTAATAGAGGGTGTTGCCGGAGTCCAGAATGTCCTCCACGATGATGACGTGATACCCCTCCAGGTTCATGGAGATGTCCTTCTTGATCTCCACCTGGCCGCTGGACTGGGTGTCGGACCCGTAGGAGGACACCACCATGAAGTCCACCAGGCAGGGCAGGTCGATAGCCCGGCTCAGGTCGGCCATGAAGATGTAGGACCCCCGCAGCACGCTGACCAGGAGGATTTTCTCCTTGCCCTGGTAGTCCCGGGTGATGTCCGCGCCCATTTTGGCGACCCGCGCCTTGAGCTGTTCCTCGCTGTACAGGACGGATTCGATGTCGTTTGCCATTCCCATGATAATTGCTCCTCTCTCTGTGTATGAGCTGTTGGCGTATGAGCTGTTAGCTATTGGCTATTAGCTGTTAGCCAGGCGCTGCTTGTTTTTAAGTGGGTGGGGTATGGGGACAGGTGTTCATAAATCAACGAAAAACCCTCCGTTTTTTGTAGGGGCGGCCCGTGGCCGCCCGCAGATTCCGCGTTTGTTTTTCGGGCGGCCGAGGGCCGCCCCTACAGGATGTGTGGAAATTATTCCGGCACAACCAAAGCCGAAATCTTCCAACATTTTTCTCCCGGCTTGGGCAAAAACGCCCGGTCCGCGCCGAAGCCGTCCAGCGCGGCCACCTGGCCGCCCACGTCAAAGACGGCGATTTGGTCCCGGACTGCCCGGGGCACTTTGCTGTCGATGAGCAGCTTTTTCACCGTTTTCCGGTCCCGGGCGGGCAAGGTGATGGCGTCCCCGATGCGCCGGGGGCGAAGCACCAGCCCCGGACAGGGGACCAGGTAAAATTCGCCGGGCTGGTTGAACTTGCCCTCCGGGCAGACCGCCCACTGGCATTCCAGCACCCGGTCCCCGACGGTGACGCGCTCCCCCGGCGACAGCGGGACAGGCGCAAAGGGGCCGTTTTCCGTGCCCTTTGTCAGCACCAGCCGGTCATATTCCCGCCGGGCGGTCAGCCCACCGGGGAGGGAATACCGCCCGCTGGGGTCGTCGCTCCGGCACAAGGCCAGAACCGCCTCCCGCTGGGCGGCGGTGAGTACCACGTCCGGGTCCAGCTGCGCGACGAGATGTTGCACCACCCGGTTCGCCAGGGCGTGGTGCAGATTCGCAAGCTCCCCGGCGGGGTAGGAAAGCCCGCTTCCTGTGGAGGCGGCGTTTTCCGCCAGCGCCGCCGTCTGCTGTTCCAGATAATCGCTGTCCTGCCGGAGGCCCCGCATGGTGCGGCTCAGCCCCTCCAGCAGGTTGGGGTTCTGGGCTTTCAGCAGGGGGAGGACTTCGTGGCGCAGGTAGTTCCGGCGATAGGTGGTGTCGGCGTTGGTGCTGTCCTCCACATGGGGGATGTCCCAGCGCTCCAAATAGGCGTCTATTTCCGCCCGGCTGGCAGTCAGCAGAGGCCGGATGAGGTTTCCCCGGACGGGCGGGATGCCCCCCAGCCCGTTCAGGCCGCTGCCCCGCAGCAGGTGCAGCAGCAGCGTCTCGGCGTTGTCGTCGGCGTTGTGGGCGGTGGCGATTTTCACCGCACCTGCGGCCTGAGCGGTGTCCCGCAGAAAGGCGTAGCGCAGCGCGCGGGCGGCCTCCTCCAGCCCCAGACGATGTTCCTCCGCCCAGCGGGGCACGTCTCCCCGGCCCACATGACAGGGGATGTCGCGCTCCCGGCACCAGGTTTCCACAAAGGCGGCGTCCTGGGCCGACTGGGGGCGGATGCCGTGGTCGTAGGTGGCGGCCTCCACTTGGTACCCCTCCCGCCAGAGCAGGTGGAGCAGACACATGGAGTCCCCGCCGCCGGAGACGGCCACCAGCACTCGCTCGCCGGGCGTGAGCATTTGATGTTCCCGCACCAGCGCCCGGACGGATTCCGTCACCAAGGCGGCTCCTCCCGCCGGGTCTCCAGGTTGGAGAAGGTGGTGTACTCCGGCAGCCACTGGAGGTAGACCTTGCCCGTCTCGCCGTGGCGGTTTTTGGCGATGATCAGCTCGGCCTGGTTGTGGGCCTCGCTGTCCTCGTTATAGTAGTCGTCCCGGTAGATAAACAGAACGATGTCCGCGTCCTGCTCGATGGCGCCGGACTCCCGCAGGTCGGAGAGCAGAGGGCGCTTGTCCTGGCGGCTCTCGTTGGCGCGGGAGAGCTGGCTCAGGCAGAGGATGGGGACGTTCAGTTCCTTGGCCATGATTTTCAGGCTCCGGGAGATGTCGGAGACCACCTGCTGGCGGTTTTCCCCAGAGTAGGTCCGCCCTCCGGCGGACTGCATCAGCTGGAGGTAGTCAATGCAGACCAGGCCCAGGTTGTCCACCCGGCGGCACTTGGCCAGCATATCCGCCACCGTCAGGGAGGGGTTGTCGTCCAGCATGATGTTGGTCTGGTTCAGGGAGGCGCTGGCGATGGCGATGTTGCCCCAGTCCTCCGGGTCCAGCTGGCCGGTGGTCAGCTTTTTGTTGTCGATGAAGGATTCGTTGGACAGCAGCCGCATGGCCAGCTGCTCCCGGCTCATCTCCAGAGAGAAGAACACCACCGTCTTGCCGCTGTGCTTGCCCGCGTGGAGCAGGATGTTCAGGGCCAGAGAGGTCTTGCCCATGCCCGGCCGGGCGGCCAGCAAAATCAGGTCGGAGTTGTTCAGACCGGCGATGGCCTTATCCAGCGAGGTGAGGCCGGTGGAAATGCCCGGCACCGCCTGGTCGCTGGCGGACAGCTCCTCCAGCCGGGCGTACACGTCCTGCATGACCGCGGAGATGTGGAGCAGCCCCCGGCTGCCCCGGCCCTGGCGGATGGCGTAAATGCGCTGCTCCGCCGCCTCCAGAATGTCCTGCCCGCTGCCCTCGCTGCGCTGGACCATGCCGGTGATGTCCCCGGCGGTCTGGGCGATCTGCCGCAGCAGAGAGCGGTCCTTGACGATGGACACGTACTCCATCACGTTGGCGGAGGTGGGGGTCACGTCGATGATTTGCAGCACGTAGCCCCGGGTGTTGTTCTCGTCGTAGGTGCCGTTCTCCCGCATCCGGTTCAGGACGGTGACGGCGTCGATGGGCTGGGAGAGGACGAACATGGAGTAGATGGCCTCGTAGATGTCCCGGTTCTGCTGCATATAAAAGTCGTCCGCCTCCAGCGCCTCGATGACGTCGGGGATGCAGCGGCTGTCGATGAGCATACTGCCCAGCACCGACTGCTCCGCCTCCAGCGAATGGGGCATTTGGCGGCTCATCAGTTCTTCATCCGGCATGAACTTCCCCCCTTTTCTTTCAATGTGCAATGTGCAATTAGCAATTAGCAGTTTTTTCGCTATTTCTTTGCGTCAGACTGGTCGGTGATTCCGGCGGAAACCCCTCCGCCACCGCCTGCGGCGGCGGCCCTCCTCCCCTTTCAGGGGAGGCAAGAGGGGTGATCAGTTGCAGAGCGGCTTTTCTCCGAAGGAAAGTTGTACTATGCTGGGTAAAAATGCCAACGAAACGGTAACCGTTAATTGCACATTGCACATTGCTAATTGCTAATTATCCCTCTGTTACCTGTACGTTGATGGTGCCGCTGATCTCATACCCCAGCTTGCACTTGACCTCGTAGGAGCCGAAGGCTTTGATGGGTTCGCAGACCAGCTTCTTGCTGCCGATGTCGTAGCCCAGCTGCTCCTTGATGGCGGCGGAGATCTCCTTGGTGGTGACAGCGCCGAACAGCTTGCCACCCGCCCCCGCCTTGGCGGCGACCTTGACGGTGCTGTTCTTGAGCTTTTTGGACAGCTCCAGGGCGGCCTCCTTCTCGGCGGCCTCCCGCTCCTTGCGGGCCTTCTCCTGGAGCTTCATGGTGTTGATGTTGTCCGCCGTGGCGGTCACGGCCAGCTTGCGGGGCAGGAGGAAGTTGCGGGCGTAGCCGTCGGAGACGTCCACCAGCTGGCCCTTCTTGCCCTGGCCTCTGACATCCTGCTGTAAAATCACTTTCATAGTCGTATCGTCCTTTCCCGCCGGGGAATCCCGGCGCTTTCGATGCTATAACAACACTATCCTACCAGCGTATCAGGAAAAATGCAAGTAAAACAAGCGTTTTTTCGGTTTTCCCCGGCGGCGGCACAAAAAACGGCAGGGGCCGAAGCCCCTGCCTGTGGGTGGTGGTGTGGGACGCCTGGGGGAAGCCCGCGGCGGTCACTTGCTGATTTTCACGTTCTTGGTGCCGCTCCAGGCGGAGTAATACTTGGTGCCGGAGACGGTCTTGTAGGCCCGCACCCGGACGTAGTACTTCTTGTTCTTGGTCAGGCTGGAGATAGTCTTGCTGACCGTCTTATAGCTGCTGACCGTCACGGTCTTATAGCTGGAGAAGCTGCTGCTGGTGGAATATTGGATCTGATAGCCGGTGGCCTTGGTGTTCTTGCCCCACTTGACGGTCATCTTCTTGGACGCGCTGT